>NZ_JBITSX010000061.1:0-34518 GCF_044541255.1 Pseudomonas sp. NPDC085632 | reverse complement strand
GGTTTCAAACGTGACCGCGCCGAGTTCCAGGACTTGCTCTACCAGATCAAGCGTCAGCCAGGCGCCCAGTCGACTCAGGACAGCGAACTGCCGTCGGGTCTGCAACTGGGTACCGGTGTGCGCATTGTCGGCACCCAGAAAAACTTCACCGCCGGTAGCCTGCAAACCACCGAGCAGCCGCTGGACATGGCCATCGACGGTCGCGGTTTCTTCCAGATTCTGCAGCCGGACGGCACCACGTCCTACACCCGTGACGGTACTTTCCACCTCGATTCCAATGGCCAGATCGTTAACGCCAGCGGTTTCGCTCTGGAGCCGGCCATCGTCATTCCGAACGATGCCCAGACCTTCACCGTCGGCCGTGACGGCACGGTGTCCATCACTGTCGCTGGCAACGCCGCGTCTCAGGTGATCGGCAACCTGCAAACCGCCGACTTCATCAACCCGGCCGGTCTGCAAGCCGTGGGCAACAACCTGTTCCTGGAAACCGCCGCTTCCGGCGCGCCGCAAGTCGGCACCCCGGGTCTGGCCGGTTTCGGTACCACCCTGCAGAACACCCTGGAAACCTCCAACGTCAGCACTGTTGAAGAGATGGTCAACATGATCACCACTCAGCGCGCTTACGAGATGAACTCCAAGGTGATCTCCACCGCTGACCAGATGCTCTCGTTCGTAACGCAGAATCTGTAATCAAGTCTATGAGGCGGCCATGAGGTCGCCTGCAACACCGTGAGGTAGGGTCATGAATCGCTTTGTATCTGTTCTGGCATTGAGTGGGGTCGTCTCGCTCGCGGGCTGCGTCGCCCCGACGCCCAAGCCCAATGACCCTTACTACGCCCCGGTGTTGCCGCGCACGCCGTTGCCGGCTGCGGCCAATAACGGTTCGATCTATCAGGCTGGCTTCGAGCAAAACCTGTACAGCGACCGCAAGGCTTTCCGGGTCGGTGACATCATCACCATCACCCTGAACGAGCGCACGCAGGCGAGCAAGAATGCCAACTCGCAGATGGACAAGAACAGCGACAACAAGGTCGGTCTGACCTCGTTGTTCGGCTCCAGCCTGACCACCAACAACCCGATCGGTGGCAACGACCTGAGTCTGAACGCCGGCTACAGCGCCGACCGTTCGACCAAGGGCGACGCCAAGTCCGGGCAGAGCAACAGCCTGACCGGTTCGATCACCGTGACCGTCGCTGACGTGCTGCCCAACGGCATCATCGCCGTGCGTGGCGAGAAGTGGCTGACGCTGAACACCGGGGACGAACTGGTGCGCATCGCCGGCCTGGTGCGCGCCGATGACATCGCCACGGACAACACCGTGTCGTCGACCCGGGTCGCCGATGCACGCATCACCTACTCGGGTACCGGCGCGTTTGCCGATACGAGTCAGCCAGGCTGGTTCGACCGTTTCTTCCTCAGCCCGCTGTTCCCTTTCTAGGTGGCTACGTTGAATTTCAAGAGCCTCATGCTGGCTGCGGCGCTGATGTCCGCAGCCTTTGGTGCCCACGCCGAGCGGCTGAAAGATATCGCCAGCATCTCCGGCGTGCGTTCCAACCAGTTGATCGGTTACGGCTTGGTGGTCGGGCTTAACGGCACCGGTGACCAGACGACGCAAACCCCGTTCACCCTGCAGACCTTCAACAACATGCTCTCGCAGTTCGGCATCAAGGTGCCGCCGGGATCGGGCAACGTGCAGTTGAAAAACGTCGCGGCGGTGTCGATCAGTGCCGACTTGCCGGCGTTCGCCAAACCGGGTCAGCAGGTCGATATCACGGTGTCCTCGATCGGTAACTCCAAGAGCCTGCGTGGCGGCACCCTGTTGCTGACCCCGCTCAAGGGTATCGATGGCAACGTCTACGCGGTCGCTCAGGGCAACCTCGTGGTCGGCGGTTTCGATGCTGAAGGTCGCGACGGTTCGAAGATCACCGTCAACGTTCCGTCGGCCGGTCGCATTCCGGGCGGTGCTTCGGTGGAGCGTTCGGTGCCGAGCGGTTTCAACCAGGGCAATAGTCTGACGCTGAACCTCAACCGTTCCGACTTCACCACCGCCAAACGTATCGTCGACAAGATCAACGACATGCTCGGCCCTGGTGTCGCGCAGGCCATCGACGGTGGTTCGATCCGCGTCACCGCGCCGCTCGATCCGAGCCAGCGCGTCGACTACTTGTCGATCCTGGAAAACCTCGAAGTCGACCCGGGTCAGGCGGTGGCGAAAGTCATCATCAACTCGCGTACCGGCACCATCGTCATTGGCCAGAACGTGAAAGTGTCGCCAGCCGCCGTGACCCACGGCAGTCTGACGGTAACGATCACCGAAGACCCGATTGTCAGCCAGCCCGGCCCTCTGTCCAATGGTCAGACGGCTGTCGTGCCGCGCTCGCGGGTGAATGCCGAACAGGAAGCCAAACCGATGTTCAAGTTCGGTCCGGGCACCACCCTCGACGAGATCGTGCGGGCGGTGAACCAGGTCGGCGCGGCACCGGGTGACTTGATGGCCATTCTTGAAGCTCTGAAGCAGGCCGGCGCGTTGCAAGCCGACCTGATCGTGATCTGAGGCCGACCACCATGGATATGCGCAAGAGCGGTCTGGTCAACAGCAGCGATTCGGGATCCTACTCGGACCTCAATCGCCTGAACCAGCTCAAGGTCGGTGACAAGGACAGCGATGCGAACATGCGCAAGGTGGCGCAGGAATTCGAATCGCTGTTCCTTGGCGAAATGCTCAAGTCGATGCGTTCAGCCACCGAAGCGCTGGGCCAGGACAACCCGCTCAACACGCCGGCGGCCAAGCAGTATCAGGAAATGTACGACCAGCAATTGGCCGTTTCCATGTCCCGCGAGGGTGGTGGTATCGGTCTGGCCGACGTGCTGATGCGCCAGATGTCTAAGAACAAACCGATGGCGCCGGGTGAGGCTGCGGCCGCGTCCGCCGCCAAGCAAGAAGAGGCCAAGGCGAAAGCGGCGGCGGTGGTCACGCCGATTGCCGCGGGCACCGTTGCTACCAACGGCCCGTTGTCGCGCCTCAATGGTGAGCGTCCGTTGTGGGCATCACGCTCAGTGAGCGCACCGAATACCCAGCTTGCGCATCGCAATGACATGGAGCTGATCAACCAGCGCCGGTTGGCTTTGCCGCCGAAACTGGCTGATCGTTTGCTGGCCGGACTGGTGCCCTCGGCTACGCCGGCGGCCGCCACCCCATTGCCGCAACGAGCGACCACGGCTGCCACCACCGGCGCCGGCCCGTTGTACAACGGCGACTGGCTGGCGCGCGCCGAGAACGAAAAAGCTTCCGGCGGGCAAATGCAGGTCTACGGTCGCGCCATGGCGCAGATTCCGCTGGCACCGGCGAAGAAAGTCTTCAGCTCCGCCGACGAATTCGTCAACACCATGCTGCCGATGGCCAAGGAAGCGGCCGACCGTATCGGCGTCGATCCGCGTTATCTGGTGGCGCAAGCGGCGCTTGAAACCGGTTGGGGCAAATCGGTCATGCGTGCCCAGGATGGCAGCAGCAGCCACAACCTGTTCGGTATCAAGGCGAGCAGCAACTGGAAGGGCGATTCGGCCCGGGCGATCACCAGCGAGTTCCGCAATGGCGAGATGGTCAAGGAGACGGCCGAGTTCCGTTCCTATGCCTCGTACAAGGACAGCTTCCACGATCTGGTGACTTTGCTGCAGAGCAATAATCGCTATCAAGATGTCGTGAAGTCTGCCGATAACCCAGAACAGTTTGTACGCGAGTTGCAAAAGGCCGGTTACGCCACCGACCCGAACTACGCGACAAAGATTTCGCAGATAGCCAAGCAGATGAGCAGTTTCCAAAACTACGCTGCGGCGGGTGTATCCACCACGCCTTTTTAAGGCACAAGGTATAAGGTCTGAACCATGAGTTTGCTCAATATCGGGATGTCGGGACTGTCGGCCAGCCAGTCCTCTTTGGCTACGACAGGCAACAACATTGCCAACGTCGACACCGCCGGTTATTCACGTCAGCAAACCGTGCAGGGCACCAAATCCTCGCAGCAGTTCGGCACCGTGTTCATCGGTACGGGCACCACCCTGGCTGACGTGCGCCGGGTGTACAACTCGTACCTGGAAAGCCAGCTGCACACCGCTACTTCGCTCGACAGCGAATCGGCTGCTTACCTGGCACAGGCCACGCCGCTGGACTCCATGTTGTCGGACACCAACACCGGCCTGACCGGTGTGCTGCAGAAATTCTTCACTACGATGCAGGGCGTTTCGACCTCGGCGACCGATGACACTTCCCGTCAATCGGTGCTGACGGGTGCGCAGGCGCTGACCAGTCGTTTCAACACCATCGCCAAACAGCTCAACGACCAGAACACCACCATCAATGGCAGCCTGGGCGACATGACGTCCCAGGTGAACAAGCTGGCCACCTCGATTGCCAACCTGAACCAGAAGATCGGTGAGATCTCCACCAGCGGTGGAGCACCGAACGATCTGCTCGACAGCCGTAACGAAGCCGTACGCCAGCTCTCCGAACTGACCGGCGCACAGGTCGTCGAGCGTGGCACCAGTTTCGACGTCTACATCGGCAGCGGTCAGCCGCTGGTGATCGGCAACACCACCAACACGCTGAGCATGGTCGCGAGCAAAGACGATCCGTCGCGCATGGCCATCCAGATGGATCGCGGTTCGAGCACCATCGACATCACCTCGGCGATGAGCGGTGGCGAAATCGGCGGCCTGCTGACTTACCGCAAAGAAGTCCTTGACCCGTCGCTCAATGAGCTGGGCCGAGTGGCGCTGGTGATCGCTGATCAGGTCAACAGTCAGCAAGCCCAGGGCATCGACAAGAACGGTGACTTCGGCGCGGCAATTTTCAACAACATCAACAGTGCCGCGCTGGTCAGTTCGCGCAGCATCGCGCAGTCGGGCAACAGCACCGGTTCCGGTAACCTCGATGTCACCATCAAGGACACCGGCAAGCTGACCACCAGCGATTATCAAGTGACGTTCACCAGCGCCACTGACTACACCGTCAAGCGTTCCGACGGCACCGATATGGGCGCCTTCAGCACCACGACCAACCCGCCGCCAGTGATCGACGGTTTCACCCTTGCACTCAAGGGTGGTGCGTTGAGCGCCGGTGACAGCTTCAAAATCACCCCGACCCGTAATGCGGCTGCGAGCATTCAGACAGTGCTCACCGATCCGAAGAAAATCGCTGCGGCCGGTCCGTTGACCGGTGTTGCCAGCGCGGCCGGTCTGGGCACTTACACTCAGCCGACACTCAGCAGCAAGATCGATATCTACAACCCGACGGCCCAGGCTGACATGCAGGCGGCGCTGAAGAACTCGACGCCGGTCAAGCTGGTGTTCGGTGCGGTCAGCGGCGGCAGCCAGTCTTACTCCTTTGTGGATGCCAAGGGCGGCGTGATCAGCAGCGGCACAGTCGTTCCCGGTCAATCGAACACGCTGGACCTGAAGGTCGGCATCGTCGATGCCAGCGGCAACCCGGTGCTGGACACCAGCGTTACGCCGAACGTACAGAAAACCTTCTCCGTGCAGACCACCATTGGCGGCACGCCGAAGCCAGGCGAAACCTTCACCATGAACCTGACCGGAGCGGCGTCTTCGGACAACCGCAACGCGCAATCGCTGGTCGCCCTGCAAACTGCGCAGACCGTCGATACCGGTTCGGCGAGCAAGGGCATCAGCCTGACTGACGCCTACAACAAGCTGGTGACCAACGTCGGCACCAAGACCGCCCAAGGCAAGTCCGACAGCGCCGCGACTTCGGCGATCCTGGATAACGCCAAAGGCGCCCGCGATTCGCTGTCCGGCGTGAACCTGGATGAAGAAACCGGCAACCTGGTCAAATATCAGCAGTACTACACAGCGTCTTCGCAGATCATCAAAGCTGCGCAGGAAACTTTCGCCACGCTGATCAACAGCCTTTAAGGAGTCGTAATTCATGCGCATTTCCACCGCCCAGTATTACGGCACGCAAGCGTCGGACTATCAGCGTAACTTCAACAAGGCTGTCGCCACGGCCAGCGAGGCGAGCAGCCTGCAGCGCATCACCAATGCATCCGATGATCCGATCGGTGCAGGGCGTTTGCTGCAACTGGGCCAGCAGGCCGCGATGCTGGATCAGTACAAGACCAACGTCGACACCACCACAAATTCGTTGAATGTGCAGGAGTCCACGCTGGATTCCATCACCACCGCACTGGCGCGTGCCAAGGAACTCGCCCTGGCCGCCAACACCGGCACGCGCACCGACAAGGATCGCCAGGCTTACGCTTCGGAACTGAGTCAGATCCAGCAACAAGTGCTGGGCCTGATGAACTCCAAGGATGCCAACGGCAACTACATGTTCTCCGGTTCGAAGACCGATACCGCGCCGTACTCGCAGAATGCCGACGGCACTTACACCTACAACGGTGACCAGACCACGATCAACCTGGGTATCGGCGACGGTATGACGGTCGGCACCAACACCACCGGTTGGGATGCCTTTCAGCAGACCATCAACACCGGCCGCACCAGCACCAACATGACGGCTCCTGCAGTGGATGACGGCCGTGTCGTGCTGTCCAGCGGTACCGTTGGCAATGTTGCCACCTACAACTCCAAGTTCTCCGGTGGTCAGCCGTACACCGTCAGCTTCGTCAGCAGCACCCAACTGCAAATCACCGATGCGCTGGGTAACGACGTGACGGCCGAAGCCAGCCAGAACGGCGCGATCGTCAACACCACCGGCACCAACCAGTCGGTCAGTTTCCGTGGCGTCGACCTGAAGCTGAACATCAACCTGAAAGCGGGGGACACCAACCCGGACGCGGTCATTGCCGGGCACAGCTTCCAGCTGTCGACCCAGCCTGACTCGTTCACCACCGCGCGCAGCCCGGGTAACCCGTCTACTGCGGTGATTACCGGTTCGACCATCACCGACCAGTCGGCCTATACAAACGCCTTCCCGCAAGGCGGCGCGGTGCTCAAGTTCACCAGCGCCACGGCGTTCGATCTGTATGCGGCGCCAGTCACTGCGGACAGCAAACCCGTGTCGTCCGGCACCGTGGCTGGCGGCAATGCGACCGCTGCGGGCGTGACTTTCGCGCTGGGCAACACTCCGGCCGCTGGCGATCAGTTCTCGATCCAGCCGAACAATCACCAGACCCAGAACGTGCTCGACACGCTGGGCCAGATGATTACGGCATTGAATACGCCGATCGACGGTGATGATGTTGCCAAGCAGAAGTTTCAGGGTGTCATGGAGTCGGGTCTCGGCAACATCGACGCCGCTACCAACCAGATTGGCGCTTCTGTCACCACCATTGGTGCCCGTGGCCAAGCGCTGGAAATGCAAACCGCGACTAACCTGAGCCTGAGTACGGCGAACTCCACGACCCAGGGCTCGATCCGTGATTCGGATCCCGCCGAAGTCATGACCCGCCTGACCCTGCAGCAGACCATGTTGCAAGCCGCGCAGTTGGCGTTCAGCAAGATCAGCCAGTTGGGTCTGTTCAACAAGATCTGACGGTTAACGGGCGCGTGAGCGCCCGTTTGCTCCATCCTTCAAGTAATGTTTTTTAGCGGTTTCCAGGGCTCGCTTTACCGAGCGGGCTCGTACCGCCTGTGAGCCCGCCGTGAATTCACTCCCTCTCGTTAGCCTTGTCATTCCCGCCTTCAATCCACGCTTTTTCGAGCGAGCCTTGCGTAGCGCTGTCGGCCAGGGCTATGGCCATCTGGAGATCATCGTTTGCGATGACAGTCTTGGCGTCGAGATCGAAAACACTGTCTCGAACGTCAGCGCGGACACCGGCGTTGCCGTGCGCTATGTGCGCAACCCGCGCACGTTGGGCCTGGTCGGCAATCTGAAAGCCTGCCTGGATCAGGCGCAGGGCGAGTTCATCAAGTTTCTGTGTGACGATGATTTGCTGTATTCCGCCTGTATCGAGCAGCAGGCGCACGAGATGCGCCGTTCCGAGGTCAGCCTGGTGCTGGCGCAGCGACTGCTCTGGGACGCGAACGACATCATCCTGCCTGCGCGTCTGGAAAACACCTCGCTGTCACCGGTCAGTGGCCTGTTCAAGGGCGACGATTTACTGGCGATCTTTGAAAAATTCCCGGTCAACGTTCTCGGCGGTTTCAGCAACGCGCTGTTTCGCCGCGCGGACGTCGCCGAGCTGCTCCCGGCATTGACCGAGGAGGGCGGCGGCTTCGTCGCGAGCCTGGATTTCGCCTTGTATGTCTGCCTGCTGCGACGCGGCAACCTGGCGGTGTCCAACAACGTGCTGAGCGCCGAGCGTCTTTATCCGGAGCGGCTGAGTGCGCAGCAACCGATGAAGGATGCGATGGCCGTCGAGCGCGAATGGCTCTCGCAAATGCTCAAAGTCCGCAGCGGTGAGTCGGCGCCTGCGCCAGGCTGGGTACGCTATATCCCGTTGGTAAAGGCGGATGAGTCGCCAAGGGTTTGGGAAGAGCTGCCGCTGAGTCGTACCCTCGGTTCCCGGCAGAGCCGTCAGGAGTGTGGCGTCGGCGTCGACAGCCTGAGTTTCGGCGAACTCTACGCGCAATGGCTGGAGTGCCGGGTGCTGACCGAAGGCCAGCGCAAATTGCTGCCGGAAACCATCGCCGGTTGGTCGCACCAGCCGCGGATCGTGCCGATCATCATCGACGACAAAGGCAGTCGCGATGGCGTGGAGCGGACGCTGGAGGCCCTCGCCAATCAGGATTACCCGGCGGAACTGGTGCTGGTACTGTCCGCCTCCTGTTCCGAAGCGGAGCTGGATGGCCGTGTGTTTCGACTGCCGTTGCAAGACGACGGGCTGGAGCAGCTCAATACCTTGCTGCCACAACTGGAAGGTGCCGACTGGTTCTACCTGCTGCAACCCGGTGATCGCCCAGTGGCTACGGCGTTGCTGATCATGGCGGACCGCATCGCGCATTCGCGGTCTTTCACCTGTCTGTACAGCGACGAAGGCAGTCTGCGCAATGGCGAGTCGGCAGAGCCTGCGTTCAAGCCGGATTTCAACCTCGACCTCATGCGCAGCTATCCCTACGTCGGGCGGGCGCTGGCGTTCAAGCGCGAGCGGGTTCTGGAGTTGGGAGGGCTGGCGTCTGACTTTGCCCAACTGGCGCCTCACGATCTGCTTTGGCGGATGGTCGAGAGCGACGGCACTCAAGTGATCGGGCACATCGCCGAAGTGTTGCTCGAATCGAAATTCGATCTGTCCCAATGGCTCACCGACCCGGGTGTCCTGGAACAGAATCCACGAGTGCTCGATGCGCATCTGCAGCGCTTGGGGATTGCCTACGAGACGCGACGCGAGGGCAGTGAGCTGCTCAATCGGGTCGATTATCGCCATGCCCGACGCCCGTTGGTGTCGGTGATCATTGTTGCTCAGGATCAGACGGCGGCCTTGCAGCGGTGTGTCGAAACGCTGCTGGAAAAGACCGCTTACACCGAGTACGAAATTCTCCTGGTCGACAGCGGCAGCGAAAGCGCCGAGGCGCTGACCTGGCTCGACGGCATGGAACAGTTGGGCAGTGACCTGATTCGTGTGTTGCGCTACCCGCAAAAGCACAATCCCGCCGCCATTCACAACTTTGCCGTGAGTCAGGCGCGTGGCGAATACGTCTTGCTGCTCAATGCCTTTGCGGTGATCACGCAAGCCGACTGGCTCGACGAATTGCTCAATCATGCGCAGCGCCCCGAAGTCGGGGTGGTCGGCGCCAAGTTGTACGACCCGGACGGCGGGGTGTTGCATGCCGGCCTGATTCTCGGCTTGCAGGGGCCGGCCGGGTTGCCGTTCTTTGGTCAACCGATGCAATCGGAGGGCTATATGTTCCGGCTGCAGGCGGTGCAGGATCTGAGCGCTGTCGGCGGTGACTGCCTGATGGTTCGCAAGTCGGTCTTCGAGGAAGTCGCGGGGCTCGACGAGCAGCACTTGAAGGTCGCGTACAACGTCGTCGACCTGTGCCTGCGGGTCGGTCGCGAAGGTTATCTGGTGGTGTGGAATCCGCATGCCCGGCTGGCTGTGGGCACGCGCCCGGTCGCTGTGGCAACGAGCGAAGAGCAGCAACAGCACGAGCGCGAGCAGGATACGTTTTACCAGCGCTGGCTGCCGCAGATTGCGCGCGATCCGGCCTACAACGTCAACCTTGCGCTGCAGGGTATCGGGGCCAGCAACTTTAGCCTCGAACCGGGCCTGCTGAGCGGCTGGAATGCGTTTTCCAGGTCGAGTCTGCCCAACGTGCTGGTGGTGCCGATCAACGCTTCTGCCATCGGCCATTACCGCATGAGCCAGCCGATGATCGAACTGGAGGCGGCCAACCGGGTCGAGGGGCGCATCTGCTACGGCTTGCCGTCGATCGTCGAAATCGAGCGTCAGGCCCCCGACGTGATCGTGCTGCAGGGCCGCTACTCGGAGCACGCCATCGATGAAATTCCGCCACTGAAGAAGTACTTCAGCGCCCGGCGTATTTTCGAACTGGATGACTATGTCATCGACGTTCCTCATCGCAATGCCCACATCCGTAACATGCCGAGCAAGCAGGACATGGAGCGCATGGTGCGTCGAGCGATCGGCCTGTGTGATCGGGTGGTCGTGTCGACTCAACCCCTGGCCAATGCGTTGTCGGACATGCACCACGACATTCGTGTGGTGCCGAACATGCTCGCGAAAAACCTCTGGAGCCACCTGCGCAGCCAGCGGCGCACGTCGAAGAAACCACGGGTCGGCTGGGGCGGTGGCACCAGCCACCACGGCGACCTGGCGGTGATCGCCGAGGTGGTTCGCGAACTGGCCAATGAAGTCGACTGGGTGTTCTTCGGCATGTGCCCGGATGATCTGCGTCCGTACATGCACGAGTTCCACGGTGTGATCCCGCTCGACGTGTATCCGGCGAAACTGGCCAGCCTCAACCTCGATCTGGCCCTCGCCCCGCTGGAGTTCCACATCTTCAACGACTGCAAGAGCAACCTGCGGCTGCTGGAGTACGGCGCTTGCGGCTACCCGGTGATCTGCACTGACACCGAAGCCTATCGCGGCTATCTGCCGTGCACGCGGGTCAAGACCAACACCACCGATGAGTGGCTGCAGGCGATTCGCATGCACCTGGCCGATCCTGATGCCAGCTACCGCATGGGCGACGAGTTGCGTGAGGTGGTGCTGCGCGATTACGTGCTGCGTGGCGATAACCTGCGCTACTGGGAAAATGGCTGGCTGGCGGACTGACCGCTGCCAATGGTTGAAACAGCTCGATGAAAGGGATGATTCCGATGACGGATTCATCCCTTTTTTCATGGCTGCACGTCCTGCGACACGTAGCGCACCGAGCTGGCGCGTTTCCTGCAAGTCCCCCTCAAATCGCCATAAAACGAGCGCTCGCGGTCATTGCCCCTGCGCCCGAAACGGCAGAAAGGTTTAGCCAGAAGGCCGCAATGCTCAAGAAAGCGACGCGCAGCCCGGTGACGAACGAGAGGGGAGAGGATGAAGGCAGTTATTTTGGCGGGTGGTCTGGGCACGCGCATCAGTGAAGAGTCGCACCTCAAGCCCAAGCCGATGATCGAGATTGGCGGCAAGCCAATTCTCTGGCACATCATGAAGCAGTACTCCGCCCACGGGATTCACGACTTCGTGATTTGCCTGGGCTACAAGGGGTACGCGATCAAGGACTTCTTCGCCAACTACTTCCTGCACACCTCCGATGTGACCTTCGACATGCGTGAAAACCGCATGGACGTTCACCAGAATTACAGCGAGCCATGGCGCGTGACGCTGATCGATACCGGTGAAGAGACCATGACCGGTGGCCGCCTGGGGCGAGCCGCGCGCTATCTGGAAAATGAAGAAGCCTTCTGCTTCACCTATGGCGACGGCGTTTCCGATTTGAACATCAGCGCGTTGGTCGATTTCCACCTGACTCACGGCAAACTGGCCACCGTCACCGCCGTACAACCGCCGGGCCGCTACGGCGCGCTGGATCGCGAAGGCGACCGGGTGCTGGGTTTCACCGAGAAGCCACGCGGCGACGGTGGCTGGATCAACGGCGGCTTTTTCGTGCTGTCGCCCAAGGTCCTGCCGCTGATCGAAGGCGATTCGACGTCGTGGGAGTCCGGCCCGCTGGACGGCCTGGCCGCACGCGGTGAGTTGATGGCGTTTCAGCACGACGGTTTCTGGCAGCCCATGGACACCCTGCGCGACAAGAACCATCTCGAAGCCCTGTGGCAGAGCGGGGAGGCCCCATGGAAGCAATGGGACTGAGTGCGGATTTCTGGCGCGGCAAACGCGTCCTCGTTACCGGACACACCGGTTTCAAAGGCAGTTGGCTGACCCTGTGGCTGCAAAGCCTCGGCGCGCAAGTCAGCGGCTTTTCCCTGGATCCGTCGACCGAGCCGAGCCTGTTCGACCTGGCGCGTGTGCACGAAGGCATCAACGATCAGCGCGGTGATCTGCGGGATCTTGGCGCCTTGCTGGAAATCATCGCTGACACCGAGCCTGAGATCGTTCTGCATCTGGCTGCACAACCGTTGGTGCGTGAAGGCTATCGCGACCCGCTCGGTACTTACTCCAGCAACGTCATGGGCACGTTGAACCTGCTCGAAGCGATTCGTCAGGTCGGTTGCGTGCGCGCCTGCGTGCTGGTGACCACCGACAAGGTCTACGCCAACAAGGAATGGCTGTGGCCCTACCGCGAAGACGAAGCGCTCGGTGGCCACGATCCTTACAGCAGCAGCAAGGCTTGCTGTGAGTTGCTCGCGCAGTCTTATGCCGCGTCATTCTTCCCGGCCGACAAGTACGCCGAACACGGTCTGGCCCTGGCCACGGCGCGTGCCGGTAACGTCCTCGGCGGCGGTGATTTTGCCCCTGAGCGACTGATTCCCGACGTGCTCAAGGCCTGGACCGCCGACGAGCCGGTGACCCTGCGCTATCCGCAAGCCGTGCGCCCATGGCAGCACGCGCTGGAACCGCTGGCCGGATATCTGCAACTGGCCGCCGGCCTCTACGAAGAAGGCCCGGCGTACGCCGGTGCCTGGAACTTCGGCCCGGGCGAGGCGGACATGTGCAGCGTTGGCGAAGTGGTCGAACAGCTCGCCAGCCGCTGGCCGCAGGCGCGCGGTTTGCGCATCGAAAAAAGCGAATTGCACGAGGCCGGCCTGCTGCGTCTGGACAGCAGCCGCGCACGCCAGGTACTCGGCTGGCAACCGCGCTGGACCTTGCAGGAATGTCTGACGCAGACCCTCGACTGGCATCTGGCATGGCAGAACGGCGATGACATGCGCAACGTCACCCTCGGGCAATTGAACCTGTACCGAGGCGCGCTGTGAGCGAGTTTTCCCTACAGGCGTTGCCGCTGGCCGGCCTGTTCAGCGTCCAGCACAAACGCTTCGAAGATCAGCGCGGGCACTTCGCCCGGCTGTTCTGCGAAGGCAGCCTGAGTGCGTTCGGCAGTGAATTCCATATCCGCCAGATCAACCATTCCTGCACTCGCGAGAAGGGCAGTGTGCGCGGTCTGCATTATCAGAATGCCAACGCCCCGGAAGCCAAACTGATCACCTGCCTGCGCGGTGAAGTGTGGGACGTGGCGGTGGATCTGCGTCCCGACTCGGAAACGTTTCTGCACTGGCACGCCGAGCATTTGAAGGCCGGTGATGGCCGCAGCCTGTTGATCCCGGCCGGTTTCGCCCACGGTTTCCAGACCCTGACCGAAGACGCCGAATTGCTCTACCTGCACAGCGCCGATTACACGCCGGAGCATGAGGGCGGTCTGTCGGTGAACGATCCACGGTTGGCGATTGCCTGGCCGTTGCCTGTCAATAATTTGTCAGCGCGTGATTCCAGCCATCCCGCGCTCGATCAACACTTTGCTGGAGTGCGTCTATGAACTGCCGTGGGTGCGCCGCACCGTTGAGCCTGCCGCTGATCGACCTCGGCACCTCGCCGCCGTCCAACGCCTACGTGCACGCCGATCGCCTGGAACAGGCCGAGCAATGGGTGCCGTTGAAGGTCGCCGTGTGTCAGCAATGCTGGCTGGTACAGACCGAGGATTACACCAGCGCCGACAGTTTGTTCGATGCTGAATACGCCTACTTCAGTTCGTTCTCCAGCACCTGGCTGGCCCATGCCGAGTGCTATGTTGCCGAGATGGTCGAGCGCTTTGGCCTGACCGCTGACAGCCGTGTGGTTGAAGTCGCCGCCAACGACGGTTATCTGCTGCAGTACGTGGCCGCTCGCGGCATTCCGTGCCTGGGCGTTGAGCCGACGCGCAGCACCGCGCAAGCGGCGCGCGCGAAAGGTCTGCAGATTCGTGAGTTGTTCTTCGGTCGCGACACTGCCGCGCAGTTGCAAAGCGAAGGCTGGGGCGCCGATCTGATGGCGGCCAACAACGTGCTCGCGCATGTACCGGACATCAACGATTTCCTCGGTGGCTTCGCGACGTTGCTCAAGCCAACCGGCGTGGCCACTTTCGAATTCCCGCAACTGCTGACGCTGATGGCGGGCGCGCAGTTCGACACGCTCTACCACGAACATTATTCCTACCTGTCGCTGACTGCCGTGCAGACGCTGTGCGAGCGCAATGGCCTGGAAGTGTTCGACGTCAGCCAGTTGAGCACCCACGGCGGATCGTTGCGGGTGTTCGTGCAGCGCAGGGACGGCGAGCGTCGCCCGGTGCAGGCTGCGGTGCAGCAACAGTTGCAGGCCGAACTGGATGCCGGGGTGAAAACCGCCGAGTACTACACGACCCTCGCGCCCGCCGCTGAACGCATCAAGCATCAGCTGCTGCGCTTTTTGTTGCAGGCCAAGGCTGACGGCAAACGTGTGGTCGGTTACGGCGCGGCGGCCAAGGGCAATACCTTGCTCAACTATGCCGGGGTCAAAGCGGATCTGTTGGCCTGGGTGGCGGATGCCAACCCGCACAAGCAAGGCAAGTACTTGCCGGGCAGCCGCATTCCGATTGTTGCACCTGCGCGGATTGCCCAGGAGCAGCCGGACTACATTCTGGTGTTGCCGTGGAACCTGTTGAGCGAAGTGACGCAGCAACTGTCTGCGGCCAAGGCATGGGGCGCACGCTTTGTCGTCGCCGTTCCGGAGTTGATCATTCAATGAGCAGAATTCATTACACCAAACCCAGCGTTGGCGAACTCGAAGCGCAATACGCCCTGGACGCCGTACAGA
Organism: Pseudomonas sp. NPDC085632; assembly: GCF_044541255.1. Taxonomy (NCBI): domain Bacteria; kingdom Pseudomonadati; phylum Pseudomonadota; class Gammaproteobacteria; order Pseudomonadales; family Pseudomonadaceae; genus Pseudomonas; species Pseudomonas sp. NPDC085632. The sequence continues at coordinate 19,363 of NZ_JBITSX010000061.1, read as the reverse complement.
ACGGCTGGGGCGCACGTTGCTACGAATACCTGACACGTTTCGAGCACGGTTTTGCCGAGCATCTGGGCGCCACCTACGCCATCGCCACCTCCAGCTGCACCGGTGCGCTGCACATGGGCATGGCCGCCCTGGGCGTGGGTGCTGGCGATGAAGTGATCCTGGCCAACACCAACTGGATTGCGTCGGCGGCACCGATCACTTACCTGGGCGCCACGCCGGTGTTCGTCGATGTTCTGGCGGATAGCTGGTGCCTGGATCCGCAGCGTGTCAGAGCGGCGATCAGCCCGCGCACCAAGGCGATTCTCGCGGTGCATCTGTACGGCAACCTGTGCGACATGGACGCACTGCTCGCCATCGGTCGCGAATTCGGCATCCCGGTGATCGAAGACGCGGCGGAAGCCATCGGCTCGCAATGGCGTGGCCAGGCGGCCGGCTCGCTGGGGGCTTTCGGTGCTTTTTCGTTTCATGGCACCAAGACCATGACCACCGGTGAGGGCGGCATGTTCGTCACTTCCGACAAGGCTTTGTATGAGCGTGTCCTGACCCTGTCCAACCATGGTCGTGTGGCGGGTTGCACCAAACAGTTCTGGCCGGAGTTTGTCGGTTTCAAATACAAAATGAGCAACCTGCAGGCCGCCGTTGGCTGCGCCCAGGTCGAGCGAATCGACGAGTTGATCGAGCGCAAACGGGCGATTTTTGCCCACTACGCGCGAGCGCTCGAAGGCGTACCGGGTGTGTCGCTCAATCCCGAGCCGGCCCATGCGCGCAATGGCTACTGGATGCCGACCGTGGTGTTCGATGCCGACACCGGCATCCACCGCGAGCAAATGATTGCTGCCTTCCAGGCTGCCGACATCGACGCCCGGGTGTTTTTCTGGCCGTTGTCGTCGCTGCCGATGTTCAGCGAATACGCGGTCGACACGCCGCTGGCGTTTGCCTTGCCCGAGCGTGCCTTCAACCTGCCGAGCTATCACGACATGACCGACGCCGATCAACAGCGCGTGGTGCAAGTGGTGCTGGAGCTGCTGGCTCACAGGCACGCATCGTGAAGATGTATCTGCTGGGGGCCGCCAACCCGGAAGCGGTGCGCATGCTGCACGCCGTCAAGCGCAGCACGCCGAACGTCGAATTCGCCTTCCTCGACAATGATCCACGCAAGCACGGCACGCTGTTCTACGGGGTGCCGGTGCTCGGTGGTTGCGAGCTAGTCGGCGAACTCAATGGCGAGGACGTGCGCTTCGTCAATCTGATCACCGGCAGTACCCGGTTACGCTACGAAACCACCTGTCAGTTGGTGGATGCCGGTGCGCGCCTCGGCCAGTTCGTTCATCCGGGTATCGACCTGAGCATGATCCGCATTGGGCAGGGCAGCTATCTGCAGGAAGGCGTGCTGATGCAGGCTGAAGTGACCCTGGGCGACAACACCAGCATCAGCGCCGGCAGTGTCGTGGGGCATGAAGGGCAGATCGGCCACTCGGTGTTCATGGCGCCGGGCGTGTGTATCGCCGGCTGCGTGGAAATCGGTGACGGGACCTTTATCGGCACCAACGCCACGATCCTGCCGCGCCTGCGCATCGGTCGCTGGGTGACCATCGGTGCCGGTGCGGTCGTGACCAAAGATGTTCCGGATTTTTCGGTCGTGGTGGGCAATCCCGCCAGGATCATCAAGACCAACGCAGTGCCTTACCCGGACGCCAGGGTGTTCAGGTAAGCCGTTTCCCGAATTTTTGGAGAGTTGCAATGAATCCGCATGAACAGTTTCGCGAAGAAGTAAAAGCCAACATCGAAGGCCTGCAGAACGACAAGGCCCTGCAAACCGAGTCCCTGGACTGGGTCGGCACCACGGCCAGACACAAGTACACCTACAACTTCAGCTGGATGGGCCGGCCGATCATTCAGTTCCCGCAGGACATGGTCGCGATGCAGGAAATCATCTGGAACCTGCGTCCGGACGTGATCGTCGAGACGGGCATCGCCCACGGCGGTTCGCTGGTGTTTTACGCCTCGATCCTGGAACTGATCGGCCACGGCGAAGTACTGGGCATCGACATCGATATCCGCGAGCACAACCGCGAAGCCATCGAAGCGCACCCGATGTTCAAACGCATCAGCATGATCCAGGGTTCGAGCATCGATAGCAGCATCGTCGATCAGGTGCGCGAGCGCGTGCAGGGCAAAAAAGTGCTGGTAGTGCTGGACTCCAACCATACCCACGAGCACGTCCTCGAAGAGCTGCGCCTTTACGCACCACTGGTGTCGGTGGGCAGCTATTGCGTGGTCATGGACACCGTCGTTGAAGACATGCCGGCCGATGCCTTCCCGGATCGTCCGTGGGGCAAGGGTGACAACCCGAAAACCGCGGTGTGGGCTTACCTGGAAGAGAACGGCGATTTCGAGATCGATCAGTCGATCCACAGCAAATTGCTGATCACTGTCGCGCCGGATGGTTATCTGCGTCGCGTGCGTTAATCGACAAACAACGATGGGTTTTCGGCGACGCGCCGTTTGTGGGGAATATATGCAAGGCAAGAACATTTCAGGAACCGATCTGGCACTCAACGATCAGTTGACCGTTGTGCTGATCTCTCACGAACGCCCGGCGTTTCTGCGTAGAGCCATTCGCTTTTACAGCAGCCTGCCGTGCAGAATTCTGGTGCTCGATTCATCGGCGGTGGCGCTGACGGGCATCCCTGAGGAATTCACCCGCGTGGATTATCAGCACTTGCCGCAGTTCGGCTACTGGGGTATTCGCGCCAAGCTGGCTTACGGTGTCGAGCAACTGCAAACGCCTTACATGGTGTTTGCCGCCGACGATGACTTCCTGGTGCATGACGCCCTGTACGAAGCCGTGGCATTCATGGATGCCAACCCTGATTACAGCCTGTGCCATGGCTACAGCCTGATGTATCTGGCATTGGCCAACAGCGTCAATTACTACCGCCGTGACAAGAAAGTCTGCGAAGACTACTCGGCCGATCAGGCCGAGGAGCGTTTGCTTGATTACATGCAACAGTACCTGCCGCCGTTCTATGCCGTGCAGCGTACGGCGATCCTGCGCGACTGGTACGCCGCCATGCCGCAAGACACGATCTTCCAGTGGCAGGAAGTCGGTCACACCTGGTACATGCTGGCCCGGGGCAAGGTGCGGATTCTGCCGATCCCGTATGTCGTGCGCGAAATCAACTACGAGCAGTCCGATCACAACACCGAGATCTATCACACGCTGGCCTATATGGATGGCAAGAGCGTGGCCGGGCGCGAAGCGTTTGCCGAGTTCCTCGCGTCATTGCCGACCCAGCTCCAGCATCAGGATCCAGAGCAGGGCAAACAGTTTGCGCTGAAGAGTTTTGCCACGCTGGCCGAAAGCCTGCGGACCTACCGGGCACTCACCGCCGAGTTGATCTTCGAGTCGACCTGGATCGATATCGAGACCGGCCCGCAGCGTCGGTTCGGGCCGAAGCAATACGTGGAAATGCCGTTCTATAACCAGGTGTTTTTCGATCAACTGACGCAATTCGAGTTTCTGTTGCACGCGATGCCGGCCGGACGCGTTCAGCTCAAAGAGCTGGAAGGCATTTGGGCTCGCCAGCAGAGCCTGATGCTGGCACGCAACAATGACACCCCGGAAAGCGTGCTCGACCGCTTGTGGCAGGCGCACGACGCCAACGTGTTCAATCGCGCGGTGATCAAGCAACTGCTCGTGCAATTGCAACCGCTGGACGAGGAAGACGACGCGCCAGTGCTGCGCGATTGGGTCGCGCGTCTGGACGCGGTGTTGCTCGAAGGGCATCAGCCGACATTCGCCAAAATGCTCACCGGACGTCTGCTCGAGTGGCTCGCCGCGCGTGCGCCGGATACCGAGCAGGCCGCGGCGATTGCCCGTCACCTGGCAGACAATGCCGGTGGTCCGCAGTTCGGCATCTTCCTGCTCGATCTGGACAACGACATCGACAAGTTGCAAATCTCTCTGGACAGCTTGCTCGAAGGCCACAGCAAAGCCTTCAAGGTCGTGGTGTTCACCACCGGTGAGCCGCCGGCGGCAACCACGGCACAAAATACCCTGCACTTTGTGCGAGTGACCCAAGGCAACTTCGTCGACAAGCTCAACCAGAGCGTTAATCAATCGACCTGCGACTGGCTGCTGCTGGTTGAGGCGGGTGAAGAATTCACGGCTGCCGGCCTGTTGCGTGCCGGCCTGGAATTGATGGCTGCGCCAGGTGTACGGGCGGTTGCCACGGATGAAATCCAGCGCCAGGAAAACGGGGCGCTGGTGGATATGTTCCGCCCGGGCTTCAACCTGGACCTGCTGCAAAGCGTTCCGTCACTGATGGCTCGGCACTGGCTGATTCGTCGCGAAGTGTTGACTGGGCTCGGCGGTTATCAGGCCGATTTCAGCAAGGCGCTGGAGCTGGATGTGCTGCTGCGCATCATCGAGGAGGGTGGCCTCGACGGTCTGGCCCATCTCGATGAGCCCTTGCTGATCACCCGGGCGCCGGTGCTGGAAGAAAACCCTCACGAACGTCAGGCGCTGCTGCGCCACTTGGGCAATCGTGGTTACAAGGCTCAGGTCACTTCGACGCAGCCTGGCACCTGGCAGATTGACTATCGTCATGCCGAGCGGCCGCTGGTCTCGGTGATTGTCGCCGCTGGCGACGATCTTGCCGCCTTGAAACGCTGCCTGGATGGCGTGCTGCTCAGAACCCGTTACACCCGCTATGAGCTGTTGATTGCGGTCAACCCGAACTCGTCGGCCGAGGTCAACGACTGGTTGGCAACGCTGCGCAACGGCAAAGTGCGGGTACTGCATGCTGATCGCCCGCTCGATCAAGTGGCACTGTGCAACGCGGCCAGCGAGCAGGCGCAGGGCGAATATCTGGTGCTGCTGGCCACCGACAGTGAAGTGGTCAACCCGAACTGGATCGAGTCGCTGCTCAATCACGCCCAGCGTCCCGAGGTCGGCATCGTTGGTGCCAAACTGGTGGACCGCGACGGCAAGATCTCCCAGGCAGGTTTGATTCTCGGGTTGAACGACGGGGTGGCTTCGGCCTTCATCGGCGAGAAACACGCGAGCGAGGGTTACATGCAGCGCCTGGCGGTCGAGCAGAACTATTCGGCGGTGTCGAAGGCCTGCCTGATGGTGCGCAAGGACTTGTTCGAAGCGCTGGGTGGCCTGGACGACGTGACCTTCGCCGCCGGCTTCAGCGATGTCGATCTGTGCCTCAAGGCCGGGCAGGCCGGTTACCTCACTGTGTGGACGCCGCTGGTGCAGGTCTTGCACACCGGCGAGTTGCCGCAGGCCCCTGAAGCACTGGCGGCATTGCGTGAGAAGTGGAGCGCGGCGTTTGCCCAGGATCCGGCGTACAACGCCAACCTGGCGCTGACCGGCAAAGGTTTTACCCTGGGTGAAAGTGCCCCGATCAATTGGGCGCAATTGCTCGGCTAAGCCTGGCGAACAGGACACAGGAATTCAGACATGTTCAACGGTAAATCGATTTTCATCTCCGGTGGCACCGGCTCGTTCGGGCGCAAATTCATCGCCCGCCTGCTGGAGCAATACCAGCCCAAGCGCGTGGTGGTGTTTTCCCGTGATGAACTGAAGCAGTATGAAATGCAGCAGACGTTCAACGCGCCATGCATGCGTTACTTCATCGGTGACGTGCGCGACGCCGATCGCCTGCGTCAGGCCATGCGCGGCATCGACTACGTCGTGCATGCCGCCGCACTGAAGCAAGTGCCGGCGGCGGAATACAACCCGACCGAATGCATTCGCACCAACGTCAATGGCGCGGAGAACATCATCGCCGCCGCCATCGACAATGGCGTGAAAAAAGTCGTCGCGTTGTCCACCGACAAGGCAGCCAGCCCGATCAACCTGTACGGCGCGACCAAGTTGCTCTCGGACAAGTTGTTCGTCGCCGCCAACAACATTGCCGGCGAGCAGCCAACCCGGTTTGCCGTGGTGCGTTACGGCAATGTAGCGGGTTCGCGCGGTTCGGTAGTGCCGTTCTTCAACAAGCTGATCGCCGACGGCGCGCAGGAGTTGCCGATCACCGACGAGCGCATGACGCGGTTCTGGATCTCCCTCGACCACGGCGTGCAATTCGTCCTCGACAGCTTTGCGCGGATGCACGGCGGTGAAGTATTCGTGCCGAAGATTCCGTCGATCCGCATCGTCGATCTGGCGCGCGGCATGGCTGAACATCTGCCGCACAAGAACGTCGGCATTCGTCCCGGTGAAAAACTGCATGAGTTGATGGTGCCGCTGGACGATGCGCGGATGACCCTCGAGTTTGCGGATCACTACACCATCCAGCCGTCGATTCGCTTTACCAGCGTCGACGTCGATTTTGCCGTCGACAATCTTGGCGAGCAGGGGCGCGCCGTGAGCGAAGATTTCGAATACCGCTCCGACACCAATCCGCATTTCCTCTCGGTCGGGCAGATCGCCGACCTGCACGCGAAGCTCTCGGTATGATTCCCTACGGTCGGCAAAGCGTCGATCAGGCAGACATCGACGCCGTCGTCGACGTGCTGCAGTCGGACTGGCTGACCCAGGGGCCGAGCATCGAGCGTTTCGAGCAGGCGATGGCCGAGCGTTGCCAGGCCGACTTCGCCGTCGCGGTGTGCAACGCCACGGCGGCGCTGCACATTGCTTGCCTGGCGGCAGGCCTGGGGCCGGGTGATCGGTTGTGGACGACGCCCAACACCTTTCTCGCCTCGGCCAACTGTGGACGTTATTGCGGTGCCGAGGTTGATTTTGTCGACATCGATCCGCTGACCTGGAACCTCGATGCCTTCGCCCTCGCCGCGAAACTCGAGCAGGCCGAGCAGGACGGCGCCTTGCCGAAAGTGCTGGTGGCGGTGGCGTTCTCCGGGCAAAGCTGCGACATGCGCAGGATTGCCGAGCTGGCCGAGCGCTACAACTTCACGGTGATCGAAGATGCGTCGCACGCGGTCGGTGCGTCCTATGCCGGGCGTCCGGTCGGCTGTGGCCAATTCGCGGCGATGACGGTGTTCAGTTTCCACCCGGTGAAGATCATCACCAGCGCCGAGGGCGGTATGGTCTTGACCCATCGCCCGGAGCTGGCCGAGCGCCTGCAACGCCTGCGCTGCCACGGCATGACCCGCGATCCGCAGCAGATGAGCGAGCCGAGCCACGGCCCGTGGTACTACGAGCAGATCGAGCTGGGCTTCAATTATCGGATCACCGATCTGCAGGCTGCGCTGGGTTTGTCGCAACTGGGCAAACTCGACGACTTCATCGCCCGTCGTCGCGAACTGGCGGCGCGTTACGATCGTCTGCTGGCGTATTTGCCGGTGACGTTGCCCAGCCTTCAACCTGAGGCAGAGTCGGCTTGGCATCTGTATGTGATCCGTTTGCAGACCGATCGCATCAGCCTCAGCCACCGTCAGGTGTTTGAGGGCTTGCGCAGTGCCGGTATTGGCGTGAATCTGCATTACATTCCTGTGCACTTGCAGCCCTACTACCGCGACCTGGGTTTCGCCGAGGGCGATTTCCCCGAAGCCGAGCGGTATTACGCCGAGGCGATCAGCCTGCCGCTGTTTCCGCTGTTGAGCGATGAACAACAGGATTACGTGGTCGAGCAATTGCGTCGGCTGACCGAATAACTGCCGCGGTGGCACCGGATGAGTATCTGCAATGCGTTCTTTGAGTGAGCAGGAACAGTTCTGGCAGGGCGACTTCGGTAACCGGTACTTCGAGCGCAATGTCGGGCAACCGCTGGTGGCGGCCAACCTGGCGTTGTTTGCCAAAGCGCTGAGCCGCACCGCAGGTATCGACAGTCTGCTAGAGCTGGGCACCAGCGCCGGGAACAATTTGCAGGCGTTGCATCAACTGCTGCCACGCTGCGAGCTGTTCGGTGTCGAGATCAACGACAACGCCTGTGCGCAGGCACGGACGTTGGGCATTGCCCGCATCTGGCAGGGCTCGCTGTTCGATTTTCCGCGTGAACGCCGCTACGACCTGACGTTGAGCAAAGGCGTGCTGATCCACCTGGCCCCGGAGCTGTTGCCGACGGCTTATACGCAGTTGTATGAGTTGAGCCAGCGCTACATCCTGATCGCCGAGTATTACAATCCGGCGCCGGTGGAAGTGTCCTATCGTGGCAACAGCGGCAAGCTGTTCAAGCGTGATTTCGCCGGCGAAATGCTCGATCGTTATGCCGATCTGCAACTGCTGGATTATGGTTTTGTCTATCACCGCGATCCGCAGTTTCCTGTGGACGATATCACCTGGTTTCTGTTGGAAAAACGCCCTTGAGCAACGTCGCAATTATCCCGGCCCGTGGTGGCAGCAAACGCATTGCGCGCAAGAATCTCTTGCCGTTCGATGGCGTGCCGATGCTGGTCCGTTCGATCCGCACGGCGCTGGATTCAGGTTTGTTTGAGCAGGTGGTGGTCAGCACCGACGATGCCGAGATTGCCGACGTGGCGCGAGCGCACGGTGCGCAGGTGCCCTTCATGCGTCCGGCGGCGCTGGCCGATGACTTCACCGGCACCGCGGCGGTGATCGTGCACGCCTTGCAGCAACTGCCGACCTTCGATTACGCCTGTTGCGTGTATGCCACGGCGCCGCTGTTGCAGGCACGTTATCTGCGCCAGGGTATCGAGTTGCTCGACCACCATCCAGACAAGTCCTTCGCGTTCTCCGTCTGCGGTTTTGGTTTTCCGGTGCAGCGTGCACTGACACTGGATGCGCAGGGCGCCTTGACTGCTTTGTATCCCGAATTTCGCCAGACCCGCTCCCAGGACCTGCCCGAAGCCTTTCAGGACGCCGGCCAGTTTTACTGGGGGCGCAGTGAAGCGTGGTTGCGTGGCGAAGTGCTCTATTCGCCCGCCAGTCTGCCGGTGATTCTGCCCCGTCATCTGGTGCAGGACATCGACACCGTTGAAGACTGGAAACGCGCCGAATACCTTTACGCCGCGCTCAAGGCCGGTGGAGAGTTGCAATGAGAGTTTTGATTCGTGCCGACGCCTCGCCCACCATCGGCAGCGGCCACATTGCCCGCTGTCTGACACTGGCGCGAGTGTTACGCGGGCAGGGCAGCCACGTCGCGTTTGCTTGCCGGCGTCTGCCGGGCCATCGCCTTGATGCCTTGCGCGCCGAGGGCTTCGAGACATTTGCGCTGCCCGAGCGCTATGCCGCTGAAGACCCGCAGCAAGCCATCGAATCGATGCTGCCGTGGCAGGCCGACATTGACGCGTTGGGCATGCAGCTTGAAGGTCAGGCCGAGTTTGACTGGATTATCGTTGACCACTACGGCCTCGATCATCACTGGCAAACGGCTGCTCGGCAGTGGGCGCCATGGATTGCGGCAGTGGATGATCTTGCCACGCGGCGCTACAGCGTCGATCTGTTGCTCAATCAGAATCTCTCGGGCCTGCACGAAAATTATCAGCCGCTGCTGCCTGAAGGGTGCCGCACCTTGCTCGGCCCGCGCTATGCCATGTTGCGTGAAGAATTCAGTTGCCCGGCCATCGAGATCAAACACCGGGCCCAACGGGTATTGGTCAACTTCGGCGGTTTCGATGCCGCGCGGCAAACCCATCACGCGATGCTCGCGCTGGCCGATTTTACCGGGTTGCAGGTGGACTTCGTCGCTGGCGCCGATAATCCGGCATGGGCGCAGATGCAAGCGCTGGCCGAGATACGGCCGAACTGGCGTCTGCACAGTTTTGTCAGCGACTTCTACCAGCGCATGACCGAGGCTGATCTGTTTATCGGCGCCGGGGGCGGCACCAGTTGGGAGCGGGCGGCGATGGGGCTGCCGACGATCTGTATTGCTGTGTCGAACAACCAGCAGGCCAACGGCGAAGTCATGGCGGCAGCCGGCGCGCATGTGTTCATGGGCGCCCGCGAGCAGGTCAGTGTCGAGCAGTTGCGCGACGCCATCGGCTTTGTCACCGGTAATCATTATTTACGCCAGAGCCTGGCCGAACGCTCGCGACAACTGGTCGACGGACGCGGTGCCGAGCGTGTCGCGGCGGCACTCGCCGGTGCCGTGCTGAAGGTGCGCGCAGCGACCCTGGACGATGCGCAGTTGCTGTTCGATGGACGCAATGCTGAAACGGTACGGCGCTGGTCGCTGGACACCGGCGTGATCGATTGGCCGCAGCACCTGAACTGGCTGACGGCGAGCTTGCGCAATCCGCAGCGCCTGCTGCTCATCGCCGAGGCGGACGACGGCGCGGTCGGCGTTGTGCGTTATGACCTGCGCGGGTTTGCAGCCGAAGTCTCGATCTACTTGCTCGAGCGGCGGATGGGCCTGGGGTGGGGCCGGGCGCTGTTGGCCCGTGGCGAGGCATTGGTTGTCGCGCACTGGCCGCAACTGCAGGTCATCACCGCTCAGGTGTTGCCGGACAACCGTCCCTCATTGAATGTGTTTCGTGACGCCGGGTTCACTCAGAGTGCCTGTGCGTTCACCCGTGTTTTGAAGGATCACCCGCATGACTAGTTTCAAGATCGGCAACCGCTTGATCGGCGCCGACGCGCCACCCTTCATCATCGCCGAGATGAGCGGTAACCATAACCAGTCACTGGACCTCGCCCTGCAAATTGTCGAGGCAGCGGCCAAGGCCGGGGCGCATGCGCTGAAGCTGCAAACCTACACCGCCGAAACCATGACCCTGGATCTGGCTGAAGGCGAATTCTTCATCAAGGATCCAGGCAGTCTGTGGGCCGGTACGTCGCTTTACGATCTGTACGAGAAGGCCCACACGCCATGGGAATGGCACGCGCCGATTTTCGCCAGGGCCAAGGAACTGGGCATGCTCGCCTTCTCGACGCCATTTGATGACTCGGCGGTGGACTTTCTCGAAAGTCTCGACGTGCCGGCGTACAAGATCGCCAGTTTCGAAAACACCGATTTGCCGTTGATCCGCCGTGTGGCGGCGACTGGCAAACCACTGATCATTTCCACCGGCATGGCCAGCATTGCCGAGCTGGATGAGGCCGTGCGTGCCGCGCGCGAAGCCGGTTGCAAGGATCTGGTGCTGCTCAAGTGCACCAGCACGTACCCGGCCACGCCGCTCAACAGCAACGTGAGCACCATCCCCCATCTGCGCGAATTGTTCGGCTGCGAAGTGGGGCTGTCGGATCATTCGATGGGTGTAGGCGTGTCGGTGGCCGCCGTGGCGCTCGGTGCGACGGTGGTGGAAAAACACTTCACCCTCGACCGTTCAGCAGGTGGCGTCGATGCCAGTTTCTCTCTGGAGCCGGCGGAAATGGCCAGCCTGGTGGTGGAAACCGAACGCGCCTGGCAAGCCATGGGCCAGGTGCATTACGGCGTGACAGAGGCCGAACGCAAGTCGCTGGTCTATCGTCGTTCGCTGTACGTCACCGCCGACATGGCCGCCGGTGAGGCCTTTTCCCGGGACAATCTGCGCGCTATCCGTCCCGGCCTCGGTCTGCCGCCCAAGCACACCGACGCGGTTCTCGGCCGCCGTGCCCGCGCGCCGATCAAGCGCGGCACGCCGCTGGACTGGTCACTGGTCGAATAAACCGATCTGCACCGATTCGGCAAAATAGCGTGACCTGCGAGTCATAACGCGCATCTTCACTGTATTGTATTGATCGGGGAGATGGCGCCTGGCTCGTTTTCGATTCCAGTGATAGCCCTTTGCGCTCCCCGTGGCTGCCCGTTGTGGCGGCCGTTTTCTGTTTGTCGGCGCCCCTCGAAATCCTTGCGAGCGGTGGTCTTGGGCTGTTTTTTATTGGGAAGCCGTAATGATTGGCATAAAAAGCATTGCGAGCTACGTTCCTGTAGCCGGCGTGGACAATTACGCACAAGGTGCAAAATTCGAGAAGGATGAAGAGTTCATCCTTGGCAAGATCGGCTCGGCGTTCCTGCCGCGCAAAGACGCTGAACAGGAAACCTCCGATCTGTGCGTGGAAGCGGCCAATGCGCTGTTTGCCAGCAACCCTGGACTGAAACGTGAATCGATCGACGCGCTGATCGTCGTCACCCAGAACGGTGACGAAGAAGGCCTGCCGCACACCGCCGCGATCGTGCAGGACAAACTCGGTCTGCCGACCAACGTGGCGGCGTTCGACATTTCCCTGGGCTGCTCCGGTTATGTGTACGGCATCTACGCGATCAAGGGCTTCATGGAAGCCGCCGGCCTGAAGAACGGCCTGCTGATCACCGCTGACCCGTATTCGAAAATCGTCGATCCGGAAGACCGCAACACCACCATGCTGTTCGGCGATGCCGCCACCGCAACGTGGATGGGTGAAGATCCGAGCTGGGCGCTGGGCAAGGCCAAGTTCGGCACTGACGGCTCCGGCGCTCCGCACCTGAAAGTCACCGATGGCGTGTTCTTCATGAACGGTCGTCAGGTGTTCAACTTTGCATTGCTGAAAGTACCGGCGCACCTGCATGAGCTGCTCGATGATTCGGGCCTCAAGGCTGACGACATTGATGCGTTCTGCATTCACCAGGGCAGCGCGGCAATTGTCGATGCCGTGGCGCGACGTTTCGAAGGCGAGCCGGAAAAGTTCATCAAGGACATGGTCGAGACCGGCAACACCGTGTCGTCGAGCATTCCGTTGCTACTGGAAAAACACGTGCTAGATTCCGACTGGCAGCGTATTGCGCTGAGCGGTTTTGGTGTAGGTCTGTCGTGGGGCTCGGCGATTATTTATCGTCCTTGAACCCGGTTTAAAAGCTATAGATACAAAAATAGCGCTCAAAGGTTAACCTTTGAGCGCTATTTTTTTGCCTGAAAGGGAGTGTGAGGCGACATGAGCGAGTTTTTCCAAGCCAACGCCCAAGTGATCCAGCAACGCTGGCCGACGCTGTTTGCACGATTGGTGGCTGAAGACAGTTCGGCCATTCAAGCCGAACTGGTGCAAGGCCTGGGCTCTACGCTGAGCGTGGACGGGATTCAACTGACCAGTCGCCACGACCGGATCCACGAGGCCCGCGTCCAGGCGGCCAGCCTGCCGCAAAAGCCGCGATTGCACGTCTACGGCACCGGCCTTGGAGACTTGCCGTCGGTGTTGCTTGAGCGGGCCGATCTTGAGCGGTTGTACGTGCACATCCTCAACGGCGCCTTGTTTGCATTGGTTCTGCAGTTGCTCGACCAGCGGCAATGGCTGGAAGACCCCAAAGTGGAACTGATGTATGCCGGCGATCATGCGGATATCTACACGCCGTTTTTTGCGCTGCCCGCCGAAATGCTCCTGGCCGATGACTTCAGCGCGAAGATTCGTGATCGGCTGGTCAATGAAGTCCACCTGAGTTTCAACAATCGCGAGTTCGATCCGCAATCGCCGGCGATCCAGCAGCGCTTGCGCGATAGCCTGGAGGTGCTGCTGGCCGATGATGACGTGGCGCAACTGTTTGGCACCTGCAGCGGCCGCGAAATCTATGTGATCGGCACCGGGCCGAGCCTGGAAAGCCATTTTGAACGGCTGGCGGCGGTGCGCGCTCAGGCCGAGCGGCCGCTGTTCATTTGCGTCGACACGGCTTATCGGCCGTTGCGTCAGCACGGGATCATTCCCGATCTGGTGGTGACGATCGATCAGTTGATCAGCTTTCGGCATCTGCCTTTCGAGGCCTCCGACGGCATCCCGCTGGTGTACCTGCCGATGAGCTCGCCGCAGGTGTTGAGGGCCTGGAAGGGCAAGCGGTATGGCGCCTATACCGCCAGCCCGATCTACGCCACGTTGCGTGATCAGCACCCTCGGGCCGAATTGCATGCCGGCGGCAGCGTGATCCACCCCGCGGTGGACCTGGCGGTGAAAATGGGCGGCACGCGCATCACCCTGTTCGGCGCCGACTTTGCCTTCCCGATGAACAAGACACATGCCGGATGGGACGATGGCGACCTGGGCCCGGCCCTGGAGCAGGCGCGGCACTGGGTCCATGACGGCAATGGCGAACGGGTCAGGACGCAGCTGAATTTTCGTGGCTACCTGTGTGTGCTGGAGCGTTATATCGCGCGGCACCCAGAGGTCAGCTTCCTCAACAGCAGTCGGGCAGGGGCGATGATCGTGGGCACGCAGTTCAATCCGGAGTTTGTGCAATGAGTGCGCAGGTGACGTGCATCAGCGCATGTCGGCAATGCGCCGGCTTGTTTCGTTTGGGGCGGGATGTTGAAGCGGCGCTGATCATGGTCGAAGTATTCGACGAGGCGCAGCGCTTGGTTTCGCTCGCCCGTGTGGATGTCCAGCAGTCGTGGACACAAGTCCTGACAAACATTCTGGCGTGTCAGGAACGCCAGGATTGGTTGGGGCTTGCTGATTTCATCGAGTATGAACTGATTGAATTGCTGGAAAGTGCGCAGCGCTGAAGGGGGACCGACGGCTCTGGCACAGGGCTTGATGCTGCGGGCAGTTTTATGGCGTCATTTTTACGTGGGTGGGGGCGCGCTAAGCCTTTGTTTTTTTGGGAGTGGCAGGGTGATGGCAAATTTTTTTCAAAAAGCCCTCAAGCAACCTGCAAACCCGACGATAACTATTACGAAGGTTCTCTAGGCCATACCCGGCGGTTGCCAGGGCCGGAAGCCGCAGTACCCAACCAACGAGGAATTCGTCATGGCTTTAACAGTAAACACCAACACCACGTCGTTGAACGTTCAGAAAAACCTGAACCGCGCTTCCGACGCTCTGTCGACTTCGATGCAGCGCCTGTCTTCCGGCCTGAAAATCAACAGCGCTAAAGACGACGCCGCTGGCCTGCAGATCGCTACCCGTATGACTTCCCAGATCCGTGGTGGCAACCAGGCGATCCAGAACGCCAACGACGGTATCTCCGTTGCTCAGACCGCTGAAGGCGCTCTGCAAGCTTCGACCGACATTCTGCAGCGTATGCGTGAACTGGCTGTTAAAGCCCGTACCGGTACCAACGGCAGCATCGACCAGAAAGCAACGAACGACGAATTCGCCCAGATGTCGGACGAACTGACCCGTATCTCTGCTTCGACCAACCTGAACGGCAAAAACCTGCTGGACGGTTCGGCTGGTACTGTGACCCTGCAAGTGGGCGCAAACACCGGTTCGGCTAACCACATCGACCTGGTACTGAGCTCCAAGTTCGACGCCGTCAGCCTGTCCGTAGGTAGCGGTACTGTAGTTCTGACCGGTGCAAGCGTATCGGGCGCTGCTGCCAACATCGACAACGCAATCACCGCGATCGACGCTGCAATTGCAACGATCAACAGCACTCGTTCGAGCCTGGGTGCTTCGCAAAACCGTCTGACCAGCACCATCTCCAACCTGCAGAACATCGTTGAGAACACCACCGCTGCACAGGGTCGTGTACAAGACACCGACTTCGCCGCAGAAACTGCTAACCTGACCAAGCAGCAAACTCTGCAGCAGGCTTCGACCTCCGTTCTGGCTCAAGCCAACCAACTGCCTTCCGCTGTACTGAAGCTGCTTCAGTAATTTCGGAACAAGTTTGGGCGGGAGGGTGCGCTGGTCGCGCTCTCTCGCCTTTTTACGTTAGGAGGTGATGAGCATGGACATGAGCGTCAAGCTTAACCAGTCTTATCCGGCTCCCAAGCCAGTCACGCCGGTCGCTGACAAACCGTCAGAGACGCCTAAAGTTGTCAAGGCTGAAGCGCCGGTCGCTGCCAAGAGTCAGGTTACGGACGACGCCAAGCTGAAGCTGGCGGTGCAGGAGATCGAGAAGTTTGTTCAATCGATCAAGCGCAATCTGGAGTTCTCGATCGACGAGCATTCCGGGAAGGTCATCGTCAAGGTGATCGCAAGCGAGACGGGTGAGGTCGTTCGACAGATTCCCTCCGCAGAAGCTCTCAAGCTGGCAGACAGCCTGGCCAATGCAAGCCACGTGTTGTTCGACGCCAAAGTCTGATAGCTGGCATGAATAATGTTTGTCTGTTCTCAGGACGCCTGTAACGGTCAAAAGAATGGCAACAATCTGAAGGGAGATGCACATGGCAAGTCCAATTCTACCGGGTTCCGGACTGGGTTCCGGCCTGGACATCGGTGCGATCGTCACTGCGCTGGTCAATGCTGACAAGGCGCCGAAGCAGACACAGATCGACACCGCGACCAAAGCCAACACGCTGAAGATTTCCGGCGTCGGTTCGCTCAAGAGTGCATTGACCACGTTCCAGACGGCGATGACCAATCTGGGCAGCAAGACCAATCCTGCCTTTGCCGGCTTCACCGCGACTTCGAGCAATACCAATCTGAGCGCGACGTCCGACAGCACCGCAGTGACGGGCAATTACAACGTCGTTGTCAGTCAATTGGCCACTGGCTCGAAAATCGCCAGCGCTTCTTTCGCCGGCGGTGCCGCCAGTGCCATTCCGAGTGGTACCCTGAAAATCAGTCAGAATGGCACTGATTACAATGTCGACATTCCGGCAAATGCCACGTTGCAAACCACCCGCGACGCCATCAACAAGGCTCAGGGCGCCAACGGGATTTCCGCCAACATCGTGACCGACAGCTCCGGTTCTTCGCGCCTGGTGATCAGTTCGAGCAAGACCGGCGAAGGCTCTGACCTCAAAGTCAGCGGTATTGCCGGTCTGGAAATCGATGGCACCCAGAAGATGGGCGCTAGCCCGGCTGCAGGCGCTTCAGGCGCGGTTAACGACGTTGCGGGAAACGCCAAGCTGACCATCGACGGCCTTGAAGTCACCAGCAAAAGCAACACGGTGACCGGTGCTATCAGTGGCTTGACCCTGAACCTGACGACGGTCAGTCCTGTCGTGGGTAACGTTGCGACGCCGACTGTTGTCACCGTGGACGCCAACACCAAAGGTCTGCAGACATCGATTCAGTCGTTCGTCGACGCTTACAACACGTTGAAGACCACCATCGATACGCTGTCCAAGGCGACGCCGGATGCCGATGGCAAGCTGACCGTGCAGGCGGCTTTCACTGGCGACGCGATGCCGCGCGCACTGATTGCCGATATTCGTGAGCAGTTGACGGCAACAGGCGCTGGCGGCCCGTTGTCGGTGCTGTCGCAGTTGGGTGTGATGACCGACCGTGACACCGGTAACCTGAAGTTTGATACCGCTGCTTTCACCAAAACCATGGCGCAGCCAGGCATGACCGGGCAGGTTCAGCAGTTGTTCACCGGCACCGACGACAGCAATGGCCTGCTGACACGTATGAGCAAGGTGGTTGATCCGTATCTCAAGCCGCCAGCGGGTAGCATTAACGGCGTCGGCTTGCTTGATCAGCGCATGGCCATTCTCACTAAAAACACCAGAAACCTGACCGACCAGCAAGCGGCGCTGGACCTGCGTGTCGAGAACCTGACCAAGACGTTGACTGCCAAGTACAACGCCATGGACTTGCTGGTAGGGCAGATGAAGGCGACGGCGAGCAACATCACGTCGTTCTTCAGCTCGCTGAACGCTCAGCAGTCCGCGAAGTAACAGGCAGGCACGACAAAAACCCGGCTACGCTTTATCGGCGTGTGCCGGGTTTTTGTCTTTTTGATCTAAAGTTCTCTGATTCGTTGGCGATACACTGGTTATACGAGTCAATGTGGCAATGAGGTAGAACATGAATCCGATGTTAGCCCTTCGGCAATACCAGAAAGTCGGCGCACACGCTCAGACGTCCGAAGCGAGCCCGCACCGTCTGGTGCAAATGTTGATGGAAGGTGGTCTGGGGCGTATCGCCGAGGCCAAGGGCGCCATTGAGCGCAAGGATATTGCTGCCAAGTGCACGGCTATCAGCAAAGCTGTTGGCATCATTGGCGGCTTGTGTGAAGGTCTGGATCTGGAAAACAGTGCCGATTCGGTGGCTGAACTCAACCAGCTCTACATCTACATGATGAAGCGACTGGCCGAAGCCAACATCAAGAGTGATCCGAAGATCCTCGACGAAGTGGCCGGTCTGCTGCGCACCGTAAAGGAAGGCTGGGACGGCATCGCTCCACCAGGCCCCCAGTTTTAAGGAGATCGTCATGAGTCTTGTATTGCAGCGAATCGCCGATACCCGGGAAGCATTGGTCACAGCCTTGTCCGAACGCAACTGGGAAGCCATTGGCGAGCTGGATCTGGCTTGCCGTTCCTGCATGGAAGACGTCATGGCTGAAGCGGCGCTGGATGAGGACGCGTTGCGCAACAATCTCGAGGAGCTGCTGCACGTCTATAAAGAGCTTCTTGAGGTGGCGATGGGTGAACGGCAGGCGATAGCCAACGAGATGTCGCAGATCACCCAAGCGCAAAAGGCGGCAAAGGTTTACCATCTGTTTGGTTAATTAACCCCCAGTTAATCCAGACATGTGCGCCATAAATTTGACTGTGCACGGTTTTTTGACTTAACTAGTGGCTGTTTTCAGATTTCAGGCGTCTACAGGCACATGGTGTCCTGCAAGCGTCTCGCTTGCCCCTTATTTTGGGCATTGAGTTGACTAGGGAAGTTGCTATTGCATGTGGCGTGAAACCAAAATTCTGCTGATCGATGACGATAGCGTCCGCCGCCGCGACCTGGCGGTGATTCTAAATTTTCTCGGCGAAGAAAATTTACCCTGCGGCAGCCATGACTGGCAGCAGGCAGTCGGCTCTTTGTCGTCTAGTCGTGAGGTCATTTGCGTACTGATCGGGACCGTTAATGCTCCTGGTGCGCTTTTGGGCTTGCTAAAGACACTCTCAACCTGGGATGAGTTCCTTCCGGTTTTGTTGATGGGCGATAATTCTTCCGTTGACTTGCCTGAAGACCAGCGCCGCCGCGTGCTTTCGACCCTCGAAATGCCGCCCAGCTACAGCAAATTGCTCGACTCCCTGCACCGTGCCCAGGTCTATCGCGAGATGTATGACCAGGCCCGCGAGCGCGGCCGTCATCGCGAACCCAATCTGTTCCGCAGCCTCGTCGGCACCAGCCGGGCGATCCAGCACGTGCGCCAGATGATGCAGCAAGTGGCCGACACCGACGCCAGCGTGCTGATCCTCGGCGAGTCCGGGACCGGCAAGGAAGTGGTTGCGCGTAACCTGCATTACCATTCCAAGCGTCGCGATGCGCCATTCGTTCCGGTCAACTGCGGGGCGATCCCGGCAGAGCTGCTCGAAAGCGAATTGTTCGGCCATGAAAAGGGCGCCTTCACCGGCGCGATCACCAGCCGTGCCGGCCGTTTCGAGCTGGCCAACGGCGGTACGCTGTTCCTCGACGAAATCGGCGACATGCCGCTGCCGATGCAGGTCAAGCTGCTGCGCGTTTTGCAGGAACGCACCTTCGAGCGCGTGGGCAGCAACAAGACCCAGAGCGTCGACGTGCGCATCATCGCCGCGACCCACAAGAATCTCGAAAGCATGATCGAGATCGGCACCTTCCGCGAACCCAATCTGTTCCGCAGCCTCGTCGGCACCAGCCGGGCGATCCAGCACGTGCGCCAGATGATGCAGCAAG
>NZ_JBITSX010000060.1:5356-36767 GCF_044541255.1 Pseudomonas sp. NPDC085632 | reverse complement strand
ACTGTTAGGCTTCGGCGAGCAGTCGGTTGTAGATTACCTTGGTGTCTTTTTCACTGCAGAAGGGACAGTGCATGGTGGCTGGCAACAAAAAAAGGGAGGGCCATGGTAGCGCATCCCGGTGGCAAGACAAGCCATAGGCTTTGCGGTATACAGAACGGCATGATCGTTTGATCCATGGATTTCATTTTGCTGGAGCATCCAATGCCGTTACGTCCGCTCGTTTTGCTCAGTTTTTTCAGCCTGCTGGTGGCCTGTGGCAGCGATGCACCCAAGCCCCAGCCGCCAACGCCTGGCCCTGCGCCGCAGCAAGCGCAGAAAAAAGCCAAAGAGGCTGCTGACCTCGGCCCGCTGCCGGCCTATCAACGGGAACTGAGCGGCACCCTGCAAGGCGTGCCGGCCGGTGCCGAAGTCGAACTGGCGCTGCTGGTGATCGACGAAAAGGATCGCCCGCAACAATTGCTCGCCAGTTCCAGCCTGATCGGCAACAACCAGATCCTGCCGTTTCGCCTGCGCTTCAACCCGGACGCCTTCCCCGCCGGTGCGCGAGTTGAGCTGCGCGGTCGCGCCAGCCAGTCCGGCCAGTTGATCCTGCATCTGCCGTCGCAGACCATCACTCAGCCGACCACTCAGGCGTTGGGCCAGCTGCAATTTGTCAAAGCACCATGAATGCACCGCACGACCTGCAACAGGCGTTAGGTGAATTGCTCGGCGACGCCAGACTCAAGGTCTGTGCGTTGCCGGACACCGATTTGCAGCTGTGGCTGATCGATGGCGACAACATGGATCGCGAGTTCAGCCAGGAAGAAATCCAGCGAATTCTGCACGAGCCACCGTATTGGGGTTTCTGCTGGGCCAGTGGTCTGGCGGTGGCGCGTTATCTGGCAGAGTTTCCCGAGTGGGTGCGCGGCAAGCGTGTGCTGGATTTCGGCGCAGGTTCCGGGATTGCCGGGATTGCGGCGGTCAAGGCCGGGGCGCTGGAAGTGGTGGCGTGCGATCTCGATCCGCTGGCAATTGCCGCGTGCCGGGCGAATGCCGAGCTTAATGATGTGCAAATGAGTTATTCGACGGATTTCTTTGCCGAGGCGGATCGGTTTGATCTGATTCTGGTGGCGGATGTGTTGTATGACCGGGCGAATCTGCCGTTGCTCGATGCATTTTTGAGCCGTGGCCGCGAGGCGTTGGTCGCGGATTCGCGGGTTCGGGATTTTCGCCATCCGTTGTATGAACGCATTGAAATGCTTGAGGCGATGACGTTGCCGGATCTGGCTGAGCCTGAGGAATTTCGGCATGTCAGCCTGTACCACGCGCGGCGCTAGCCAAAAGCATCGCTGGCAAGCCAGCTCCCACAGTGACCGAGTCGAACCAACATTTCGTATACGACACAGAACCCTGTGGGAGCTGGCTTGCCAGCGATGGCGTCCTGCCTAGCGATACACCTCTCAAATCTGCCCCGCTTCCGGCCACACCCCGCCAAGCCGTATAGTTGCCCCATCCACGCTTCTACGAGATCCCCCATGAGTGAGCAAACGCCGTACATCTTCGACGCCACGACGGCCGATTTCGACCAGTCGGTGATCGAGGCCTCTTTCAACAAACCGGTGCTGGTGGATTTCTGGGCCGAATGGTGTGCGCCGTGCAAAGCGTTGATGCCAATGCTGCAAGGCATTGCCGAGAGCTATCAGGGCGAACTGCTGCTGGCCAAGGTCAACTGCGACATCGAGCAGGACATCGTCGCCCGTTTCGGTATTCGCAGCCTGCCGACCGTGGTGCTGTTCAAGGACGGTCAACCGGTCGACGGCTTTGCCGGTGCACAACCGGAATCCGCTGTGCGCGCGCTGCTAGAGCCGCATGTGCAGATGCCGCCACCCGCTGCGGCCGATCCCTTCGAGCAGGCTCAGGCGTTGTTCGATGACGGCCGTTACGCCGACGCCGAAGCGGCGCTGGTGGTGATGCTCACTGAAGACAACACTAACGCCAAGGCGCTGATCCTCTACGCGCGCTGCCTGACCGAACGCGGCGAACTGGACGAAGCGCAGACCGTACTCGACGCGGTCAAAAGCGACGAACACAAAGCCGCGCTGGCCGGGGCCAAGGCGCAGATCAAGTTCCTCGGTCTGGCACGCGATCTGCCTGATGCCGCTGACTTGAAAGCGCGTTTGGCGAAAGATCCGCAGGACGATGAAGCGGTGTATCAACTGGCGATCCAGCAACTGGCGCGTCAGCAGTACGAAGCGGCGCTGGAGGCGATGCTCAAGCTGTTTATCCGCAATCGCAATTATGCCGAAGGGTTGCCGCACAAGACGTTGCTGCAGGTGTTTGAGTTGCTGGGCAATGATCATCCGCTGGTCAGCGTTTACCGCCGCAAGATGTTTGCTGCGCTTTATTAAGATCAAAAGATCGCAGCCTTCGGCAGCTCCTACATTGGGACCGTGTACACCCTTGTAGGAGCTGCCGCAGGCTGCGATCTTTTGCGGTTCACTCGATCCAGCTGTAGAGCGGCGTATCCCCGCCACTCACAACTTTCACGTCCGAACTGTGGCGCAAGCGAACCAACAAGCGCTTGCCCGCCGCCGCGCTGCCGGTCAAGCCTTCCAGTTGATCAAGCAGATCCGGCCCGCTGAGTTGCCCGGCCTTGCGCAACAGGTCCTTGGCCACCTGCCATAACGCATCGTCCTGATTCAGCGGTTTCGCCGTCGGAACCGCCACCGCAGCTTCAGATTGAGCAATCGGGGCCTGCCCACTCAGCGCCGAACCGAGCTTCGCCCAGTCGCTGTCATCCAGTTCCACTGTCAAATCCACCGGCAGGTCGCCGACGGTTCCACGTATCCGCAACATTGCGTTCGCTCCTGCACTTTTCTGACCTGCATGCTCCCACGGGACTTGTGCAACGCCAAGCGCACGGGCAAACTCTGCGCACTTTCGTTATAAGATTACATAACAAACTCTTCACTTTACTTCCCGGAGACCGCCATGCGTCGTCTGCTGCTCGCTTTGCCGTTTGCCCTGTTGCCGCTGGCCATCGCCCACGCGGCTGATGAGCATGACCACGATCACGATCATGAACACGGCAGCCTCGGCGCGCATGAACATGGTGTTGGCCGTCTGAATGCCGCACTCGATGGTCAGACCCTGGAGCTGGAGCTGGAAAGCCCGGCGATGAACCTCGTGGGTTTCGAACACGTTGCGACTTCGGATGCCGATAAAGCCAAAGTCGCCGCCGCCCGTGCGCAACTGGAAAAACCGCTGGCCCTGTTCAGCCTGCCCGCCGCTGCCGGTTGCAAAGTCGTCAGTCAGGAACTGGAAAGCCCACTGTTCGGCGATAAGCCGGATGCCGACGATCACGACGACGATGAAGCGGACAAGGACGGTCACGAGCATCACCACGACCACAGCGAAATCCACGCGCACTATCAGTTCAACTGCGCCACACCGGGCGCGCTGAAGACTCTGGATCTGGCGAACGTCTTCAAGACCTTCCCGGCGACCCAGAAAATTCAGGTACAACTGATCAGCGCCAGCGGCCAGCAAGGTACCGAAGTGACGGCCAAGGCTGCCGCGCTGAAATTCTGATCACACCGAAAATCCCCTGTAGGAGCTGTCGAGTGAAACGAGGCTGCGATCTTTTGATGGTAAACAACCAAGATCAAAAGATCGCAGCCTCCGGCAGCTCCTACAGGGGTCCGTGTCCAACCATGAAACTGGTGCCATGACCCAAGCACTCATCGAACTGTCCGACCTGGGCTTCAACTGGCCCGGTCACCCGCCACTGCTGGACATCCCGGCGTTTCGTCTGGAAGCCGGCGAAACCCTGTTCCTCAAAGGCCCCAGCGGCAGCGGCAAGACCACCCTGCTCGGCCTGCTCGGCGGTGTGCAGAAACCCGGTCGCGGCAGCATTCGCCTGCTTGGCCAGGAACTCACCGAACTCTCCGCCGGCGCCCGCGACACCTTCCGCGTCGATCACACCGGCTATATTTTCCAGCAGTTCAACTTGCTGCCATTCCTCTCGGTACGCGAGAACGTTGAGCTGCCGTGTCACTTCTCGAAACTGCGTGCGCAACGGGCGAAACAGCGCCACGGCAGTGTCGATCAAGCCGCCGCCACGCTGCTCGCCCACTTGGGATTGAAAGATGAAAGCATCCTCAGCCGTCGCGCCGATTCCCTGTCGATCGGCCAACAACAGCGGGTCGCTGCCGCGCGTGCGTTGATCGGTCAGCCAGAACTGGTGATCGCTGACGAACCGACCTCGGCACTGGATTACGACGCCCGGGAAAACTTCATTCGCCTGCTGTTCGCCGAATGCCGCGAGGCCGGATCGAGTCTGCTGTTCGTCAGCCACGACCAGAGTCTGGCACCGCTGTTCGACCGTCACCTGTCCCTGGCCGAACTCAATCGCGCCGCCACGTCTGCCGAGGTCTGAGATGTATCTGTTTCGTCTGGCCATGGCCAGCCTGGCCAACCGCCGCTTTAC
Organism: Pseudomonas sp. NPDC085632; assembly: GCF_044541255.1. Taxonomy (NCBI): domain Bacteria; kingdom Pseudomonadati; phylum Pseudomonadota; class Gammaproteobacteria; order Pseudomonadales; family Pseudomonadaceae; genus Pseudomonas; species Pseudomonas sp. NPDC085632. Next base: position 32,299 of record NZ_JBITSX010000060.1, on the reverse strand, counting down.
TGCACTGCTCACCGCATTTGCGATCGCCCTGTCGGTCTGTTTGCTGCTTGCCGTTGAACGAGTACGCACCGAGGCCAAAGCCAGTTTCGCCAGCACCATCAGTGGCACCGACCTGATCGTCGGCGCACGCTCCGGTTCGGTGAACCTGCTGCTGTACTCGGTGTTCCGCATCGGCAATGCCACCAACAACATTCGCTGGGACAGCTTCGAACACTTCGCCAACAACCCGAAAGTGAAGTGGGCCATTCCGATGTCCCTCGGCGACTCCCATCGCGGTTATCGGGTGATGGGCACCACCGAAGCCTATTTCGAACATTACCAGTACGGTCGCCAGCAGCACCTGGCACTGGCCGACGGTCGTGCGTTTGCTACCGATCCTTTTGAAGTGGTGCTCGGCGCCGAAGTGGCCGACGCGCTGCATTACAAACTCGGTGACAAACTGGTGCTGGCCCACGGCGTGGCGGCGATCAGCCTGGTCAAGCACGACGACAAACCGTTCACCGTGGTCGGCATCCTCAAGCGCACCGGCACACCCGTGGATCGCACCTTGCACATCAGCCTCGGCGGCATGGAGGCGATTCATATCGACTGGCACAACGGCGTACCGGCGCGTGGCAATGGACGGATCAGCGCCGATCAGGCGCGCAACATGGACCTGACGCCGCAAGCGATCACCGCATTCATGCTTGGCCTCAACAGCAAGATTTCCACGTTTGCGCTGCAACGCGAGATCAACGAATTCCGTGGCGAGCCGATGTTGGCGATCCTGCCGGGCGTGGCCTTGCAAGAGTTGTGGAGCCTGATGAGCACCGCTGAAAAAGCGTTGTTCGTGGTTTCGCTGTTCGTGGTGCTGACCGGGTTGATCGGCATGCTCACGGCGATTCTCACCAGCCTCAATGAACGTCGGCGCGAGATGGCAATTCTGCGTTCGGTCGGTGCGCGGCCGTGGCACATTGCAAGTCTGCTGGTGTTGGAGGCTTTTGCTTTGGCGCTGACCGGGGTGATTGCCGGCGTTGCGTTGTTGTACATCGGTATCGCCGCCGCGCAGGGTTATGTACAGGCCAATTACGGTTTGTACCTGCCGCTGGCGTGGCCGAGCGAGTATGAATGGACACTGCTCGGTGGCATTCTGGCGGCCGCGCTGCTGATGGGCAGCGTGCCGGCCTGGCGCGCTTATCGCCAATCATTGGCCGATGGCCTGTCGATCCGTTTATGAGGATGTTCACCATGCCCCGCGCCGCACTCGCGCTGCTGTTGCTGATCGCCCTGCCCGTGTGGGCCGCGGCGCCGAAAGACCTGACGTGGTCAGAGATGATTCCGCCGGACGCCGCGCCGGAAGTGCCGAACATGACCCCGCTGCATGACATGTCGAAGATGAGTGATGCGCTATCGGCGGAGTCCGCGCCAGCGGCCAAGCAGGACCTGCCGAACGCGCCGGTGGTGCAGGCACTCGACGGGCAGAACATCCGCTTGCCGGGCTATATCGTGCCGCTGGAAGTCAATGAAGAAGGACGCACCACGGACTTTTTGCTGGTGCCGTATTTCGGCGCGTGCATCCATGTGCCGCCACCGCCGTCGAACCAGATCGTGCATGTCAAAAGCGAGTTGGGCGTGAAGCTTGATGAGTTGTATCAACCGTACTGGGTCGAGGGACCGTTGCAGGTCAAGGCATCGAGCAGTGAGCTGGCGGATGCCGGGTATCAGATGGATGCCGACAAGATTTATGTGTATGAACTGCCGGAGTAATTCCCGGTAGTTTTGTACTGTCTGTAAAAGCCCCATCGCTGGCAAGCCAGCTCCCACAGTGATTGAGTCGTTCACAAATTTTGTGCTCACCAACAAAACCTGTGGGAGCTGGCTTGCCAGCGATGGGGCCGGCCAAGGTTCCGCAAAAATCTGCCGCTTCACTGTTTCATTGAGCTGAGTCAAAAGACCGTATCAGTTGGCTTCGTACCATAGGACATCAGAAATTTTTAACGTCCTTTGGAGCCCCCATGAACAAGTCCTTGCTCAGCGCTTCGCTGTTTGCCCTCGCGCTCGCAGCCCCGCTCGCCCACGCCCATGAAGCCGGTGACATTCTCATTCGTGCCGGTGCGATCACCGTCAACCCGAAGGCCGACAGCTCCAGCGTCAAGGTCGATCAGGGTCCGTTGAGCGGCACCAATCTGGGCGGCAAGGCGACCATGAGCAGCGACACCCAACTGGGTCTGAACTTCGCCTACATGCTCACCGATCACGTCGGCCTCGAACTGCTCGCAGCCACGCCGTTCGAGCACGACGTCAAGCTCAAGGGCACTGCCCTGCCAGCGGCCAATGGCAAGCTCGGCACCCTGAAACACTTGCCGCCAACCCTCAGCGTCGTCTACTACCCACTGGACTCGAAGTCGCCGTTCCAGCCGTATGTCGGTGGCGGCATCAACTACACCTGGATCTACGACGAACACGTCGGCAGCGAAGCCAGCGCCAACGGCTTCAGCAACTTCAAGGCGAAAAATTCTTGGGGTCTGGCCTGGCAGGTCGGCGCCGACTACATGCTGACTGACAACATCATGCTCAACGCCCAAGTGCGTTACATCGACATCGACACCCGCGCCACCGTCGAGAACAACGCCGTTGCGCCGGGCACTCGCGCACGGGTCAACGTGGATGTGGATCCGTTCATCTACATGGTGGGTTTGGGCTATAAGTTCTAAGTCGAGTTATCGAACGTTCACGTGGTGGTGAATGAGGCTTGGTGGTGAGCAGGCATAGAACTGACGGCGACATTACGCAGTTGATCGGGGGATAACATCCCCTCGCCACAGGAGTAGCGACATATATTCCGGCCGTGAAAAAGGCGCCTGTTGAAGGGCGCCTTTTTCATGCCTGCCTGAAATGCGTGGTGAGTTTGAGATCTATCCCCCTCACCCCAGCCCTCTCCTCCAAAGGGGCGAGGGGGAAAGGGAGCCGGTTTGTGTGCTCTGCAAAACTGAGCTCGACTCGATATCTCACGTCGGCGTATTTCTCACAATCACCTCGGTCAGTCCCCTCTCCCTCTGGGAGAGGGTTAGGGTGAGGGGCTCTTTTCAGGAACGCCCCAACAACCGCGCCAAACCCACGCTCATCGGCGTCTGCTGTGGCAGTTTGAAGCGCTCCAGCAAGCGAGCGTTGTTCGCCCGCGAATGACGGATGTCACCAGAGCGCGCCGGGCCGTAGCTGACGGGCGGCAGTTCACCGACCACCGCTTTCAGCGCTTCAAGCATCTGCTTGAGGCTCATCGACTCATTCCAGCCGACGTTCACCGGGCCGACTTCCACCTCAGGCTTTTCGATCCCCTGCACCAGCAGATCGACCAGGTCTTCGACATAAAGAAAATCACGCGTCTGCTCACCGTCGCCAAATACAGTAATCGGCAGACCTTTCTGCGCGCGCTCGCTGAATATGCTGATCACCCCGGAGTACGGCGAGGAAGGATCCTGACGCGGCCCGAAGATGTTGAAGAAGCGGAAAATCACCGGCTCCAGGCCATGCTGGCGGCGATAGAAATCGAAATAATGCTCGCCCGCCAATTTGTCCGAGGCATAAGGCGTCAGCGGCGCTTTGGGCGTGTCTTCATCAATCGACTCGCCCTCGCCATTGTTGCCGTACACCGCTGCGCTGGAGGCATACAACACACGTTTGACCCCGGCCAGACGCATGGCTTCGCAGACATTCAGCGTGCCGATGAAATTGCTCTGGTGAGTCTTCACCGGGTCATCCACCGACGCCTGCACCGACGCCACGGCCGCCAGGTGACCGACAGCGCTGCAACCTTGCATGGCCTTGGCTACCAACGCCGCATCGGCGACATCACCGACAATCAGCTCGACCTTTGGATTGTCCAGCGGCAGGTTGCTGCGCTTGCCCGTCGACAAATCGTCGAGGATGCGCACCGAATAGCCTTGAGCAAGCAAGGCATCAGTCAGGTGCGAGCCAATGAAACCAGCTCCGCCGGTGATTAAAACTGTCCCTTCAGCCATGACGGTAGAACCTATCCAGTAAGCCCGGGAGTGCGGCACGCCAGGCGCGCGGCTTGATCCCGAAAGTGTGCAGAATTTTTTTGCAGGCCAGCACGGCGTGTTGCGGCTCTTCGGCAGCGTCCGGCCGCGCGGCATGAGCCTGAGCAGTCGGCGCTTCGATAGCCAGGGCGTGCAGGCTGCGTGCTTCGGTCAGAATCGCCTGGCCCAGCGCCAGCGGTGTGGTCGCTTCGTGGCCGGCGTAGTGATAAGTGCCCCACAGTGGCGCGGCGCAATCGAGTTGCTTGAGCACCGAGATGATCACTCGGGCGGCATCGTCGACCGGGGTCGGATTGCCGCGGCGGTCATCGGCCAGCAGCAATTCTTCCGGTTGCTCGGCGCGGGCGAGGAAGCGTCCGAGGGTACCGTCAGGGCTGTCGTCAAGCAGCCAGCCGAAACGCAGCAGTACATGCTGCGGGCAAGTCGCGCGAACGCTCTGTTCGATGCGCCACAACGCCTGACCACGCAGGCCCAACGGCACCGGTTCGTCCTTTTCGCTGTACGCCGTGGCTCGCGAACCATCGAAAACCCGATAACTGGAGGGCTGCACGAGGACGATGTTGTGGTGCTGGCACAATTCGGCCAGACGCTCGATCGCGCGCTCCTGCCCGGTCATGCGGGTTTCGCTGACGGCCTCGGCCTGGAACCAGTCGAAATAGTAGGCGAGGTTGATCAACGCGTCGGGACGGGTGTCGTCGAGCAGTTGCGTCAGGCTCGCGGCATCCCAGCCGTTTTCGGGCGGGCGGGGGGCGAGGAAACCGATGTCTTCCTCCGCACCGAGGCGAATCAGCGCCTGCCCAAGGGCATTTCCGCCGCCCAGTAACATAAGGCGCATTCGCATAGAGTCAGCAGGCCCAGTCTGATTGGAACGATGGCTTTAGCGACGGATCTCGTGGAACCGTCGTCGATAATTACCGGAATCGTTGCATTTTGCGGGTTTAGTGCGCAACCGTCATCCGTAAAGTGTACATCCCCGGGATTTGTGTCATGGCCACTAGCCCCTTCGCTGGCAAGCCAGCTCCCACAGGGTTCAGTGCTGACCACAAATTCTGTGAACCACCGCAATCCTTGTGGGAGCTGGTTTGCCAGCGATGAGGCCCTGCCAGACGCTGAAGATCCTGAGCGGTACTTGCATCTTCCCACCCGCGCCCGCATAACTTAAGCCATGAATCTGCCCATCCCCACGGACGCGGCCCTGGCAGGCTTTCACCCCGCCGTCAGCGCCTGGTTCAGCAAAACCTTCCCGACGGTCACCGCCGCCCAGGCCCGCGCATGGCCGTTGATCCGCCAGCGCCGCTCGACGCTGATCGCCGCGCCCACCGGCTCCGGCAAGACCCTCACCGCGTTTCTCGCCGTGCTCGACGACCTCGTGCACCGTGGCCTGGAAAACCCCGACGGCCTGCCCGATGAAACGCTGGTGGTCTATGTCTCGCCGCTCAAAGCGCTGTCCAACGACATCCGCATCAACCTGCAAAATCCGCTGTCCGGGATTACCGGGCAACTGCGGCAGATGAATCTGCCCGAGCTGCAAATCACCACCGCTGTGCGCACCGGTGACACCCCGCAGAAAGAACGCGCGGCCATGCGCAAATCGGCGCCGCACATTCTGGTGACCACGCCGGAATCCCTCTATGTGCTGCTCGGATCCGAATCCGGGCGGAAAATGCTCGGCACCACCCGCACGGTGATCATCGATGAAATCCACGCGATGGCCGCCGGCAAACGCGGCAGTCATCTGGCCCTGAGCCTTGAGCGCCTGCAAGCACTGTGCGCCGAACCGCTGACCCGCATCGGCCTGTCCGCCACGCAGAAACCGGTTGAAGCCGTGGCGCAATTTCTGGTCGGCCATGAGCGCCGCTGCGAAATCATCGACATTGGCCACGCGCGGCCACGGGACCTGGGCATCGAAGTACCGCCAGTGCCGTTGTCGGCAGTCATGGCCAACGATGTCTGGGAACTGGTCTACGACCGCCTCGCGGAACTCGCCCGCGAGCACCGCACCACGCTGATTTTCGTCAACACCCGGCGTCTCGCCGAGCGGTTGAGCCGGCACCTCAGCGAACGCCTCGGCAAACAAGCCGTTGCCGCGCATCACGGCAGTCTGGCCAAGGAATTACGCCTCGACGCCGAACAACGGCTCAAACGCGGCGAACTGCAGGTATTGATCGCTACCGCCTCGCTGGAATTGGGCATCGATATCGGTGAAGTCGATCTGGTCTGCCAGATCGCCTCACCGCGCTCCATCGCCGGGTTTCTGCAAAGGGTTGGCCGTTCCGGGCACCAGGTCGGCGGCACGCCCAAGGGTCGCCTGTTCGCCACCACCCGCGACGACCTGATCGAATGCGCCGCCCTGCTCGACTGCGTGCGCCGTGGCGAACTCGATATCCTGCACATTCCCGAAGCGCCGCTGGACGTACTCGCGCAGCAAATCATCGCCGAGGTCAGTTGTCAGGAATGGCCGGAGGACGCCTTGCTGGCGATGTTCCGCCATGCCTCGCCCTATCGCAATCTCGACGAAAAACACTATCAGGCCCTGCTGAGCATGCTCGCCGAAGGCTACAACGGTCGCCAGGGCATTCGCAGCGCCTACCTGCACCGCGACGCCGTCAGCCGCACTTTGCGTGGCCGGCGTGGCGCGCAACTGACGGCCGTGACCAGCGGCGGCACCATTCCCGACAACGCCGACTACAGCGTAATGCTCGAGCCGCAAGGCCTGAACATCGGCAGCGTCAACGAAGACTTCGCCGTGGAAAGCATTGCCGGCGATGTCTTCCAGCTCGGCAATACCTCCTATCGCATCCTGCGCGTGGAAACCGGCAAGGTGCGGGTCGAAGATGCCCACGGCCAGCCGCCAACCATTCCGTTCTGGCTCGGCGAAGCACCGGGGCGCAGCGATGAACTGTCGTTCGCTGTCGCTCGCCTGCAAGCGCAACTCGACGCGTTGCTCGGCGCCAGTCCCGGCGATCTGCAACCGGCGCTCGACTGGCTGACGCAGCCCCTCGGCCTCAACCGCGCCAGCGCCGAGCAACTGGTCGAGTATCTGGCCCGTGCCCGGCAGACCCTTGGCGCCCTGCCCTCGCAAAACACACTGCTGATGGAGCGTTTTTTCGACGAGTCCGGCGGCACGCAATTGATCATCCATTCGCCGTTCGGCAGCCGCATCAACCGCGCCTGGGGTTTGGCCCTGCGCAAGCGTTTCTGCCGCACCTTCAATTTCGAATTGCAGGCTGCCGCCAGCGAAGACGCCATCGTGCTGTCGCTGTCCACCAGCCACAGTTTTGAACTCGATGACGTCTGGCGTTACCTGCACAGCAACAGCGCCGAGCACATCCTCATTCAAGCGGTACTCGATGCGCCGTTGTTCGGCGTGCGCTGGCGCTGGAACGCCGGAGTCGCGTTGGCGCTGCCGCGCTTTACCGGTGGGCGCAAAGTCGCGCCGCAGTTGCAGCGGATGAAAAGCGAAGACCTGATTGCCAGCGTGTTTCCCGATCAGATTGCCTGCCTGGAAAACCTCGCCGGTGAGCGGGAAATCCCCGAGCACCCGTTGATCGAGCAGACCCTGGACGATTGTCTGCATGAAGCGATGGACAGCGAAGGCTGGCTCAATCTGCTGCGGCGCATGGAGCATGGCGAGGTGCGCTTGATCAGCCGCGATCTGCCGGCGCCCTCGCCGCTGGCGGCTGAAATTCTCAGCGCGCGGCCGTACACCTTTCTCGACGATGCGCCGCTGGAAGAACGTCGTACCCAGGCAGTGATCAACCGGCGCTGGAGCGATCCACAAACGATCGATGATCTCGGTGCTTTGGATGCGGACGCGATTGCCGCCGTGCGCGAGGAAGCGTGGCCGACGCCGAACGCTGTGGACGAGATGCATGAGGCGCTGATGAGCCTCGCGAGCCTCAGCGAGGCTGAAGTGCAAGCGAACGAAGGTTGGCGTGCATGGCTGGAAACCTTGGCGAGCAGCGGACGCGCCTGCCGTTTGCAAGTCGATGCCGAGCATCGTCTATGGCTGCCCCGCGAACGCCTGACCTGCCTGCAAGCGCTTTATCCACAGGCCAAATTGCATGACGAAGTGGAGGCGCTGCCAGGTTTCGATGAAGCCTGGACGTTCGACGAAGCGCTGGTCGAAGTCATCCGCGCCCGCCTCGGTGCCTTCGGCCCACTGCCGTTATCCGCTATTGCCGAACCGCTCGCGTTACCGCCCGCCCAGGTCCAGCAAGCCCTCGCCCGACTGGAACGCGAAGGCTATGTGCTACGCGGCCAATTCACACCGAAACTCAACATCGAGGAATGGTGCGAACGGCACCTGCTCGCGCGCATTCATCGTTACACGGTCAAGCGCCTGCGCCGGGAGATCGAACCGGTGGCGTTGCAGGATTTCATGCGGTTTCTGTTCGACTGGCAGCACCTGTCGCCCGCGACTCGCGGTCAGGGCAGCGCCGTATTGCCGGCGATTGTCGGTCAGTTTGAGGGTTACGCGGCGGCGGCTTCGGCGTGGGACAGCGATCTTCTCCCGGCCCGTCTCAAGGACTATTCACCGAGCTGGCTGGATGACCTTTGCCGCAACGGCAAACTGGTGTGGACGCGCCTCAGTGCCCGGCAAAAAGTCAGTGGCACGGCGTTGCGCAGCACACCAATTGTGTTGCTGCCGCGCAGTCAGGTCGGCCTTTGGAGTGCACTGGCGGAACAGACGCCCGTGAGCGAACTGTCGCCGAAAACCCAGAAAGTGTTTGAAGCCTTGAGTCAGCACGGTGCGCTGTTTTTCGATGAGCTGATTCATGAAGCGCACCTGCTGCGCACCGAGTTGGAAATCGCCTTGCAGGAGCTGGTCGGCGCCGGCCTGGTGAACGCCGACAGCTTCGCTGGCCTGCGCGCGTTGATCACCCCGGCAAGCAAGCGCCAGCAGCGCAGCAGTCGTCGCGGGCGCGGGGCGTTTGTGGGTGGGATGGACGATGCCGGACGTTGGGCATTGCTGCGGCGCGGGGCAGCTGTGGATAACAGCGATACACTGGAGCACGTCGCGATGACCTTGTTGCGGCGTTACGGCGTAGTGTTCTGGCGCCTGCTCGAACGTGAGGCGGATTGGTTGCCGAGTTGGCGCGAATTGCTGCGTACGTTTCATCGGCTGGAAGCGCGGGGCGAGATTCGTGGCGGGCGGTTTGTCAGTGGTCTGGCGGGGGAACAGTTTGCCTTGCCTGAGGCGATTCCGTTGTTGCGCGAAGTACGTCGGCGGCCGCATGACGGCAGCCTGGTGGCGGTGTGTGGGGTTGATCCGCTGAATCTGGCCGGGACGTTATTGCCGGGGGTGAAAGTGCCGGCGCTGGTGAGCAATCGGCTGGTGTATCGCGATGGGTTGCCGGCAGCGGCGGAGATTGCCGGCAAGCAACAGTTCTGGCTGGAGCTGGATCAGATCTCTATGGAGCAGATACGCGGCAAGCTGATCCGGCATTGATGTCGGCTGTTCTGGCCCCATCGCTGGCAAGCCAGCTCCCACAATGATTTGTGGTGTGCCTTCTATTCCAGCATCACCCCGAACCCTGTGGGAGCTGGCTTGCCAGCGATGGGGCCAGCACTCACACCACAAATCCCGCCGTTACGTCCGCGATTCCTGCGGCACCTCGCTCGCCATTACCTCACCCTCCTGCGACCGCTTAGGCAACAAAACCTGCTGTGGATAAGTCTGCGCGAAATGCACGGTTTCGGTGTTATCCACAAGCTTCTTCAAACGCTGGTTGAACGCCCGGCTCACCGCATACTGTCCACCCGAGACGGTACGAAACTGCGCCGTCAGCACCACGCCGTTCAAATCCATCCTGTCCACGCCAAACACATCCAGCGGCCCTTGCAGGTTGTACTTGAGGAACGGGTCTTCGCGGATCGAATCGCCGGTTTCTCGAATCAGCTCGATGGCTTTATCCACGTCCGTGTCATAGGTGAACTGCACCGAGAAAAACGCAAAGGCAAACTGCCGCGATTGGTTGGTCACTGCTTTGATCTGACCAAACGGCACCGAGTGCACAAACCCTTTGCCATCACGCAGACGCAGAGTGCGGATGGTCAGTCCTTCGACCGTGCCGGCATGCCCGGAATCGAGCACCACCCAGTCACCGATCGACAGGGTGTCTTCGATGATGATGAACAACCCGGTGATCACGTCCTGCACCAGTTGCTGCGAGCCGAAACCGATGGCCAGACCGACCACTCCGGCACCGGCCAGCAGTGGCGCGACGTTGATCCCCAGATTGGCCATGGTGGTGATCGCGCAGATCACCACGAGGATGATTTTGATCGCGTTGCGCAGCAGCGGCAGAATGGTTTTCACCCGCGTACTCGGCTGGCGCGCCGCGCGTTTGCTGAGCGGCGGTTTCAGAGCCTCCTGAATTGCCGTGTCGAGTACCACCCACAACAGCCACGTCACCAAAAAGATCAGGCCGATGCTGCTCAGCGCGTTGCTGATCGCCCGGCCGACCGTGCTGCTCTGGGCAAAATCAAGCAGCGACACGCCCCAGATCCGCCCGAGGATATCGATGAAGGCAATGGCGATGACGATCCGCAGCAAGGCATGCAAGAGGCTAAGGAAACGTTCCTTGTAGGCGCTGCTGCGCTGGATCGCTTCGGCCTTTCGTGATTTGAAAAGGTGCTGCAGGATCGTGCTGAGGAATACCGTGCCGATCAACAACACCGTGGTGAACAGTGCACAGCGCAGGGCCTTCTGATTATCCTCACCGATGCCGATCAGATTGACCGCCGAGACCAGCACCATCAGCACAATCGGCCAATACCACAGCCCCGAGAAAATCCGCAGCGATTCCTGCAGCGAGGGTTGTTTCAAGCGCTGGCTCAGCGAACGATTGCGGATCAGATGCGCCACCGGGCGACGTAGTCGAATCACCAGCAAACCGAAAATGATCGAGGCGATCAACCCGGTGAACACCGCGATACTGCTGGTGATGTTACCGCCCAGTTGGCGAGCGATCTGCGGGCTGGTCAGCGCATCACTGAGGGCGGCGAGAAAGCCGATCAGGAACAGCGGTCGCGGGCAGTAGTTGCGGATAATCCTCGCGGCCGGGCGTTTATGGCCGACGTTGAACATCACCACCACGCACAGCAACATCGAGGTGGAAAAGATGCCGCTGCTAGTGGCGTAGGCCAGACACAGCGCCAGTGCACGGCCCACCGAGGCCTGCAGAAAATGGCTGACGTACAGGGTCAGCGGCAGACAGATCAGCGCCGGCACGGTGTACGGCAGCAAGTAACCGAGCAGCTCCTGACTGCGTTGACGGGTGCGCAGCCATCGCCCCTCACGCAGGCGTTTGGCCAACAGGCTGCCAAGTACGGTCAATAAAGCGAAACTGCCGAGCCAGACGCCCGACAGCGTGAGGAAATCCCCGGCGACGCTCCAGCCCGAGCGGTTCGACGGTTGATTGACCAGTTTGTCGACTTCATCGGCGGCACGATCGGCACGCAGACGCCAGGCATCGACCAAGTGTTCGTTGAGGTCGAGTTTGTCCTGGACGTCATCGATGCTCGAACTGATCGCACCGAGCAGACCGCCCTGCACAATCGGTTCAGGTTTGGCCGCTTCTTCGGTGGTGGCCGGGACACCCGGCAATGCGGCGGCGTCGATTTCACTGGCGCCGAGAAACAGCAGTGCTCCCAGCACAATGGCGATCCTGAACTTGACCAAAACTCCGATCTCCCGTGACTGAACCTGTAAGGAACTGATCGATATTTGTGCGGCAAGTTCAAGAGCACCCTCACCCCAGCCCTCCCGAAACGTCGGACCGCCTGTAGGGAGAGCGAGCTGACCGAGTTGCCTGATCTGGCTGCACCGACCTGAAAGTCCTGAGTCGAACTCGAACCCTAAGAACCCTGCAGATCTGCTCCCTTCCCCCTCGCCCCCTCTGGGGGAGAGGGTTGGGGTGAGGGGGAGCGCTGTTGATCTTTGCCTTGGACGTGACCGTCCGTAACGCCATCGAAACTTTCCCGAACCGCCCGCAGTCATCAAAAGATACCGGCAACACGAGGACTTTCGACGGAGGGCGGCATGGCAACGATCCACATCGGTATTTCCGGCTGGCGCTACGAACCGTGGCGCGGGGACTTCTACCCAAAGGGTCTGGCACAGAAACGCGAATTGCAGTTCGCGTCGCGGGCGGTCAACAGCATCGAAATCAATGGATCGTTCTACGCCCTGCAGAGGCCCGAGCGTTACGCGCAGTGGTACGCCGAAACGCCCGACGACTTCGTTTTCAGCGTCAAGGCGCCGCGCTTTATCACCCACATCCGCCGCTTGCGCGAGATCGAAAAACCACTGGCGAACTTCTTCGCCTCCGGGGTGCTGGAATTCAAGGAAAAGCTCGGTCCGATCCTTTGGCAGTTCCCGCCAAACTTCAAATTCGAGCCTGAGCGCTTCGAACACTTCCTCGCATTATTGCCCCACGACACCGAAGCCGCCGCCACCCTCGCCCATCAGCACGATGCCCACCTGCACGGCCACGCGAGCCTGAAAGCCTGGCGTAAAAAACCGCTGCGCCACGCCGTGGAAATCCGCAACGAGAGCTTTATCGATCCGGAGTTCGTGCGCTTGTTGAAACGTCACAACACCGCGCTGGTGATCGCCGACACTGCGGACAAATGGCCGTACCGCGAAGACCTCACCAGCGACTTTGTCTATCTGCGCCTGCACGGTGCCGAAGAACTCTACGCCAGCGGCTACACCGCACCGGCACTCAAACGCTGGGCCGAGCGCATCGACGCCTGGCACCACGGCCAGCAACCCAAAGACGCACACCTGATCGCCCCACGGCTAAAGCCGCGTGCGCGCAAATCCCGTGAAGTGTTCTGCTATTTCGACAACGACATCAAAGTCCGCGCACCGTATGACGCGCGCGATCTGTTGCATCGTTTCGAGCTGGACAAGGACCTCGCCACCACCCCCGGCGAACCCGCGGACGAAGGGGTGCTGGCATGAGCATTCCAGAACCGGTCGGCTTCACCGATGAAGGCTCGGTCGTTGCGCCGTCCGTGCGGACGTTCACCGTACTGACGGTCAATACCCACAAGGGGTTCACGGCGCTCAACCGGCGCTTCATCCTGCCGGAGCTCCGCGAAGCAGTGCGCAGCGTGGCAGCCGACGTGGTGTTTCTGCAGGAAGTCCACGGGACCCACGAACAGCATCCCAAGCGCTACAACAATTGGCCAACGATGCCGCAATACGAATTCCTCGCCGACAGCCTCTGGCCGCAGTTCGCCTACGGGCGCAACGCGGTGTACCCGGAGGGCGATCACGGCAACGCGCTGCTGTCGAAATTCCAGATCATCCGCCACGACAATCTCGACGTGTCGATCAGCGGCCACGAAAACCGTGGTCTGTTGCATTGTGTGCTGCGCCTGCCCGGCGACGGTGTCGAGATCCATGCGATCTGCGTGCATCTGGGCCTGCGCGAAAGCCATCGCAACGCCCAACTGGATTTGCTCATGCAGCGCTTGGCGGAATTGCCCGACGACGCGCCGGTAATCGTCGCCGGCGATTTCAATGACTGGCGCCAGCGCGCCGATGCCCAACTCAAACCCTGTGGCCTGCGCGAAGTATTTGCCGAGCATCAGGGCAAACCGGCGCGCAGTTTCCCGGCGCGCCTGCCGACACTGCGGCTCGACCGTATTTACGTGCGCAACCTCAAGGCCAGCCTGCCGAAAGTTCTCGCGAACCGACCGTGGTCGCACCTTTCCGACCACGTCCCGTTATCGGTGGAGATCGAACTATGAGCAGCGCGCCGCTGGAGAAATCCGCCGTGGAACCGATCGCCATCACCCCGCCGATACGTGAGCCCGGTCACGTTGATGTGGAGTACAGCTGGCAAGGCAACAACCGCGTCGAGTTGCTGGAAAACGGCGAGGAGTATTTCCCTCGCGTGTTCGAAGCGATGCGCGCGGCGAAGAGTGAAATCCTCCTCGAGACCTTCATCGTTTTCGAAGACAAGGTCGGTGCCCAGTTGCAGGAAATTCTGATCGACGCGGCCCGGCGTGGCGTGCGTACCACCGTCAGCTTCGACGGTTTCGGTTGTGGCGAGTTGACTACCGCCTATCTCACCGCACTGAGCGAAGCCGGCGTGCATTTGCAGATCTTCGACCCGGCGCCAAAACGTCTGGGCATCCGCACCAATTGGTTCCGCCGTTTGCATCGCAAGATCGTGGTGGTCGACGGTCTGATCGCGTTTATTGGCGGGATCAACTTTTCCGGTGATCACCTGGCCGATTTCGGCCCCGAAGCCAAGCAGGATTATGCGGTGCAAGTCCAGGGCCCGGCGGTCGCTGACATTCACCACTTCGCCCTGCTGCAAAGCGGTCGCCCCGGGCGCGCAAGATTCTGGTGGCAACGCCGGCGCCAGCGCCGCGCGGAAATGGCCTTCAACGATCACGACGGTCAGGTACGTCTGGTGTTCCGCGACAACGATCAACACAACACCGATATCGAGGACGTGTATTTGCAGGTACTGCGCCGCGCCAAACGCCGCGTGGTGATCGCCAACGCCTATTTTTTCCCCGGCTACCGCTTGCTGCGGGAAATCCGCAATGCGGCGCGGCGCGGGGTCGAGGTGCGCCTGATTCTGCAAGGGCAACCGGACATGCTGGTGGCCAAGCTTGCCGCGCGCATGACCTACGATTACCTGCTCAAGGCAGGCGTGCAGATTCACGAATATTGCCAGCGCCCGCTGCACGGCAAAGTCGCACTGGTCGATGAAGAGTGGAGCACGGTCGGCTCAAGCAATCTCGACCCGCTGAGTCTGTCGCTGAACCTGGAAGCCAACGTGCTGATCCGCGACCGCGCTTTCAATCAGCATTTGTTCGAGCGCCTCGAAGACCTCAGCCAGAACCACTGCAAAGCCATGGACGCCAGCAAGTCCCCGCGTGGGCGCATCTGGCACATGACCGTGGGTTTTCTGGTGTTCCACTTTTTGCGGCATTTTCCGGCAATGGCCGGTTGGCTGCCGGCGCACAAACCAAGGCTCAAGCCTTTTCGAGGTGATACGCCATGAGCCATTCCGAAGCGCAATCCACCCCGCATTCGACGCCAGCCGTGCACTCGAAATGGAGTCGCTGGAAACGGCCACTGACATTGCTGTTTTTCCTCGCGCTGATCGTGTTGCTGACGATGTTTGCCACGCGCATCGAATGGGCCGAAGTGCTGCAAACCCTCGCCGACTTCAAGGTACGCACGCTCATCATCGCCGCCAGCCTGACCTTGCTGAGCTTTCTGGTGTACGCCAGTTTCGACCTGATCGGCCGTACCTACATTCGCCAGGACCTGACCTGGAAACAGATTCTGCCGGTGGGGATCATCAGCTATGCGTTCAACCTGAACCTGAGCGCGTGGGTCGGCGGCATCGCCATGCGTTATCGGCTGTATTCGCGCCTTGGGGTGAGTAAAAGCAACATCGCCAAGATTCTCGGTCTGAGCCTGGCAACCAACTGGTTCGGCTACATGACCATCGCCGGCGCGGTGTTCAGCAGCGGATTGGTGAGCATGCCGCCGGGCTGGAAAGTCAGCAGCGATGCGCTACAAGGCATTGGTGTGCTGTTACTGCTGATCAGCGCTGGCTATCTCGCGGCGTGTCAATTTTCCAAGCGCCGTGAGTGGTCGATTCGCGGGGTGGAAATCAATCTGCCGTCGTTGCGCATGGCCGTCCTGCAATTGCTGTTGGGGGCGTTGAACTGGTCGCTGATGGCGGCGGTGATCTTCACGTTGCTGCCGAGCAAACTGGATTATCCGTTGGTGCTGGGCGTGTTGTTGATCAGTGCGATTGCCGGGGTCATCACGCATATTCCGGCGGGCCTTGGGGTGCTGGAGGCAGTGTTTGTGGCGCTGCTGCAACACGAGGCTTCGCGGGGCAGTCTGGTGGCGGGGTTGCTGGCGTATCGGGCAATTTATTTTCTGTTGCCGTTGTTGATTACGGTGGTGATGTATCTGGTTGTTGAGGCCAAGGCCAAGGCGCTGCGAATAGAGAAGAAACCCAGACATTAGAATCAAGATCAAAAGATCGCAGCCTTCGGCAGCTCCTACAGGGAGAATACATTTCAAATGTAGGAGCTGCCGAAGGCTGCGATCTTTTGATCTTCAGGATTGGATAATGCTCAACCGTTCACCCACGACCATCTCGGTAATCCAGTCCACCAGAATCGAGGTGTAAGCCTGCTGCGACACCGGTTCGCTCAACGCATGATCGGCGCCGTCGATAATCCGGTGTGTCAGTGAATGGGTCTGCTGGCACGCCGCGCGGTAACTCATGATCGCCGCGTGGGGCACGTAATCGTCGGTTTCAGACTCCACCAGCAACACATCGCCAGTGAATTGCGAACAGGCATGCAGTGCCCGATTAGTGTCAGCCCGCACCAGCGTGCTGCGGTAATCGCGCAGATCCGCCTTGTCCAGCTCACGTTTGGGTGTGTGCCACTGCTCGTCGCGATACAGCGCTGGCACGCGCAACGCCAGCCAGCGCACCGGGCGTAACGAGGTGAGGATCGCCGCCAGGTAACCACCATAACTGGTGCCGACCACGGCAATCGCCGAGGTGTCGAGCGCTGGATGCGCGAGCAAGCGGTCATAGGCCGCGAGCAAATCACGCAGGTTATCTTCGCGGGTAACGCGGGTCAGCGGTATCCCGGTGCCGCCGGTATGCCCGCGCAAGTCGAATGTCAGGCACACACAACCAAGACCGGCAATGCCTTTGGCGCGCTCGAGATCACGCTCCTGACTACCGCCCCAACCATGCACAAACAACACCCCCGGGACTTTCGATTTGGGACTGAGAAATGTCCCGCTCATCTGTTCATCATCAATGTCGATTTGAATGCTTTCGCTTCTAGCCGTCATAGGATTTGACCGTTACGTATTTGAGGAGAAATTCGCTGTTCTCAGCCGGGCCGCGATAGACCTCAATAGCATCCGCAGGCAGCGGCTGATCAATGTAGGTTTCCACCGATGACACGCGAATCGCGCGCATCCCCGGATCGTTGACGAAGCTTTGCAGCGCCGCGACTTCAGCACTGCTGGCGCCGCCCATGCGCCAGGATTGTTCGAGCACGCCGCTGCGGGTTTTGCCGTTGCTGTCCAGGCCCTGGGCAATGTCGTAATTGCGTCGCGAGGCATAAAACCGTGGATAGGCTTCATCGGCGGCAGCGTCGAAAACCTGCGCCTGCTCAATGGCCAGACGCACATCGTCGGGCAGGTCCAACTTCAGCAGTTGGTCATAATCACCCTGCACCACCAGCAGATTCGAGCCACCGTAGACCTCTTCGCCGTGAGCGTCCTTGGTCAAGTATTGATCACCGCAGTAACTCAGCACTTTATCGCCGATGAACGACTGGCCGACGCTGTGGGTGACAACGTCGCTCAAGTCCTGCTCCAGCACCACGCCCTCGCTGAACTGCTTTGCAATGTCGGAGCGAGTGAGGACTTCATCGAAGGCATCAAGGCTCTCGATCACTTCCTGGCCACGACCTGCGCAGGCGTGTACCGGTTTCATGCGTATCGGACCGCCGTACAGCAGGTGCTCGGCGGCGGGGCGTGCATCGTCCAGCGCAAACACGCTGAGGCCATCGAGTACTACATTGCGCACCCGCTCGGAAAACAATGGCGACCAGCCTTGCGGCGCGTGAGCCAGATGACTGCGCAGGCCGTGGCTGATGGCTTTGGTGCAGATGAAGTCGTGCTCGACGAACCCGCCCCACAGATCACCCGGTCCCTTGATGCCGAGTGCGTGAGCGCTGGCAGGGCCGACAATGGTTTGCGTCGGCAGTAAATACAGATCACGACCGTGGTGTTTTTCAGCGTCATAGCTGCCGCCGAACTTGCACCCGAGAATCTGCGCCAGCCATCGCGCCAGCGCTTTGTTGGTCTGTACTTCATGTTGTGGTGCGTCGGGGCGCACCGAGTGGGCGACGACAATTTTCCTGCGGGGTGTCGGGGTCATGCGTCCCCCTTCCATCGGTTCGATGACTGTAGCGGTGAGAGGTGCAGAGATCAGGCCAACGGCCGCTCTACGAAAATTCTAGTCCAATCAGAAACTTGCTAGATTCGTACTGGCACCACGCCTGTCTCAATCTGCACGAACGCTTGCAAAACCCCGGCAAATTGCACGATCTATAGTCCATAGAGCTCGCACATTAGGTAATGGATGCTTTCGAGATCGGGGTCACACCAAACCGCGCCCGATAATCACTCGGCGTCAGCCCGGTGATCTTCTTGAAGATCGCCCGAAACGCCCCCGGGTCCTGATATCCGACCGTCCAGGCAATGTGATCGATAGTGCCATTGGTGAACTCGAGCATTTCCCGCGCCTTGCCCACCCGCAAGTGCTGACAATACTCGGTGGGTTTCAACCCGGTCGCCCCGCGAAACCGGCGCAGAAACGTGCGTTCCTCCAAGCCTGCCCGCTCGGCCATCGCCGTCAGCGAAACATCGGTTGCGCCAGTGCTTTGCAGCCAGTGCTGAACCTTGAGAATCGGCGCGTCGCCATGGCTCAGAATCGGCGCGAAATTACTCCCGCACTCACTGGCGCTGTCGCTGTGCTCGATCACCAGGAATCGCGCAGTGGCGGTGGCGATGCTCGGCCCGAGCAGGCGGTCGACCAGACGCAAACCCAGTTCCGACCACGCCATCAAGCCTGCGGTAGTGATGAGGTCGCCGTCATCGACAATCGGCGTATCGGCCTTGAGCCTGATGTTCGGATATTGCTCGGCAAAAGCCTTGGCAGAGGTCCAGTGAGTGGTGGCGCTACGTCCGTCGAGCAAGCCGCTTTCGGCGAGCAGCAGCGAGCCCACGCAAACTCCGCCGAGCGTCGCCCCGCGGGCATGCTGATCGCGTAACCATCGCGCCAGACTGACCGGCATTTGCGCCGCCGAAAAGCCGCCGATCGATGGCGGAATCAACACCGCCAGCAAAGCGCTGTCGTCCCCTGGATGGCTGGTGTAAATCCGCGTCGGCGGCTGATCACCTTCGACCTGCCAGTGACTGACCCGCAGTACCGGCAATTGCGCAGCCTGATGCTCGGCAGCAATCCGGTTGGCCACCGCAAACAGATCAGTCAGACCATGTACCGCTGCCATCTGCGCGCCCGGATAGATCAGCACGCCCAATTCAGCGATGGCGGCCCTTTCTGCGCCCATTGTCAGTTTTCCCCTGTCTATTGTCGGTGCGGCCAATCCCCGAATCGCTGTTCAGCGCCAATACTGAAGCCACTTCCAGCCAATACATCGAGGACACACCCATGGCCAAGCAAGCGCTCATCGTAGTCGATATCCAGAACGACTACTTCCCCCAAGGCAAGTGGCCGCTGGCCGGTGCCGACGCGGCTGCTGACAACGCCGCCCGGCTGATCGCCGCGTTCCGCGAGGCAGGCGATTCGGTGGTACACATTCGCCACGAATTCACCTCAGCGGATGCGCCGTTTTTCACCCCGGGTTCCGAGGGCGCCAAGCTGCACCCAAAGGTACTCAACCGTGCCGATGAACCGGTGGTGCTCAAGCACTTCGTCAACTCGTTCCGCGAAACCGAACTGCAAGCGATCCTCGAAGAACAAGGCATCAAGGAATTGGTGGTGGTCGGCAGCATGAGCCACATGTGCGTTGACGGCATCACCCGTGCGGCGGCGGATCTGGGTTACGCCGTCTCGGTGATTCACGACGCCTGCGCCAGCCGCGACCTGGAGCTCAACGGGCTTACGGTGCCGGCCGCCCACGTCCACGCCGCGTTCATGTCAGCGCTGGGTTTTGCCTACGCCAACGTGGTCTCCACTGACGAATTCCTCGCCGCCACTCGCTGAGTCATATCCTGCAAGAAATCCAGGCCCGCGCTGCAGCGGGCCTTTTTTCGCCTGTCATAAAAATCTCACGCGTGAGCCATTGATGGCGCTTTGAATTGGTTGTAGTGTGGCTCACGCGTGAGATGTTCATAACCGAGCCATTGCCATGAAAAGCCGTTCCCCCACCGCGAAATCAGAGAGCCCCAAGGGGGAGCGCGCGAAACCGTCGGCGAAAAAACCATCAAGCTTCTATATGAAGCAGATGCGCGCGGGTCTGGCCGCTGCCGGTTATGTGAAACACGAAACTTGGGTGCTTCCCGAAAACCGAAGCTTGCTCAAGCAAATGGAGCAACAGCTACGCCAACCGATTCTGGCTGGCTCTTTCATGTCGGAGAATTACATGAGCGCAGGCAACAACTGGACCATCGATAGCCTCTTCAGCGCCCTCAAGGCCCTGGACGAGGTGGCTTCGCAAGAGATCACGCTGTCGCTGATCCAGAGCTCCGAACCCAGCATCAAGCTGGAAATGAACGAATTCGGCGGTCTGCCGATTCACATCGCCCTGGCCGGCCAGCAGATCATCGTCGACACCGTGCTGGTGGACATCGATTCGATCTCGAACGTAGCGGCCTTCAACGACGCCGTGTTGCGCAGCCGGGAAATGTTCCCCCTGTCGTCGATCGGTATCGAGTCGATGCCGAACGGGCAGACCGTTTACAACATGTTTGGCGCCCTCAGCGCCGACTCGAGCCTGACCAACGTGGTGACCGAGGTGAAAACCCTGGTCGACAACGTGCAGCGCGCGAGTGAAGCCTTCGAACACTTCTTCAAGTAATCAACAGGGAATATCCAATGACTCAGTCCATCTGGAGCAAGTTGTTCACCGCGCTGCGCGGTGGTGCCAATGAAGTCGGCGAAGCGATTGCCGACCAACAGGCCCTGCGCATCCTCGATCAGGAAATCCGCGATGCCGACAGCGCGCTGTCGAACGCTCGTCGCGAACTGGTCACCATCATGGCCAAGCACAAACTGGCCGCCGACCGCGTGAGCGAGTACGACGCCAAGATCAAGGATCTGGAAGCCAAAGCCGTCTCGGCGCTGAACGCCGGCCGTGAAGACCTGGCGCTGGAAGTGGCCGAAGCGATTTCGACCCTGACCAACGAGCTGGATGTTGAGAAAAAGCAAAGCGACGAGTTCGGCACTTACGCCGAAAACATGCGCAAAGACATCAGCAAGGCCGAGTCGCGTATCAAGAGCCTGCGCCAGCAAGTGGACATGGCCAAGGCCCGCGAAAGCGTGCAGAAAGCCCAGGTCAGCGCTTCCATTGCCAGCGGCGGCGCCAATGGCAAACTGGAAACCGCCGTCGGTACATTGAACCGTCTGCAGGCCAAGCAGCAGCAACGCGCGGCTGAACTGAGCGCTGCCGACGAACTGGCCGACGCTTCGACAGGCAACGATCTGGAACGCAAACTGCGCGACGCCGGCATCACGCCGAACGAAGGCAGCGCCAATGCGATTCTCGAGCGTCTGAAGCAAAAGTCCGCTCAGTAAGCACTGCGCAAAAAACCTGTGGGAGCGAGCTTGCTCGCGAAAGCGTCGTATCAGTCGACATCATTGTTGACTGATACGCCCTCTTCGCGAGCAAGCTCGCTCCCACATGGTTTGCGGCGTGTCGTTCGTCGCTCAGCCCGGTACACTAGCGACGTTTTTTCGCCGACGAACACTTCCACCCGCTTCAAGGAACGTACCCATGGGATGGTTTAAAGACTTGCTGGGCACCAGCAACTGGCAGACCGCTGCGCCAACACCGACCGTTGCCAGTGGCCCACTCGGCATGGCTCAGGGCAAGGCTATCAGGTTCGATACGACGCTGGCGCTGTTGCTCGATGGCTCAACCACAGTGCGAGTGCCCTTCGATCAGGCGATCTGGAGCCACGGCTGGGTCGACCTCGGCCAGTCCAATAAACTGCACCGCTATTACATGAACGACGAGGATTTCTGGCTGCAGATCCACGTCACCGGTGACGATCAGATCGAATCCGTCACCCTGTTCAACTACCTCAGTTACGTGACCGTCAACAGTGATGCCGAACTGCAGCGCCTGGCCGGCCCCAACAGCCAGATCGGCTTGCCCGGCTACAACCACGGCGGTGTCGAATACACCCGCGAGTGGGGCACCGAACAAGGCCAGACCGAACTCGTACCGATGACCGAACAAGTGGTCAATCCGGACGAGAGCTACACCATCGAACACCACTCAATGCTTTATGCGCGCGAGACCGGCCTGACCGATCGCCGCGAATTGCTGCTGTTCTCCGTCGAACAGGACGAAGAAGGCACCGTCAGCCTGAGCACCTCGCTCGGCATCTCGCTGTACACGACAGATCTGAGCACCATTTAAAAAAGGAAGTTTTTCATGCTGGAAGTGCTGGCCGTTTCCCTGAACAAAACCGCCCTGGTCGGTTTCGTCGTCTACCTCATCGGCGCCGTACTGCTGTTCATGCTGTTTCAATTCGTCTACACGCGCATCACCCCGCACAAGGAATTCGAGCTGATTCGCTCCGGCAACGTTGCCGCTGCCATCGCCCTGGCCGGCGCGATCATCGGCTTCGCGATTCCCGCCAGTAACGTGATTGCGTTTTCGGTCAACGTCCTCGACTTCGTGCTCTGGGCAGTGATTGCCGCCGTGGTGCAACTGCTGGCATTCCTCGCCACGGGGCTGGTGCTCAAAGGCACTTCGCAACGCATCGCCAACGGTGAAATCGCTTCGGGTATCTATGTCGCTGCGGTCGCGATCAGCGTCGGCATGCTCAACGCCGCGTGCATGACACCGTCCAACTGATCGGCAGGAAGCCTTAGATGAAACGCAGCAAATACGTTCAGTTGTCCCTCGCCGCCTCGGTGGCCATGGCCATTTCCGGCCAGGCGACAGCCGCAGATCAACCACGCAGTTTCCAGAATGTGGAACAGTGCGTCGACGCCGAAGTGGCCGCCGATGTTTGCTCCAACGCCTATGTCGCCGCCCTGACCGAACACCGGCGCATTGCCCCGGCGTACGACGACAAGGCCAAATGCGATGCGGACTTTGCCGCTGACTGGTGCCAAAAGAATTCTGACGGCCGCTTCGTGCCGAAACTCGCCGGCTTCAAAGTGCCTGCGAGCGGTGAGCCGGCGCAGAACCTCGACGCCATCGCCGATGCGCAGATGCCTGCAGGTAATGCAACGGCGCAGAATGTGCAAAGCACTTCGCACGTCTCCAGCGGTGGCGGTGGCGGAAACGGCTGGCTAACCGGTTGGCTGATCGGCAACGCGATGAGCAACAACGCCGAGCGCACGGTTTACCGCGATCGCGAAACGCGCCAGCCGTACAACACCTCGACGCAGTACCGCAGAGCCGAAACCACGACGCGCAGCCAAACGGATTACGAAAGCAGCAAAAGCAAACCGGTCAATGTGGCCTCATCGACATCACGCGGCGGCTTCGGCAGTCAGTCCAGCGCCCGCAGCGGTTGGGGTGGCTGGGGCAGCAGTTCCGGTCGTTCGAGCAGCTGACGATGAAGAAGATCCTCTGCGCCGAGCGGCCAGACTGGAAACAGACTGCCGAAAGTCTCGGCTTCATGTTCCACACCATCGATGATGAGCCGTACTGGGACGAAAGCGCGTATTACCAGTTCACGCTCGCGCAAATCGAAAACGATCTTGAGGACCCGACCACCGAACTGCACGAGATGTGCATGGACCTGGTCGACCGCGTGGTGCACAGCGAAGAATTGCTGGATCGCCTGAGCATTCCGGCGCCGTACTACGACATGATCCGCACGTCCTGGCTGGAAGGTCATCCGCACCTGTACGGGCGCATGGACTTTTCCTACAGCGGCAACGGCCCGGCGAAATTGCTGGAACTCAACTACGACACGCCGACCAGCCTCTACGAAGCGGCGGCATTTCAGTGGGGCTGGCTGGAACAATGCATCGAGCGCGGTACGCTGCCGCGCCATGCCGACCAGTTCAACAGCATCGACACCCAGTTGCACAGGGCCTTCGCCGAGTTACAACTGAAGCGGCCGTTCTACTTCGCCTCGATGAAAGACTCGGTCGAGGACAAGGGCACCACGGATTACCTGCGTTTGATCGCCGAGAAGGTCGGCATCGAATCACGGCACATCGATATCGAAGACATCGGTTTGACAGCTGAAGGTCGTTTCGTCGACCTGGAAGATCGCTGGATCCCCCACCTGTTCAAGTTACATGCCTGGGAATTCATCTTCCACGAGCCATTCGGCGCGGCGATTGCCAAGTGCGATACGCAGTTTTTCGAACCAGCGTGGAAGGCGATCCTGTCGAACAAGGGCGCGTTGCCGTTGTTGTGGGAGCTGCACAAGGGCCATCCGAATCTGCTGGCGGCGCATCTCGACCCGAATCCGGCCAGCGCAGTGCCAAAAGGCTGGGTGCGCAAGCCGTACTTTTCCCGCGAAGGCGCGAACATTGAGTTGCAAACGGCTGACGGTCTGATCGTCAAAGAGGATGGGCCCTACACCGATGCCCCCTTTATCCTGCAAGAATTTGCACCGCTGCCAAAATTCGGCGACAGCTACACACTGATCGGTTCATGGGTGATTGGCGATCAGGCTGCAGGGATTGGTGTACGCGAGGACAACAGTTTGATCACTAAAGATTCGAGCCGGTTTCTGCCGCACCTGATCCTCGACTGAAAAACAAATCCCCCTGTAGGAGCTGCGGCACGCTGCGATCTTTTGACTCTGTTTTTCAAGATCAAAAGATCGCAGCGTGCCGCAGCTCCTACAGTTGATCGCGGTGTTTTGCAGTCACAAAAAAGGCCCGTCGCATAAGCGACGGGCCTTTTTATTTGCAGCGGTTTACAACAGCAAATCAGAACGGGATATCGTCATCGAAGCTGTCGAAATCCGGCGCCGGTTGCGGTGCGGCCTGCTGTGGAGCCGGGGCCGAACGCTGCTGTGGAGCCGACTGCTGCGGACGCGGAGCCTGCTGGCGTGGGGCCGGAGCGGATTGCTGGTAGTTGTTGCCACCGCCTTGTTGGTCGCCCTGTTGTGGACGGCCGCCGAGCAGTTGCATGGTGCCTTGCATGTCGACCACGATTTCGGTGGTGTAACGCTTGATACCGTCTTTTTCCCACTCACGGGTCTGCAACTTGCCTTCGATATAGACCTGCGAACCCTTGCGCAGGTATTCGCCGGCGATTTCGGCAACTTTGCCGAACATCGAAACACGGTGCCACTCGGTCTTCTCGACTTTCTGACCGGTTTGTTTATCGGTCCACTGTTCGCTGGTGGCCAGACTCAGGTTGGTCACGGCGTTACCGTTAGGCAGGTAGCGAACTTCGGGATCCTGGCCGCAAGTACCGACCAATATGACTTTGTTAACCCCACGGGCCATAACGTTCTCCTAGGCTTCGCAAGCAGCCCCGGCCGGGTTGTTCACCAGGCGTTCGAGGGTGTCGCGATCCACTAATTCTTTGTCCAGTTTGATGTAAACAGCTGCTTCGTCAGCAACTATCACTGCATCGGTTACCCCTACGAGGGCCTTGAGGCGCTCGACCAGACCCGCTTCGCGGATCGCCTCGGGCGACAACGGCAAACGCAGGCTCGTCACGTAGGGAGGTTCACGCATGGTAACAGCAAAGGCCAACCAAAGTGCAGCCAGCCCGGCACATCCAAGGAACACAACCGACAGACCGCCATGCTGAAACAACCAGCCGCCGAGTATCCCGCCGAGTGCCGAACCGAGGAACTGGCTGGTGGAATACACGCCCATGGCCGTGCCCTTGCCACCCGCCGGTGAAACCTTGCTGATCAGCGACGGCAATGAAGCTTCCAGCAGATTGAACGCGGTGAAGAACACCACCGTGCCGATCACCAGAGCCCGCAAGCTGTCGCCGAACTGCCAGAAGAATAGCTCAGTCAGCATCAGCGTCAGGACGGCGCCGAGCAAAACTCGTTTCATTTTGCGTTTCTTCTCGCCATAGATGATGAACGGGATCATGGCGAAGAACGAAATCAGCAACGCGGTGAGGTAGACCCACCAGTGCTGCTCCTTGGGCAAACCGGCTTTTTCCACCAGTGCCAGCGGCAGCGCGACGAAGCTCGACATCAACATGGCATGTAACACAAAGATGCCCAGATCGAGACGCAGCAGATCAGGATGCTTGAGCGTCGGCATCAACGCCTGGCGCGCCACGCCCGATTCGCGGTGAGTCAGCGGCCCGGTGGATTTCGGCACCATGAACATCACGATGACGATGCCCACCAGCGCCATGCCGCCGGTGGCGAGAAACAGTCCGGACAAGCCAAACGCACGGGTCAGCAACGGCCCGACGACCATGGCCACGGCGAATGACAAACCGATGGTCATGCCGATCATCGCCATTGCCTTGGTACGGTGCTGCTCGCGGGTCAGGTCGGAAAGCAGTGCCATGACCGCGGCGGATATCGCCCCGGCGCCTTGCAGGATCCGCCCGGCAATCACACCCCAGATCGAGTCGGCTTGCGACGCCAGGACACTGCCGAGGGCGAAAACGATCAACCCGAGGTAAATCACCGGGCGACGACCGATGCGATCAGAAATGATCCCGAACGGAATCTGGAAAATCGCCTGGGTCAGGCCGTAAGCGCCAATGGCCAACCCGATCAGGGCCGGGGTCGCTCCCGCCAGATCCATGCCGTAGGTCGCCAGTACCGGCAACACCATGAACATGCCCAGCATACGGAAGGCGAACACCAGGGCCAGACCGCTCGCCGCGCGGGTCTCGCTGCCACTCATGCGTTCGCTGTGGGGATCGTGCATGGAAAAACCTCGTGTGAACCGGCGGCGATTCTACCAGTCCCATCGAAAGACGGGGTAGATCGCGACGCTTTGACGCGTATAGATGAAACTCTCTTCATCCAGGGCAAAAAACCCTTCGCTTGATAGTGTGCATCCATCCAGTATTTGCCCGTATACTCCTACGTTTTCGACGCCCGCCGAGCGAGGCCACTTTGGACAAGATCCTGATACGTGGGGCCCGTACCCACAACCTGAAGAACATCGACCTGACCCTGCCACGGGACAAACTGATCGTCATCACCGGC
>NZ_JBITSX010000060.1:0-5346 GCF_044541255.1 Pseudomonas sp. NPDC085632 | reverse complement strand
GGCACGTCGTCCCTGGCCTTCGACACACTGTACGCCGAAGGTCAGCGCCGCTATGTCGAATCGCTGTCGGCCTATGCCCGCCAGTTCCTGTCGATGATGGAAAAACCTGACGTCGACACCATCGAAGGCCTGTCGCCGGCGATCTCCATCGAACAGAAGTCGACCTCGCACAACCCGCGCTCCACGGTCGGCACCATCACCGAAATCTACGACTACCTGCGTCTGCTCTATGCACGCGTCGGTACACCGCGCTGCCCGGATCACGATATTCCGCTGGAAGCACAAACCGTCAGTCAGATGGTCGACCTGGTGCTGGCGCAGCCGGAAGGCAGCAAGCTGATGCTGCTGGCCCCGGTGATCCGCGAGCGTAAAGGCGAACACCTTTCGGTCTTCGAAGAGCTGCGCGCCCAAGGTTTTGTTCGCGCCCGGGTCAACGGCCGGATCTGTGAACTCGACGAGCTGCCGAAACTGGATAAACAGAAGAAGCACTCGATCGATGTAATCGTCGACCGTTTCAAGGTACGCGCCGATCTGCAGCAACGTCTGGCCGAGTCTTTCGAGACAGCGCTGAAACTGGCGGACGGCATTGCACTGGTCGCGCCGATGGACGACGAGCCGGGCGAAGAGATGATCTTCTCCGCGCGCTTCGCCTGCCCGATTTGCGGCCATGCGATCAGCGAGCTGGAACCGAAGCTGTTTTCCTTCAACAACCCGGCCGGCGCCTGCCCGACGTGCGATGGTCTGGGGGTGAAGCAATTCTTCGACATCAAACGACTGGTCAACGGTGATCTGACACTGGCCGAAGGCGCGATACGCGGCTGGGACCGGCGCAACGTCTATTACTTCCAGATGCTCGGCTCACTGGCCTCGCACTACGGCTTCAGCCTGGAAGTGCCGTTCAACGATCTGCCGGCAGATCAGCAGAAATCCATCCTGCACGGCAGCGGCTCGCAGAACGTCGACTTCAAATACCTCAACGACCGTGGCGATATCGTCAAACGCTCGCACCCGTTCGAAGGCATCGTGCCGAACCTGGAGCGTCGCTACCGCGAGACCGAGTCGGCGAGCGTGCGCGAAGAGCTGGCCAAGTTCCTCAGCACTCAGTCCTGCCCGGACTGCCGCGGCACTCGCCTGCGTCGTGAAGCGCGGCATGTGTGGGTTGGCGAGAAGACGCTGCCAGCGGTGACCAATCTGCCGATCGGTGACGCTTGCGAGTATTTCGGCCAGTTGAAGATGACCGGTCGACGCGGCGAGATCGCTGACAAGATCCTCAAGGAGATCCGCGAGCGTCTGCAGTTCCTCGTCAACGTCGGTCTCGACTATCTGTCGCTGGATCGCAGCGCTGACACGCTGTCCGGTGGCGAGGCGCAGCGGATTCGTCTGGCCAGTCAGATCGGTGCGGGCCTGGTCGGCGTTCTGTACATTCTCGATGAACCGTCGATTGGTTTACACCAACGCGACAACGACCGCCTGCTCGGCACACTCAAGCACCTGCGCGATATCGGCAATACGGTAATTGTGGTCGAGCACGACGAAGATGCGATTCGCCTGGCAGACTATGTCGTCGATATTGGTCCGGGCGCGGGCGTGCATGGTGGGCAAATCGTTGCCGAAGGCACGCCGGCCGAAGTCATGGCGCACCCGGATTCCCTGACCGGTAAATACCTGTCGGGCCGGGTGAAGATCGAGGTGCCGGCCAAACGTACGCCGCGTAACAAGAAGCTCAATCTGTCGCTGAAAGGCGCGCGCGGCAATAACCTGCGCAACGTTGATCTGGACATCCCGATTGGTCTGCTGACTTGCGTAACCGGTGTGTCCGGCTCGGGTAAATCGACGTTGATCAACAATACGCTGTTCCCGCTGAGCGCCACGGCGCTCAATGGTGCGACCACGCTGGAAGCGGCTGCGCACGACAGCATCAAAGGCCTGGAGCATCTCGACAAAGTCGTCGACATCGACCAGAGCCCGATCGGTCGCACCCCGCGCTCAAACCCGGCAACTTATACCGGACTGTTTACGCCGATCCGTGAACTGTTCGCTGGCGTGCCCGAGTCTCGCTCCCGCGGTTACGGCCCGGGGCGTTTCTCGTTCAACGTCAAGGGCGGTCGCTGCGAAGCGTGTCAGGGCGATGGCCTGATCAAGGTGGAAATGCACTTCCTGCCGGACATCTACGTGCCGTGCGACGTGTGCAAGAGCAAGCGCTACAACCGTGAAACCCTCGAGATCAAATACAAGGGCAAGAGCATTCACGAAACCCTCGAAATGACGATCGAGGAAGCCCGGTTGTTCTTCGACGCGGTGCCGGCGCTGGCGCGCAAACTGCAGACCTTGATGGATGTTGGCCTGTCGTACATCAAGCTCGGTCAGTCGGCGACCACGTTGTCGGGTGGTGAGGCACAGCGGGTCAAGCTGTCTCGCGAGCTGTCCAAGCGTGACACCGGCAAGACCCTGTACATCCTCGATGAGCCGACCACCGGTTTGCACTTCGCGGATATCCAGCAGTTGCTCGATGTACTGCATCGTCTGCGTGACCACGGCAACACCGTGGTGGTGATCGAACACAACCTCGACGTGATCAAGACGGCCGACTGGCTGGTCGATCTTGGGCCGGAGGGTGGTTCCAAGGGTGGCCAGATCATTGCCACCGGTACACCGGAAGAAGTGGCCGAGATGAAGCAATCGCATACTGGTCATTACCTCAAACCGCTGCTGATCCGCGATCGGGCGTAAACGCCATGCATGAAAAAGCCCCTGTCACTTCATCAGTGACAGGGGCTTTTTTGTATCGATTGCAATCAGGAAGTGTGAGATTGCAGGTAGTTCTCAAGGCCGATCAGCTTGATCAGGCCCAACTGCTTTTCCAGCCAGTAGGTGTGGTCTTCTTCGGTGTCGTTGAGTTGAACCCGGAGGATCTCGCGGCTGACATAGTCTTTGTGCTGTTCGCACAGCTCGATGCCTTTGCACAGGGCCGCGCGGACTTTGTACTCAAGGCGCAGATCCGCTTCGAGCATCTCCGGTACGGTGGCGCCGACATCCAGATCATCCGGACGCATGCGCGGCGTTCCTTCGAGCATCAGAATCCGGCGCATCAACGCATCAGCGTGACCGGCTTCTTCTTCCATTTCGTGGTTGATTCGCTCGTAGAGCTTGGTGAACCCCCAGTCCTCATACATCCGCGAGTGAACAAAATATTGATCACGCGCGGCCAGTTCGCCGGTCAGCAACGTGTTGAGGTAATCGATTACGTCTGGGTGGCCTTGCATCGCCCTACATCTCCCTACTTGAAAGTCTGTAGTTTGAACCAACCTGACTGGAAGGTCACCCGTTTCGCGCAATAAAAGCGAAGATATTCTGAGAAAACCAGCCTAAATAACGCAAAAACCGCCCAAATGAGGGCGGTTCTGCTTCTCGTTTAGACTTCGTTAAGCTGTACGTTGAGCAGCTTTGCGATTGCTTCTCCATACGCTGGATCGGCTTTATAGAAATGCTGCAGCTGGCGGTCGACGACATCACTGGAAACACCCGACATGGCGCCGGCGATATTGCTGACCAGCAATGCTTTCTGATCGTCGCTCATCAAACGGAACAGCGCACCGGCGTGGCTGTAGTAATCGGTATCTTCGCGGTGATCGTAGCGATCGGCAGCACCGCTCAAGGCCAGTGCAGGTTCAGCGTAACGCGGAGCTTGTTTCGGCGCTTCGGTATAGCTGTTCGGTTCGTAGTTAGGCGCGGCACCACCGTTGCTGCCGAATGCCATAGAGCCGTCACGCTGGTAAGTGTTAACCGGGCTGCGTGGGGCATTCACCGGCAGTTGCTGGTGATTGGTACCCACACGGTAGCGGTGAGCATCGGCGTACGCGAATACGCGACCTTGCAGCATACGATCCGGCGACAGACCGACTCCCGGAACCATGTTGCTTGGGCCAAACGCAGCTTGCTCGACTTCAGCGAAGTAATTCTGCGGGTTGCGGTTCAACTCCAGCTCGCCAACCTCGATCAACGGAAATTCTTTTTGCGACCAGGTTTTGGTCACATCGAAAGGGTTCTCGTAGTGCGCCGCGGCTTGCGCCTCGGTCATGATCTGGATGCAGACGCGCCATTTCGGGAAGTCGCCGCGCTCAATCGCTTCAAACAGATCACGCTGTGCGTAATCTGGATCGGTGCCTGCCAGGCGCGCTGCATCGGCCGGCGCGAGGTTCTTGATCCCTTGTTGAGTCTTGTAGTGCCATTTCACCCAGTGACGCTCACCTTTAGCGCTGATCAAGCTGTAGGTGTGACTGCCGAAGCCGTGCATATGGCGGTAGCCATCAGGAATGCCGCGGTCAGAAAACAGGATGGTGACCTGATGCAGCGCTTCAGGCGAATGCGACCAGAAGTCCCACATCATCTGCGCGCTTTTCAGGTTGCTTTGCGGCAGGCGCTTTTGAGTGTGGATGAAGTCAGGGAATTTCAGTGGATCACGGATGAAGAATACCGGCGTGTTGTTGCCAACGATGTCCCAGTTGCCTTCCTCAGTGTAGAACTTCAGCGCGAAACCACGTGGATCTCGCTCGGTGTCAGCCGATCCGCGTTCTCCACCCACTGTAGAAAAGCGCAGGAAAGTCGGGGTTTGCTTGCCAACGGATTCAAACAGCTTGGCGCTGGTGTAATCAGTGATGTCACGAGTAACGGTGAACGTGCCGTAAGCACCTGAGCCTTTCGCATGGACGCGGCGCTCGGGGATGTTTTCACGGTTGAAGTGCGCAAGCTTCTCGATCAGATGGAAATCGTCGAGTAGCAGCGGGCCACGCGGGCCGGCGGAGCGAGAATTCTGATTGTCAGCGACAGGTGCGCCACTGGCGGTCGTAAGCGTTTTGATCTGGCTCATACGGTCTTCTTCCTCTGTCAGTCTTGAAACTGCCGGCTAATCGGCTTGCTGGGAATTATTGATCATCCATATGACAGCCACAAATTCATTAACTTGCAGACATCGATAGATAATTACTAATTATGTTTCCCAGCACATAGTGACAACAGAACGGTGTTAGAAGCTTGTACGAACAGCGCATTTTTCTACGGACACAAAAAACCGGGCACTAGGCCCGGTTCTTCGTTTCAGACTGACGTCTTACTCGGCGGATACAGCTTCGCCAGCAGTAGCACGATCAACCAACTCGACGTACGCCATAGGCGCGTTGTCGCCAGTGCGGAAACCGCACTTGAGGATGCGCAGGTAGCCACCCTCACGGGTAGCGTAACGCTTGCCCAGGTGGTTGATGAGCTTTCCTTGGATTGCTTTAGATCGAGTACGGTCGAAAGACAGACGGCGGTTAGCCAGGCTGTGTGTCTTGGACAGAGTGATCAGCG
>NZ_JBITSX010000059.1:0-37932 GCF_044541255.1 Pseudomonas sp. NPDC085632 | reverse complement strand
GGCCACAGTGCTGCGATTCGTGCGATGAAGGACGGCGTGATCGCCGACTTCAGTGTCTGCGAAAAGATGCTGCAATACTTTATTAACAAGGTTCACGAAAACAGCTTTCTGCAGCCTAGCCCTCGTGTGCTGATCTGCGTTCCATGCAAATCCACTCAGGTTGAGCGTCGTGCCATCCGTGAATCGGCCCTCGGTGCCGGTGCCCGTGAAGTGTTCCTGATCGAAGAGCCCATGGCCGCTGCGATCGGTGCCGGCCTGCCGGTAGAAGAAGCGCGCGGTTCGATGGTCGTGGATATCGGTGGTGGTACCACCGAAATCGCGCTGATCTCCCTGAACGGTGTGGTCTATGCCGAATCCGTCCGCGTTGGCGGCGACCGCTTCGACGAAGCGATCATCACTTACGTGCGTCGTAACTACGGCAGCCTGATCGGTGAATCTACCGCTGAGCGCATCAAGCAGGAAATCGGTACAGCCTACCCGGGCGGCGAAGTTCGTGAAGTCGACGTTCGCGGTCGCAACCTGGCCGAAGGCGTTCCACGCGCATTCACCCTGAACTCCAACGAAGTCCTGGAAGCTCTGCAAGAGTCCCTGGCCACTATCGTTCAGGCTGTGAAAAGCGCCCTGGAGCAATCGCCGCCGGAACTGGCTTCCGATATCGCCGAGCGTGGCCTGGTGCTGACCGGTGGTGGCGCGCTGCTGCGTGACCTCGACAAGTTGCTGGCCCAGGAAACCGGTCTGCCAGTCATCGTTGCCGAAGATCCGCTGACCTGTGTTGCTCGCGGCGGTGGCCGTGCATTGGAAATGATGGATAAGCACACCATGGATCTGCTCTCGAGCGAATAAGTCGCCGAGTGCAATACGTGGGTGAGCGCGCAGGCAGCACTTTGCAGTGCTGCCTGTTGGCGTTTATCTTCTGTCAGTCTTCATCCAGGCCGGTTTGATGCCGTATGAATAAACAGAACATTTGCCTGGGAGGAGCGGCTTATTAAACCGCTTTTCGCCAAAGGCCCTTCGTTGGGTGTGCGCCTGTTGGTGCTGGCCGTGCTGTCGGTCGCGCTGATGGTGGTCGATGCCCGCTTCGACTTGCTCAAGCCCGCGCGCAAACAGGCGTCGCTGGTGTTGATGGACGCCTACTGGATTACCGACCTGCCCGGACGGCTGTGGGAAGGGATTGCCAGTCAATTCGGCAGTCGCACCGAACTGGTCGCCGAAAACGAAAAACTCAAGACCGAAAACCTGCTGTATCAGGGTCGCATGCAGAAGCTTGCCGCCCTTACCGAGCAGAACGTTCGGCTGCGCGAGTTGCTCAATTCCTCTGCGCTGGTCAATGAAAAGGTCGAAGTGGCCGAGTTGATCGGCATGGACCCCAACCCCTTCACTCATCGCATCATCATCAATAAAGGTGAGCGTGATGGCGTGGTACTGGGGCAGCCGGTGCTCGATGCACGCGGTCTGATGGGGCAGGTGGTCGAGCTGATGCCTTACACCTCGCGTGTACTGCTGCTGACCGACACCACTCACAGCATTCCTGTGCAGGTGAACCGTAACGGTTTGCGCGCGATTGCCAGCGGCACCGGTAATCCGGAGCGTCTGGAGTTGCGTCACGTTGCCGACACCGCCGATATCAAAGAAGGCGATCTGCTGGTCAGCTCCGGCCTTGGTCAGCGCTTCCCGGCCGGTTACCCGGTCGCCACGGTGAAGGAAGTGATCCACGATTCCGGCCAGCCGTTCGCGATCGTCCGCGCCGTGCCGACGGCCGCACTCAACCGCAGCCGTTACCTGCTGTTGGTATTCAGCGACAACCGCACGGCCGAAGAACGCGCCAACGATGCCGCGCAAGCGCAGGAAAATCTTGATGCCTTTGGCGGCGGCCCGATTGTTCCGGCCACTGTGCCGAAAACCGTGACCCCGCCTGCTGCAGCTGCTGCGACACCGGCAACGTCTGCGGCACCGGCCGCTGCCGCCAGCACTACACCGGTCAAACCTGCCGCAAACAAACCGCCAGCGGCTGCCAAACCACCGGCAGCCACCCCGGCGGCAACCAAACCTCCAGCTTCCCAGCCCGCTGCACGACCTGCGGCCAAACCGCCCGTCAGTGCGCCGGCGACAACCGGGAGACAAGAATAATGGTCGGGGCTACCGCATCGCGAAACGGCTGGATTGTCTGGCTGACGTTTCTCATCGGCATGTTGCTCAGTGTCTCGCCGTTGCCACAATTCATGGAAATCCTGCGTCCGCTGTGGCTGGCGCTGCTGCTGACATTCTGGGCACTGTACATGCCGCAAACGGTCGGCATGGTCACCGCGTTTTGCCTCGGACTGGCTGAAGATGTGCTCTACGGCACGCTGCTTGGGCAGAACGCATTGATCCTGACACTGATCACCTTCCTCGTGCTGTCATTGCAACAACGCCTGCGAATGTTCCCGATGTGGCAGCAATGCCTGGTAATCCTGGTGATTTTCGGCCTCGCGCAGCTGGTGCAATTGTGGCTCAGCGCGTTGACCGGTAATCGTCAGCCGACCCTGGCGCTGGTACTTCCGGCACTGGTCAGCGCCTTGCTCTGGCCTTGGGTCAGCTTTGCCCTACGCGGATTGCGCCGACGCTACAAAATCAATTGAGCCGGTGAAGCAGGGCACTGAACAGGGAGATGTTTTGATGAAGCCGCTTTACCTCGCCTCCGGATCGCCGCGTCGCCGTGAATTGCTTACGCAGATCGGCGTTCCGTTCTTCGCCATCAGTGCGGATATCGACGAAACCCCATTACTCGAAGAATCGCCGTCGGCCTATGTTGAGCGGCTGGCGCGCGGCAAGGCCGAAGCCGGGCGTCGCATCGTCGTGTCCGGTCAGCCATTCTGTGTGCTGGGTGCCGACACCGCCGTGGTACTGGACGGCAAAATTCTTGGTAAACCGGTGGACGAAGCCGATGCATGCGCCATGCTGATGATGTTGTCCGGCAAGGAGCATGAAGTGCTGACCGCCATCGCCGTGCTCGAAGGCGAGCATTGCCAATCGCGGGTAGTGCGCAGTCTGGTGCGGTTCCGCCCGATCAGCGGGGATGAAGCTGGCGCCTATTGGGCCAGCGGCGAACCGCGTGACAAGGCCGGCGGCTATGGCATTCAGGGGCTCGGTGCGGTGTTTGTTTCCGGGCTCAATGGCAGTTACTCGGCAGTCGTCGGGTTGCCTGTTTGCGAAACCGCAGAACTGTTAGGCCATTTCGGCATACCCTGTTGGCAAAACCTGAACGCGCAATGAGCGTCGTACGAATCCAGATGCGGCCATTATCGTGAACATGCCTGAACGAGATCCTGCCATGAGTGAAGAGATTCTGATCAACAT
This sequence comes from Pseudomonas sp. NPDC085632, assembly GCF_044541255.1. Lineage (NCBI taxonomy): Bacteria > Pseudomonadati > Pseudomonadota > Gammaproteobacteria > Pseudomonadales > Pseudomonadaceae > Pseudomonas > Pseudomonas sp. NPDC085632. The sequence goes on along the minus strand of NZ_JBITSX010000059.1, from coordinate 34,596 downwards.
CACGCCGATGGAATCGCGCGTGGCGGTGGTCGAAAACGGTGTGCTGCAAGAAGTCCACGTTGAGCGCACGCAAAAACGCGGGATCGTCGGCAACATCTATAAAGGCAAGATTGTTCGGGTATTGCCGGGCATGCAGGCCGCATTCGTCGACATCGGTCTGGATCGCGCGGCGTTCATTCACGCTGCCGAAATCTCCCTGCGCGAAGGCCCAGCGGTGGAAAGCATCAGCGCGCTGGTGCACGAGGGCCAAAGTCTTGTGGTGCAGGTCACCAAGGACCCGATTGGCTCCAAAGGCGCGCGCTTGACCACACAACTGTCGATCCCGTCGCGTTATCTGGTGTACATGCCGCGTACTGCCCACGTCGGCATTTCCCTGAAAATCGAAGACGAAGCCGAGCGCGAACGCCTCAAACAGGTGGTCAGCGATTGCGTGGCCAAAGAGGGGATCAAGGAGGCCGGTGGTTTTATTTTGCGTACCGCCGCCGAAGGCGCTGGTGCCGATGAAATTCTCATGGACATCCGTTACCTGCGTCGCCTGTGGGATCAGATCAACGAGCAGATCAAAACCATCGCGGCGCCGAGCGTAATTTACGAAGACCTCGGTCTGGCGTTGCGCACCCTGCGAGATCTGGTCAACCCGAAGATCGAGAAGATTCGCATCGATTCCCGGGAAACCTTCCAGAAAACCACGCAGTTCGTCGCCGAACTGATGCCGGAAATCGCCGATCGTCTGGAACATTACCCGGGTGAACGGCCGATTTTCGATTTGTACGGCGTCGAAGATGAAATCCAGAAAGCCCTCGAACGCAAGGTGCCGCTGAAATCCGGCGGCTATCTGGTGGTGGATCCGGCAGAAGCCATGACCACCATCGATGTAAACACTGGCGCTTTCGTCGGTCATCGCAACCTTGAGGAAACCATCTTCAAGACCAATCTCGAAGCGGCTACCGCGATTGCCCGGCAAATGCGTCTGCGCAATCTGGGCGGGATCATCATCATCGACTTCATCGACATGGAAGATGAAGAACACCAGCGCCAGGTGCTGCGCACGTTGGAAAAACAGCTGGAGCGTGACCACGCCAAGACCAACATCATCGGCATCACCGAGCTGGGTCTGGTGCAGATGACCCGCAAGCGCACCCGCGAAAGTCTCGAACAAGTGCTGTGCGAGCCGTGCAGCAGTTGTCAGGGGCGCGGCAAACTGAAAACCGCGGAAACCATCTGTTACGAGATTTTCCGCGAGATCCTCCGTGAAGCGCGGGCCTATCAGGCCGAGGGTTACCGGGTGCTGGCGAACCAGAAAGTGGTCGACCGCTTGCTCGACGAAGAATCCGGTAACGTCGCCGAGCTTGAAGGGTTTATCGGACGCACCATACGCTTCCAGGTGGAAACCATGTATTCCCAGGAACAATATGACGTGGTGTTGCTCTGATCCCCTGCGTCACGTTTATTCCACCGCGGCTGGCCTCAGCTTTTCGCAGTATTTTTGCCATGGGAGCCAACTGACATGGAGCGTCTGACACGCATTCTGGCCGCACTCACCCGTTGTGGGCTGGGCCTGTGCGCGTTGGTTCTGGTGTTGATGGCGTTGTACGTCAGTCTCGGCCGTGAGCTGACCCCGTTGGTGGCCGAGTATCGTGCCGACATCGAAGACAAGGCCAGCGCCGCCCTCGGCATGCCCTTGCAGATCGGCGAGCTGGAGGGCAACTGGAGCGGGTTTGCACCGATCCTGCTGGCTCATGACGTTATGGTCGGCGACGGTGCCAATGCGCTTCGTCTGGACCGCGTGCGAGCGGTACCGGATCTCTGGGCCAGTCTGTTGGCTCGTGAAGTGCGTATTGCCCACCTTGAACTCAACGGTCTGAAAATCAGCCTCAAAGAGGCCGAAGACGGCAATTGGGCGCTGGAAGGTCTGCCGGTGCAGAACGATCAGCCGCTCGATCCGCAGCAGTTGTTCAATCGCTCACAGATGATTCAACAACTGTCGGTGCTCGACAGTCAGGTCACCTTGCAGCCGCAGGATCACGCGCCGCTGACGCTCACGTATGTCGGACTCAATCTGAAAACCGGCGCCAGCCGTCAGCGGCTCGATGCGCGTTTGACTTTGCCGGATGGCCAACCGGTTGCGCTGAGTTTGCGCACGCGGATCCGTCCTGATCAATGGCAGGACAGTGTGGTCGAGGGTTATGCCAGCCTGCCGCAAAGTGACTGGTCGAAGTGGCTGCCGGAGCGTCTTACCCAGCAGTGGAATTTTTCCGAGATCAAGGCCGGCGGCGAACTCTGGGTCAATTGGGCCAAGGGCACGCTGCAAAGTGCGGCGCTCCATTTGAACGCGCCGCAACTGACCGGCGCTTACGCCGATCGCAAGCCGATCCAGATCAATAATCTGGCGCTCAACGCCTACTACGAGAACAGTGCCGAGGGCGCGACGCTCACCCTCGATTCGCTGGCGATGAATTTCGGCGAAAACCGTTGGGAGTCGCATGTACAACTGAAGCAGACGCGCGCGACCGACAAGGTGGACGAGCTCTGGCACTTGCAGGCTGATCGTCTCGATCTGACCCCGATCACTCCACTGCTGAATGCGTTGGGACCGTTACCGCAAGGGTTCGCCACGGCCGTTGATCATTTGAAAGTCACCGGTGGTCTGCGCAATGTGTTGCTGGATTTTCGCCCCAATGCTACCGACGGCAACAAATTCAGTTTCGCCACTAATCTGGAAAACGTCGGTTTCGACGCCTATCACGGCGCGCCGGCGGCTCGAAACGTCAGCGGCAGCCTCAGCGGCAACCTCGACGGTGGCGAGCTGCGCATGGACAGCAAGGACTTTGTCCTGCACCTCGATCCGATTTTCGCCAAGCCATGGCAGTACCTTCAGGCCAACGCCCGCCTGACCTGGAAACTCGATAAAGACGGCTTCACCCTGATCGCTCCGTACCTGAAGGTGCTCGGCGAAGAGGGCAAGATTGCCGGTGACTTTCTGATTCGCCTGCATTTCGACCATAGCCAGGAAGACTATATGGACCTGCGAGTCGGTCTGGTCGATGGCGATGGTCGCTACACGGCCAAATACCTGCCCGAAGTGCTCAGTCCGGCGCTGGATGAGTGGCTGCGTACGGCGATTCTCAAAGGTGCGGTCGACCAGGGGTTCTTCCAGTATCAGGGCTCGCTGAGCAAGAATGCCGGTGAGGCCGACCGCAGCATCAGTCTGTTCTTTAAAGTGCACGACGCTGAACTGGCCTTTCAGCCGGGCTGGCCGCACGTGAGCAAGGTCAGTGGCGACGTGTTCATCGAGGACAGTGGCGTGCGGATCTGGGCTGACAAGGGGCAGTTGCTCGACACTCAGGTCAGCGATGTGTTCGTCAATATTCCCCATGTGCCGGCCGGACAACATACGCACATGTATCTCGATGGCGGGTTTGCCGGGGGCCTCGGTGATGGCCTGAAAATTCTGCAGGACGCACCGATCGGCACCGGTGAAACCTTTGCCGGTTGGGAAGGGGCCGGGGATCTGCAAGGCAAGCTCAAGCTCGATATCCCGTTGGACAAGGGCGGCGACCAGCCGAAAATTCTCGTCGACTTCAAAACCGCCAATGCGCGCCTGAAGCTGGCTGAGCCGAAGCTGGAGCTGACTCAGCTCAAGGGCGATTTCCGCTTTGACAGCGCCAGAGGGCTGAGCGGGCAGAATATCGCCGCGCGGGCGTTCGACAAACCGGTGACCGCGCAGATTTTCGCTGACGGGAGCCCCGGCAAGCTGAAGACCCGGGTGGCGGCATCCGGGCAGGTCGAAGTGAAGAAACTCACCGACTGGTTGGGTGTAACGCAGCCATTACCGGTTTCCGGGACCATTCCGTATCAGCTGCAGTTGAATCTGGACGGCGCCGACAGTCAGTTGATGGTCAGCTCCAATCTCAAAGGTGTTGCAGTGGATCTGCCGGCACCGTTCGGCATGGCAGCGGATGTCGGGCGCGATACCGTGTTCCGCATGACCTTGCAGGGGCAGGAACGGCGTTATTGGGTCAATTACGACCAATTGGCCAACTTCACCTTTGCCGCGCCGCCGAGCAATTTTGCCGAGGGCCGTGGCGAGCTGTTCCTCGGTGCTGGCGAAGCAGTGCTGCCGGGTGCCAAGGGCTTGCGGATTCGCGGGGTGCTTTCGGAGCTGGACGTCGCGCCGTGGCAGGACCTGGTCAACAAATATGCCGGGCAGGATCCGGGCGGCAGCGCCAAGCAATTGCTCAACAGCGCTGATTTCAAGGTCGGCAAACTCACGGCATTCGGGACTACGCTGGATCAGGCGTCGGTGCAGGTCAATCGCAAGCCGGGTACGTGGAATCTGTCCCTCGACAGTCAACAGGCGAAAGGCTCGGCAAGTCTGCCAGACGCCAAGGGCGTGCCGATTGCGGTCAATCTGCAATACGTGAAGCTGCCGGCGCCGGACCCGACGGTGCAGGCTGACGAGAATTCGCCAGACCCATTGGTATCAGTCGATCCAACGAAGATTCCGTCACTGGATATCACCATCAATCAGCTGTTTCTGGGGCCGGACCTGGTCGGCGGCTGGTCGCTCAAGGTGCGCCCGACTGCCAAAGGCATCGCCCTGAACAACCTCGACATGGGCCTCAAAGGCATCCTGTTGCAGGGCAATGGTGGCTGGGAAGGTGCGCCGGGTGCGACCAACAGTTGGTTCAAAGGTCGCATTGGTGGCAAGAATCTCGCCGACGTCCTCAAGGGCTGGGGCTTTGCACCGAGCGTGACCAGCGAAGAATTCCACATGGACGTCGATGGCCGCTGGCCAGGCTCGCCGGCGTGGTTGGCGACCAAGCGTTTCTCCGGCACGCTCGATGCGTCGCTGAACAAAGGCCAGTTCGTTGAAGTGGAGGGCGGCGCGCAGGCGTTGCGGGTGTTTGGTCTGCTCAACTTCAACTCCATTGGCCGCCGTTTGCGTCTGGATTTCTCCGACCTGTTCGGCAAAGGCTTGAGCTATGACCGGGTCAAGGGTTTGCTGGTTGCCACCAACGGCGTCTACGTTACCCGTGAGCCGATCCGTCTGACTGGCCCGTCGAGCAACCTCGAACTGAACGGCACGCTGGATCTGGTCGGTGACCAGGTCGACGCCAAGTTGCTGGTGACGTTGCCGGTGACCAATAACCTGCCGATCGCCGCGCTGATCGTCGGTGCACCGGCGGTCGGCGGCGCACTGTTCCTCATCGACAAGCTGATCGGTGACCGTGTGGCGCGCTTTGCCAGTGTGAAATACACCGTCAAAGGCCCTTGGAAAGAGCCGAAAATCACCTTCGACAAGCCTTTTTGAACAGCCAGTCCCTGAACCGATGGAGTAGCATGGCCGCATACCTCTTGCGGAGTTCGCCATGTCTTTAGCGGTGATTCAAATGGTCAGCCAGAGCGACGTTCTGGCCAATCTGATCCAGGCCCGGCGTCTGCTCGAACAGGCTGCGGCCGGCGGTGCGAAGCTCGCGGTGCTACCGGAAAATTTCGCTGCCATGGGCCGTCGCGACGTCGCTGACATCGGCCGCGCCGAAGCGCTTGGCGAAGGACCGATCCTGCCATGGTTGAAACAGACCGCCCGCGACCTCAAGTTATGGATAGTAGCCGGCACCTTGCCGTTGCCGCCGGTGGATCAACCGACGGCCAAGTCCAATGCCTGCTCGCTGCTGGTCAATGATCAGGGCGAAACCGTTGCCCGCTATGACAAGTTGCATCTGTTCGATGTCGATGTGGCGGACAATCGCGGGCGTTATCGCGAATCCGATGACTATGCTTATGGCAGTGGCGTGGTGGTTGCCGACACGCCGGTGGGCCGACTTGGTCTGACCGTGTGTTACGACTTGCGCTTTCCGGAGCTGTACAGCGAATTGCGCGCCGCCGGTGCCGAGTTGATTACCGCACCATCGGCCTTTACTGCGGTGACCGGCGCAGCGCATTGGGATGTGCTGATTCGGGCGCGGGCCATCGAGACACAGTGCTATGTGCTGGCCGCAGCGCAGGGCGGGACCCACCCAGGACCGCGAGAAACCTTCGGTCATGCGGCGATTATCGATCCATGGGGCCGCGTGCTGGCGAGTCAGGATCAAGGCGAAGCGGTGTTGTTGGCCGAACGCGACAGTATTGAACAAGCGTCCATCAGGGCGCGAATGCCGGTGACCAGTCATCGGCGGTTTTTCTCGCAGGGCGCACAGCGACCTGCTTCAGAACATGAATTTAAGGCGTAAACCTATGAGCGAGTTGTTGTCCTCAGTCAGTGATCACCTGTTGGCGCCCGGTGGCGTGACGATCGAGAGCCTGCAAGGCGTGCTCGGCGATCTGGCCGGCCCCGGCATCGACGCTGCCGACCTGTATTTCCAGGGCCAGATCTCCGAGTCGTGGGCGCTGGAAGACGGCATCGTCAAGGAAGGCAGCTTCAACCTCGATCAGGGTGTCGGCGTGCGTGCACAGTCCGGTGAGAAAACCGGCTTTGCCTACAGCAATGCGATCACCCTCGAAGCCCTCGGTGCAGCCGCCCGTGCCGCGCGTTCGATCTCCCGCGCCGGGCAGAACGGCACGGTGCAGGCGTTCACCACGCAGGATGTCGCACAGTTATACGCGCCGGATAACCCGTTGGAAGTGCTGACTCGTGCCGAGAAAGTCGAGCTGCTCAAGCGCATCGATGTGGCTACCCGTGCACTCGACCCACGTATCCAGCAAGTCAGCGTCAGCATGGCCGGTGTCTGGGAGCGTATTCTGGTGGCGTCCACCGACGGTGGGCTGGCGGCGGATGTGCGGCCACTGGTGCGTTTCAACGTCAGCGTGATTGTTGAGCAGAACGGTCGTCGCGAGCGCGGCGGGCATGGCGGCGGCGGGCGTACCGATTACCGTTATTTCCTCGCTGAAGACCGCGCCATGGGCTATGCCCGTGAAGCGCTGCGTCAGGCGCTGGTGAATCTGGAAGCCATTCCGGCGCCGGCCGGTACCTTGCCGGTGGTGTTGGGTTCGGGCTGGTCCGGTGTACTGCTGCACGAAGCGGTCGGTCATGGTCTGGAAGGCGATTTCAACCGCAAGGGCAGTTCGGCCTACAGCGGGCGCATGGGCGAAATGGTTGCCTCGAAACTCTGCACCATCGTCGATGACGGCACCTTGAGCGGTCGCCGCGGTTCGCTCAGCGTCGACGACGAAGGCACGCCGACCGAGTGCACCACGCTGATCGAAAACGGCGTACTAAAAGGCTATATGCAGGACAAGCTCAACGCGCGTCTGATGGGCGTGGCCCGTACCGGTAACGGTCGTCGTGAATCCTACGCGCACCTGCCGATGCCGCGCATGACCAACACTTACATGCTCGGTGGCGAAAGCGATCCGGCGGAAATCATCGCGTCGGTGAAGAAGGGCATCTACTGCGCGAACCTTGGTGGCGGTCAGGTCGATATCACCAGCGGCAAGTTCGTGTTCTCCACCAGCGAGGCGTACCTGATCGAAGACGGCAAGATTACCGCGCCGGTCAAAGGCGCGACGTTGATCGGCAACGGTCCTGAGGCGATGAGCCGGGTGTCGATGGTCGGTAACGATCTGGCGCTGGACAGCGGTGTGGGTACGTGCGGCAAGGATGGGCAATCGGTGCCGGTTGGCGTGGGTCAGCCGACGCTGAAAATCGATGCGATCACCGTGGGTGGCACGGGCGCATAAATGAACCAGCTGTAGGAGCTGACGAAGGCTGCGATCTTTTGATCTTGCTTTTAACAATCAAAGTCAAAAGATCGCAGCCAGCGGCAGCTCCTACAAGTGGCGATATCTCAACGCAGACCGCGTTGAGTCTCGTCCAGCTCACGGATGTACTTGAAGATCTTGCGGCTGGAAGCAGGAGGTTTGTTTTGCGCAACCTCGTGCTGAGCCTGACGGATCAAGGAGCGTAGTTGTTGGCGATCGGCGTCCGGGTACTCGACGACGAACTTCTCCAGCACGGCATCGTCGCCTGCGATCAGGCGATCACGCCAGCGTTCGAGATTGTGGAAACGCTCGTTGTACTGACGAGTAGAGGCATCGAGTTGATCGAGCAACGTGAGAATGGCGTCCGTGTCCTGGTCGCGCATCAGTTTGCCGATGAACTGCAAATGCCGTTTACGCGCGATGTTCGCGGTGTGCTTGGGCGCATCGGCCAAAGCCCGGCGCATGGCGTCGGTCAGCGGCAGTTTTGCGATCAAGTCAGGCTTGAGTGTTGTCAGGCGCTCGCCGAGGTCAACCAGAGCATGCAGCTCGCGTTTGACCTGAGATTTGCTTTTTTCTCCCGTATCGAGGGAGTCGTCGTAAGAATCAACCATGGTGGCAGTCCGCAAAGAAACGCCGCCATGATAACCAGTCGGGGGCCGCTTGTCCGGCCCGGTCGCTCGATGACCCCAGCCGAAAGCAGAATTTGAGTGGAGATGAGCATGAGTGCAGTTGAAAGCGTCGGCCCGCAGGCATTGCCGGCACTGCAGGAACAAGTCGAGCAGATCATCGCCGAAGCCAAGCGTCAGGGCGCCAGTGCCTGTGAAGTAGCGGTGTCGCTTGAGCAGGGACTGTCGACCTCGGTGCGCCAGCGCGAAGTCGAAACCGTTGAATTCAACCGCGATCAGGGTTTTGGCATCACGCTGTACGTGGGCCAGCGCAAAGGCTCGGCCAGCACCTCGGCAACCGGCCCGGATGCGATTCGCGAGACCGTCGCAGCGGCACTGGCCATCGCCAAACACACCTCCGAAGACGAAGCCTCGGGGCTTGCTGATGCGGCGTTGATGGCCAAGGAGCAGCACGATTTCGATTTGTTCCACGAGTGGGACATCACGCCGGAGCAGGCCATCGAAAAGGCCCTGCTCTGTGAAGCAGCGGCCTTCGACGCCGATGCGCGGATCAAGAACGCTGACGGCACCACGCTGAGCACGCATCAGGGCTGTCGCGTGTACGGCAACAGCCACGGGTTCATTGGTGGCTACGCCTCGACCCGACACAGCTTGAGTTGCGTGATGATCGCCGAGGCTGATGGCCAGATGCAGCGCGATTACTGGTACGACGTGAGCCGTCAGGGCAGTCTGCTGGCGGATCCGGTGAGCATCGGTCAGCGTGCTGCGCAACGGGCGGCGAGCCGCTTGGGCGCGCGTCCGGTACCGACGTGCGAGGTGCCGGTGCTGTTTTCCGCAGAGTTGGCGGGCGGCTTGTTTGGCAGTTTCCTCTCGGCGGTATCCGGTGGCAGCCTGTATCGCAAGTCGTCGTTCCTTGAAGGCACTCTGGGGCAGAAGTTGTTTCCGGAGTGGCTGACCATTGACGAGCGTCCGCACTTGATGCGTGCGATGGGTAGCGCTTCGTACGACGGTGACGGTCTGGCGACTTACGCTAAACCGTTCGTCGAAAAGGGCGAGTTGGTGTCGTATATCCTCGGCACTTACTCCGGGCGCAAACTCGGCATGCCGAGCACTGCCAACGCTGGCGGCGTACACAACCTGTTCGTCACCCATGGCGATGAAGACCAGGCGGCGCTGTTGAAGCGAATGGGCCGTGGCCTGTTGGTCACCGAATTAATGGGCCATGGTCTGAACATGGTCACTGGCGATTATTCGCGTGGCGCGGCGGGTTTCTGGGTCGAGAACGGCGAAATCCAGTTCGCGGTGCAGGAAGTGACCATCGCCGGCAACATGCGTGACATGTTCAAACAGATCGTTGCCGTGGGTAACGACTTGGAACTGCGCAGCAACATTCGCACCGGCTCGGTGTTGATCGAGCGGATGACGGTGGCGGGTAGCTAAGTCGCAACCGTCACACAAAAAGGCGCGCCATCCATTCGGATGGCGCGCCTTTTTTTATGTCTGCATGTAGGAACTGCCGAAGGCTGTGATCTTTTGATCTTGCCTTTAAAAAACAAAATCAAAAGATCGCAGCCTTCGGCAGCTCCTACAAAGGCGCTCTTGTTTTGGTTCTCATTATCATCTAATAATAAATCTCATTATCGGATGAGCCCCGGATCATGAGTTCTGCCTTGCACGAGCAGCCATACCTCGAAAGCTGGCGCTGGATGAGTCGCCAGATCCGTTGCGCGATTGATCCTGACGAGCCGCGCGTGATCGAACATTACTTGGCCGAAGGCCGGTATCTGGCCTGTTGTACGGCCACTTCTCCCTGGACCATCGCTGAAACCTCCTTCCGTCTTCTGCTCGACACGGCCACCGACATCGCCTTGCCGTGGCACTGGCGTAGCCTCTGTCTCGATCAAGCCTGGCGCCCATTGCGTGAAATGGAGCGCCTGTCCCTGTGCAAATGCCGGCTCAAGCGTTGGCAGCGCTATACCTGGCAGCTCGCCACTTGCGAACTGCTTCCCTCGATTCCTCTTATTGAACTGGTGCAAGGATTTTCAGATGACCAAGACACGTATTGAGCGCGACAGCATGGGCGAACTGCAGGTGCCGGTGGACGCTCTCTACGGCGCGCAAACCCAGCGCGCAGTGGATAACTTCCCGATCAGCGGTAAACCGATGCCGACGCAATTCATCCGCGCACTGATCCTCGCCAAAGCCGCCGCCGCACGCGCCAACGTTGAACTCAACCAGATCACAGCCGCTCAGGGCAAAGCCATCAGCGACGCCGCGCAAGGCCTGCTCGAAGGCGATTTCATGCAGCATTTTCCGGTGGATATCTTCCAGACCGGTTCCGGCACCAGTTCCAACATGAACGCCAATGAGGTGATTGCCACCCTCGCCAGTCGCCTGCTCGATGAACCGGTGAATGCCAATGATCACGTCAACTGCGGCCAGAGCAGCAACGACATCATCCCGACCACCATTCACGTCAGCGCCGCGCTGGCCCTGCACGAACAATTGCTGCCGGCGCTGCTGCACCTGGTGCAAGTGATCGAGCACAAGGCCGGGCAAGTGCATCACCACGTCAAAACCGGCCGCACGCACTTGATGGACGCGATGCCGGTGCGTATGAGCCAGGTGCTCAACGGTTGGGCGCAGCAACTCAAAGCCAACATCGCTCACCTGCAGGATTTGCTGCCAAGCCTGCAATCCCTGGCGCAGGGTGGCACGGCGGTCGGTACCGGGATCAACGCGCATCCTGAGTTCGCCGCACGTTTCAGCCGCCAACTCAGCCAACTGACCGACGTGCAATTTACGCCGGGCAAAGACCTGTTCGCGCTGATCGGCTCGCAAGACACCGCCGTCGCCGTCTCTGGCCAGCTTAAAGCCACCGCAGTGTCGCTGATGAAAATCGCCAACGACCTGCGCTGGATGAACTCCGGCCCGCTCGCCGGCCTCGGCGAAATCGAACTGGAAGCCCTGCAACCGGGCTCGTCGATCATGCCGGGCAAGGTCAATCCGGTGATCCCCGAAGCCACTGCCATGGTGGCCGCGCAAGTCATCGGCAACGATTCGGTGATCACCATTGCCGGCCAGTCGGGCAACTTCGAACTGAACGTGATGCTGCCGATCATCGCGCAGAACCTGCTGAGCAGCATCGAACTGCTGGCCAACTCCAGCCGTCTGCTCGGCGACAAAGCCATCGCCAGTTTCAAGGTCAACGAGTCGCGCTTGAAAGAGGCGCTATCGCGCAACCCGATTCTGGTCACCGCGCTCAACCCGATCATCGGTTACCAGAAAGCCGCCGAAATCGCCAAGCAGGCCTACAAGGAAGGCCGCGCGGTGATCGACGTCGCGCTTGAACACACCGACCTGTCGCGCAGCCAACTGGAAGAGTTGCTCAACCCCGAGAAACTCACCGCCGGCGGCGTATAAACCCTGCAACCGCTTTGGAGGCTCACCATGGAGCACTGGAAACGCACGATCGAACGGGCCAATCGCTGCTTCATGCTCGGCGAACTGATCGACGCCCGTGAGGCTTACCTGCAAGCCCTGGCCCTGGCGCAAGTGTTGTTCGAACGCTGGGCAGATGCCGACGAAGCGGTGGCGGCCTGCGTCATCTCTCACCACAACCTGGCCGACTTGCACTTGCGCCTGAATCAGCCGGAGGAGAGCGCCGAATACCTTTGCGCCATCCATCAGCGGCTGTTGCAGACCATGCAGGACGAGCGCCTGCGCCCGGCGCTGCGTGAAGCGGCGCTGCGCCAGAGCAGCAAGACCTACGTCGAACTGCTGAATTTCATCAGTGAACACGGCGAATACCCGCGCACTCAGCGCCTGCTGCACCCGGATACCGGCAATGCGCGCCGCGCGCCTGCCCCACATCACCATGGAGTCCATTGAAATGGCTTTTACCTTGCCTGCCTTGCCTTACGCCTATGACGCACTGGAACCGCACATCGATGCGCAGACCATGGAGATCCACTACACCAAGCATCACCAGACCTACATCAACAACCTCAACGCGGCAGTAGAAGGCACCGAATACGCCGAATGGCCGGTGGAAAAACTCGTGGCCAGCGTCAAGGAGCTGCCAGAAAAGCTCCGCGCGGCGGTGATCAATCAGGGCGGCGGTCACGCCAACCACTCGCTGTTCTGGGAAGTCATGGTGCCAGGCGGCGGTGGCAAACCGGACGGCGCGCTGGCCAAAGCCATCGATGACCAACTGGGGGGCCTCGACAGCTTCAAGGACGCCTTCACCAAAGCGGCACTGACCCGTTTCGGCAGTGGCTGGGCCTGGCTAAGCGTGACCCCGGAGAAAAAACTGGTCGTGGAAAGCAGCGGCAATCAGGACAGCCCGTTGATGAACGGCAACACGCCGATCCTCGGTCTCGACGTCTGGGAGCACGCCTACTACCTGCGCTATCAGAACCGCCGTCCGGAATACATCAACGCGTTCTACAACGTGATCAATTGGCCTGAAGTTGCTGCGCGCTATCAGGCCGCACTGGTTTAAGTCTTTTATAAAAACAATCCAAGGCTGACTATGGGCACTGAAACACTGGCGATCGGAAGTGGGCGTATGTTTCGCTACGCAGTGGGTTCGCTATTGCTGTTGGCGGGCATGACCTTGCTGGTTGCCCACGGACTGGAATGGCTGAATCTGGAACCAAGACTGTCACGGGCGCTTCAGGGCGGCGCGATCTGCGCCCTCGGCACGGCGCTTGGCGCTGTTCCGGTGCTGGTGATTCGGCGCATGCCGCAGGCACTCAGCGATACCCTGCTGGGTTTTGGCGCGGGGGTGATGCTGGCAGCGACGGCGTTTTCGCTGATCGTACCGGGCATTGCCGCCGCCGAGAATCTGGGGCTGACACCTTGGTCATCCAGCGGCCTGATTTGCTTCGGCATCATGCTCGGTGCATTCGGTCTGTATTTGGTTGATCGTCAGTTATCCGGAGCTTCGCCGGAAATGCTGGTGGGTACGCCGGAGCGTCCGGTGATTCCGCCACGAATCTGGTTGTTCGTGTTTGCCATCATTGCCCATAACATTCCTGAAGGCATGGCCGTTGGCGTCTCAGCCGGCGGCGGCATGCCGGATGCGGACAGCCTGGCCATGGGCATTGCCCTGCAGGATGTGCCGGAAGGTCTGGTGATTGCGTTGGTGTTGGCCGGGGCGGGGATGTCGCGGGTCAAGGCGTTCCTGATCGGTGCGGCGTCAGGTCTGGTCGAACCGGTGTTTGCGCTGTTGTGTGCGTGGCTGGTCGGTTTGGCGCAGATATTGTTGCCATTAGGTCTGGCACTCGCGGCGGGGGCGATGTTGCTGGTGGTGACCCATGAGGTCATCCCGGAATCACGGCGCCATGGTCATGACAAACTGGCCAGTCTTGGCTTGTTGATCGGGTTTTGTCTGATGATGGTGATGGATACCGCATTAGGTTGAAGATCAAAAGATCGCAGCCTGCGGCAGCTCCTACATTGGAAGGCGTTCACTGTAGGAGCTGCCGCAGGCTGCGATCTTTTGATGTTGGCTGTCAGCCACCTTCATCGAAGTAGTTGTTGATCAGCGCCACCAGCGCATCCAGCGCTTCCTGTTCCTGATGCCCTTCAGTACTCAAATGAATCTTGGTGCCCTTGCCAGCCGCCAGCATCATCATCGCCATGATGCTTTTGCCATCGACCGTAGTCTCTGGCGTGCGGCCTACTCTGATCGAGCAATCCGGATACTGCCCGGCCACCCCGACAAACTTGGCCGATGCGCGGGCATGCAGGCCCAGCTTGTTGATGATTTCGATTTCCAGAGCAGGCATCGCGGTGTGAATCCTTTAAGTGAGGTCGCGGTGGCGAACCTGGACGTTCTTCAGGGTTTTCTGCAGGGCCTGACCCAGACGTTCGGTCAGGTAGACGGAGCGGTGATGCCCGCCGGTGCAGCCAATGGCAATGGTGACGTAAGCGCGGTTGCTTGCGGCGAAACGCGGCAGCCACTTGTGCAGGTAGGTGAAAATGTCCTGGAACATTTCTTCGACCTCCGGCTGCGCCGCGAGGTACTCAGCCACCGGCGCATCGAGACCCGATTGTGCGCGCAGTTCCGGCTTCCAGTACGGATTGGGCAGGCAGCGCACATCGAATACCAGATCCGCGTCTACCGGCATGCCGCGCTTGAAGCCGAATGATTCGACCAGAAACGCCGTGCCCGGCTCTGGTTGATTCAGCAGGCGCAGCTTGATGGTGTCGCGCAATTGGTAAAGGTTGAGGTTGGTGGTGTTGATCTTCAAGTCGGCCAGATCGGCGATCGGGCCGAGCAGGGCGGTTTCATCCTGAATCGCCTCGGCCAGCGAACGATTGGCGTTGCTCAGCGGGTGGCGACGACGGGTTTCGGAAAAACGCTTGAGCAGGGTTTCTTCATCGGCGTCCAGATACAGGACATCGCACTGGATGTGCTTCGCCCGGACGTCTTCAAGCAGCTCGGGAAAGCGCGTCAGATGACTCGGCAGGTTGCGCGCATCGATCGAGACGGCCACCAGCGGTTGCGCCAGCTCAGTGTGAATCAGCGCGCGTTCGGCCAGTTCCGGCAGCAAGCCTGCAGGCAGGTTGTCGATGCAGTAATAGCCGTTGTCCTCAAGGACATCCAGAGCCGTACTTTTACCCGAGCCGGAACGGCCGCTGACGATGATCAAGCGCATGATTAATGCCCGTTCTGCTCGCTCAGGACAACCTGATACAAGGCTTCATTGCTTGGAGCACTGCGCAGTTTTTCGCGCACTTCCTTGCGGTCCAGCATGCTGGCGATCTGGCGCAGTAGTTCCAGGTGCGCATCGGTGGCAGCCTCGGGGACCAGCAGTACGAACAGCAGGTCAACCGGAGCGCCGTCAATGGCGTCGAAATCGATCGGAGCATCAAGGTGCATCAGCGCACTGATTGGCGCTTCGCAGCCCTTGAGGCGGCAATGAGGAATGGCGATGCCGTTACCAAAACCGGTAGAACCGAGTTTTTCACGGGCAATCAGCGCCTCGAAGACATCTTGCATCTCCAGAGCCGGCACTTCGCGGGCGATCAGGTTGGCAATTTGTTCGAGGGCTTTCTTTTTACTGCCGCCCGGCACGTTCACGAGGGAACGGCCGGGGGTCAGGATACTTTCAAGTCGGATCATGGGTTAGGGATGTTAACGACCGGTTGCGCCCTGGAGGAGGCTCTGGGTCTTTTCCTTATGCTTTTTGAGTTGGCGATCCAGCTTGTCGGTGAGTGAGTCGATCGCAGCATACATATCAGTATCTTCTGCGTTGGCGACCACTTCGCTGCCGGGTATATGCAAGGTGGCTTCGATTTTCTGCTTCAGCTTTTCGACGCACATCGTGACTTGCACGTTGGTGATCTTGTCGAAATGTCGCTCCAGTCGTTGGAGTTTTTCCTCGATGTAGGAACGCAGAGGTTGGGTCACTTCCAGTTGGTGTCCACTGATGTTGACTTGCATACAGCTTCTCCTTCGTTGCCAGTGCATAAAGCGGCAGGCTGGATAGCCTGCCACTGGAACGCTGTAACGTGGCTTACATCAACCGCTTGCGTTCGCTCGAAGGCGCGATTCCGAGGGATTCGCGGTACTTGGCGACGGTGCGGCGAGCCACCTGAATGCCTTGTGCCTCCAGTAAACCAGCGATCTTGCTGTCACTCAACGGCTTTTTCTGATTTTCCGCGGCAACCAGTTTTTTGATGATCGCACGGATCGCCGTGGACGAGCATTCGCCGCCTTCGGAGGTGCTGACGTGGCTGGAGAAAAAGTATTTCAGTTCATAAATACCGCGCGGGGTATGCATGAATTTCTGCGTGGTCACCCGCGAAATCGTTGACTCATGCATGCCAACCGCTTCGGCGATGTCATGCAGAACCAGCGGCTTCATCGCTTCGTCGCCGTACTCCAGGAAACCGCGTTGATGCTCGACGATCTGGGTGGCAACTTTCATCAGGGTTTCGTTGCGGCTCTGCAGGCTCTTGATGAACCAGCGGGCTTCCTGCAACTGATTGCGCATGAAGGTGTTGTCGGCACTGGTGTCGGCACGACGGACGAAACCGGCGTACTGGGCGTTGACGCGCAGGCGTGGCACCGATTCCTGATTGAGCTCGACTAGCCAGCGTTCGTTGTCCTTGCGCACGATGACGTCAGGGACGACGTATTCGGCTTCGGCTGATTCGATCTGCGAACCCGGGCGCGGATTGAGGCTTTGCACCAGCTCGATGACCTGACGCAGCTCGTCTTCCTTGAGCTTCATCCGGCGCATCAACTGGCTGTAGTCGCGGCTGCCGAGCAGGTCAATGTAGTCGGTGACCAGGCGTTTCGCTTCCGCCAGCCACGGGGTCTTGGCAGGTAACTGGCGCAACTGCAGCAGCAGGCACTCGCCGAGGTTGCGGGCGCCGATACCGGCGGGTTCAAATTGTTGAATGCGGTGCAGGACGGCTTCGATTTCGTCCAGTTCGATGTCCAGTTCCGGATCGAACGCCTCAAGGATCTCTTCGAGGGTTTCATCCAGGTAGCCCTGATTGTTGATGCAATCGATCAGGGTGACGGCGATCAGGCGATCGGTGTCGGACATCGGTGCAAGGTTCAATTGCCACAGCAGGTGGCTTTGCAGGCTCTCGCCGACGGACGTGCGTGTGGTGAAGTCCCACTCGTCATCGTCGCTGCTCGGCAGGCTGCTGGCACTGGTCTGGTAGACGTCTTCCCAGGCGGTGTCGACCGGAAGCTCGTTGGGGATGCGCTCGTTCCATTCGCCCTCCTCGAGGTTGTCCACCGTCGGGGCAGTTTCCTGGTAGGACGGTTCCTGGATTTCGGTGGGGGGCTTCTGTTCGGCGTTGTCGGCCATGGGGTCGGAATTGTCGAAGTCGTCGCCTTCTTCCTGGCGTTCGAGCATCGGATTTGATTCCAGAGCCTCCTGGATTTCCTGTTGCAGATCCAGGGTCGACAATTGGAGCAGACGGATGGCCTGTTGCAGCTGCGGTGTCATCGTCAGCTGCTGGCCCATTCTCAAGACTAGCGATGGTTTCATGGCAGGGGCTTAACACCTTATTCGCCGGCGCTATGCGCCATCCACTACAGGGCGCCGAAGCGCCAAACTTAAGCAAATTATATGCCTGAAACTGAAGTGTTTGCCTAGAGCGCTGTAACAATTAAAGCGTATTAAATTCTGCTTGAATCGATACAGCGCCCGGGCGGCGCACCGGGCACTGTTGCGCTTACAGGCGGAACTCGTGGCCCAGATACACTTCCTTGACCAGATCGTTGGCCAGGATGGTTTCTGCATCGCCCTCGGCAATCAACTGACCGTCGTTGACGATGTAAGCGGTTTCGCAGATGTCCAGCGTCTCACGGACGTTGTGGTCGGTGATCAGTACACCAATGCCCTTGGCCTTGAGGTGGTGGATGATCTGCTTGATGTCGCCGACGGAAATTGGGTCGACACCGGCGAACGGTTCGTCGAGCAGGATGAATTTCGGTGCCGTTGCCAGCGCGCGAGCGATCTCCACACGGCGGCGTTCACCACCGGACAGGCTCATGCCGAGATTGTCGCGGATGTGGGTGATGTGGAATTCCTGCAGCAGGCTTTCCAGCTCTTTGCGGCGACCGGCCTTGTCGAGTTCCTGACGGGTCTCGAGGATGGCCATGATGTTGTCGGCCACCGACAGTTTGCGGAAGATCGACGCTTCTTGCGGCAGATAGCCGATACCGGCCTTTGCACGACCGTGCATCGGCTGATGGCTGACGTCCAGATCATCAATCAGTACGCGGCCCTGATCGGCCTGTACCAGGCCAACGATCATGTAAAAGCAGGTGGTCTTGCCGGCACCGTTCGGGCCGAGCAGGCCGACGATCTGGCCGCTGTCGATCGACAGACTGACGTCACGCACAACCTGGCGGCTTTTATAGGCCTTGGCCAGGTGCTGAGCTTTCAGAGTTGCCATTACTGGGTTTTCTCGTCGGTTTTCTTCTTCGGCTGGATCACCATGTCGATGCGCGGACGCGCTTCGGTGACCTTGCTGCCGGTAGCGCGACCGGCGCTGGCCAGTTTCTTCACGGTGTCATAGACGATTTTCTCGCCCTGAGTCGTGTTGTTGTCCTTGTCGACAACCTTGGCCTTGTCGATCAGCACGACGCGGTTTTGCGCAGCGTGGTACTGGATCGTCACGCCCCAGCCCTGTACAGGCTTGGCGTCACCTTGGGTTTGCAGTTGTTCGAAGTAGGCAAGGTTGCCCACCGACGTCACCACGTCGATATCGCCGGCCGGGGTGCGGGTGATGGTCACGGTATTACCGGTCACCTTCATCGAACCCTGAGTGATGATGACATCACCCTTATAAGTGGCGATGCCGTTCTTGTCGTCCAGTTGGGCGTCGTCGGCCTGAATGCGGATAGGTTGCTGCTGATCGTTCGGCAGAGCCCAGGCGCTCACGCTTCCCAGTGCTGCGCCCAGACTGAGCAAAATAGGGAGGGTTTTAACGAGCCTCATACTGTCCTCTTACGTTCGATAGCAGGTGTATCCTGCTTTCCTTCAGGTACGCTTTCATTCCAACGCCAGTCGATACACCGCCAGCGCCGTCGATTCTAACGGGTTGCTCGGTCTGCGCATATTGCTCCTGCGGGAACACTGTCATGCGCGTGGAAGTAACCAGCAGGTCGCGGTTCTGTTCATCGGTGCGCTTGATGCGTACCGAGTCGATCAATTCCACTTGGGTGCCGCCCGAATTCACTTCACCGCGCTCACTGGTCACATGCCACGGAAACTCGGTTCCGCGATACATGTTCAGGTCGGGTTTGGTGACCAGTGTGATATCGGTTGCCTTGACGTGCTCGGCCTTGTCGGAGGTCATTTCATACTGCACTTTGCCGTCCGGCAGATATTGCAGGGTATGCGTGTTGGTTGCATACCAGTCGATAGGCGTTTCGACCGACGTCACTGGTGGCTTGTCGAGGAAGCGTTCCGGGCTGATGTTCCAGTAGCCCACCGCGGCGAATATCGCCGCGATGCAGCCGAACAGCAGGAAGTTGCGAAATTTTTTGCTGAACATGGTTTGGCTCACAGGTACGCGGCGTTGGCCGCATCGAGGCGGCCCTGGGCGCGCAGGATCAATTCGCAGAATTCGCGGGCGGCACCTTCGCCACCACGGGCTCGGGTGACGCCATGGGCGTGTTCGCGGACGAAATCGGCGGCGTTGGCTACGGCCATGCCCAGGCCAACACGGCGAATCACCGGCAGGTCGGGCAGATCGTCACCGAGGTACGCGACTTCTTCATAGCTTAGGCTCAGTTGCTCAAGCAGGCCGTCGAGAACGACCAATTTGTCTTCGCGGCCCTGAAACAGGTGGGGAATTCCCAGGTTTTTCGCTCGGCGCTCGACCACTGGGGTCTTGCGGCCGCTGATGATAGCGGTCTGCACGCCGGCGTTCATCAGCATTTTGATGCCTTGACCGTCGAGGGTGTTGAAGGTCTTGAACTCGCTGCCGTCTTCAAGGAAGTACAGGCGACCGTCGGTGAGGACGCCGTCGACGTCGAAAACCGCCAGTTTGATCCCTTTGCCGCGTTGCAGCAGATCGTTGCTCATTACATGACTCCTGCGCGTAGCAGATCGGAGAGGTTGAAGGCGCCGACCGGGCGGTCCTCCTCGTCTACGACTACCAATGCGTTGATTCGGTGGTCTTCCATGATTTTCAGGGCTTCGGCGGCCAGCATTTCCGGGCGGGCAGTCTTGCCGTGAGCGGTCATGACCTGGTCGATGGTGGCGCTGCGGATGTCGATGCTGCGATCCAGCGTGCGGCGCAAGTCGCCGTCAGTGAAGATTCCGGCCAGTTTACCGTCAGTTTCAAGGATGACGGTCATGCCCAGACCTTTACGGGTCATTTCCATCAGTGCGTCCTTGAGCAGCGTGCCGCGCTGTACTTGCGGCAATTCCTGCCCGGCGTGCATGACGTTTTCCACTTTCAGCAACAGGCGACGACCGAGCGCGCCGCCCGGGTGGGAGAAGGCGAAGTCTTCGGCGGTGAAACCGCGCGCTTCCAGCAGCGCGACGGCCAGCGCATCGCCCATGACCAGTGCCGCTGTCGTCGATGAGGTCGGGGCCAGGTTCAGCGGGCAGGCTTCGTGTTCGACGTGAACGTTGAGATTGACTTCGGCTGCCTTGGCCAGCGGCGATTGCGGGTTGCCGGTGACGCTGATCAGCTGGATGCCCAGACGTTTGATCAGCGGCAGCAAGGTCACGATTTCATTGGTCGAGCCGGAGTTCGACAGGGCCAGGATCACGTCATCGCGAGTGATCATCCCCATGTCGCCATGGCTGGCTTCGGCCGGGTGGACAAAAAAGGCCGGGGTGCCGGTGCTGGCCAGGGTCGCGGCGATCTTGTTGCCGATATGCCCGGATTTGCCCATGCCGACCACGACTACACGGCCCTTGCTGGCCAGAATCATCTCGCAAGCGCGTACGAAATCGGCGTCGATATGGGGCAACAAGCCTTGTACGGCTTCCACTTCGAGTTGGATGGTGCGTTGTGCCGATTGAATCAGGTCGCTGGATTGGCTCATGTCAGAAATCGTATAGCCCGATGAAAAGGCGGCGATTATAGCGGTTATGTTGCAAAGCCTCACGCAAGTTCGTCGTGCTTTGTCATTCCTCGTTACCAAAACCCGGCAAAAGAGCCTGCGCACCTGTCATATCGCCGAACTCAGGCAGGTACAAGCCTTGGGCGCTTAGCCTTTGCAGTGATATAGTTCGCCGCCAGTTCGGCCTGCCCGGGATGTACGTGCTTTTTAAGTAAAGACAGGCGTCCGAGTGAGAGGCTGCATCGCAAGGAGTTTAGATGAGTGCCGATAACGCCTACGCGGTCGAGCTGAAGGGAGTCTCCTTCAAGCGCGGTGCGCGCAGCATTTTCAATAACGTCGATATTCGCATCCCGCGCGGCAAGGTCACCGGCATCATGGGACCTTCCGGGTGTGGCAAGACGACGCTGCTGCGGTTGATGGGCGCACAATTGCGCCCTGCCAGCGGCGAAGTCTGGGTCAACGGCCAGAATTTGCCTGCGCTTTCGCGCAGCGATCTGTTCGACGCGCGAAAGCACATGGGTGTGCTGTTTCAAAGCGGCGCGCTGTTCACCGATCTCGATGTGTTCGAGAACGTGGCTTTCCCTCTGCGTGTTCATACCGATTTGCCGGAAGAAATGATCCGCGACATCGTCCTGCTCAAATTGCAGGCGGTCGGTCTGCGCGGTGCCATCGAATTGATGCCGGATGAGCTGTCCGGTGGCATGAAGCGCCGTGTCGCACTGGCGCGGGCGATTGCGCTCGATCCGCAGATCCTCATGTACGACGAACCGTTCGTCGGGCAGGACCCGATCGCCATGGGCGTGCTGGTCCGTCTGATACGTCTGCTCAACGATGCGCTGGGGATCACCAGTATCGTGGTGTCCCACGATCTGGCTGAAACCGCGAGCATTGCCGACTACATCTATGTCGTCGGTGATGGTCAGGTGCTGGGGCAGGGGACGCCGGACGAGCTGATGAACTCGGACGAGCCGCGTATCCGTCAGTTCATGACCGGCAATCCCGATGGCCCGGTGCCGTACCATTTTCCAGCGACGGATTACCGCGCAGATCTTCTGGGGAAGCGCTGATGCGCAGAATTTCATTAATAGAACGCGTGCGCCGGTTCGGCGAGGCGGCGATCGACGCCGTCGCGGTGTTCGGCCGTGCGACGCTGTTCCTGTTTCATGCCTTGCTGGGTCGTGGCGGAATCAGCGGCGGTTTCAGCCTGCTGGTCAAGCAGCTGCATTCGGTTGGCGTGATGTCGCTGGTGATCATCGTCGTTTCCGGGATCTTCATCGGCATGGTGCTGGCGCTGCAGGGCTTCAGTATTCTGTCGAGCTACGGTTCGGAACAGGCCGTGGGGCAGATGGTTGCGCTGACCCTGTTGCGTGAGCTCGGCCCGGTGGTGACAGCGCTGTTGTTCGCCGGTCGTGCCGGTTCGGCGTTGACCGCAGAGATCGGCAACATGAAGTCCACCGAGCAGCTTTCCAGTCTGGAAATGATCGGCGTCGATCCGCTCAAGTACATCATTGCCCCACGCCTGTGGGCCGGCTTCATTTCCCTGCCGGTGCTGGCGATGATTTTCAGCGTGGTAGGCATCTGGGGCGGTTCGTGGGTGGCTGTCGACTGGCTGGGTGTGTATGAAGGCTCTTATTGGGCAAACATGCAGAACAGCGTGAATTTCACCAGTGACGTGCTCAATGGCGTGATCAAAAGTATTGTTTTTGCCTTTGTAGTGACCTGGATCGCCGTATTCCAAGGCTACGACTGTGAGCCCACTTCCGAGGGGATCAGCCGTGCCACTACCAAGACCGTGGTGTTTGCCTCGCTGGCAGTCCTCGGCCTGGACTTTATTCTGACCGCTTTGATGTTTGGAGATTTCTGATGCAAAACCGCACCCTGGAAATCGGTGTCGGCCTGTTCCTGCTGGCAGGGATCCTGGCTTTGTTGCTGCTTGCTTTGCGGGTCAGTGGTCTGTCTCCGACGTCGACCACCGACACCTATAAACTGTATGCCTACTTTGACAATATCGCCGGTTTGACGGTCAGAGCCAAAGTGACCATGGCCGGTGTGACCATCGGCAAGGTCACGGCGATCGATCTCGATCGCGACAGCTTCACCGGTCGGGTCACCCTGCAAGTGGATAAAAAGGTCGACAACCTGCCGACCGACTCCACAGCGTCTATCCTGACCGCTGGTCTGCTGGGCGAGAAGTACATCGGTATCAGCGTCGGCGGGGAAGACAAACCGCTGAAGGATGGTGGAACCATTCACGACACGCAGTCGTCACTGGTACTGGAAGACCTGATCGGTAAATTCCTGCTCAATACCGTTAGCAAAGACGCCAAATGAGGAGCTTTTGAATGATCTCTATCTTGCGACGCAGCCTGTTGGTGCTGTTGGCGGCCTTGCCGTTGATGGGTAACGCCGTGGCTGCTGCGACTTCAGCACATGATCTGGTGCAGGACACAACCACCCGGTTGCTGGCTGACCTGGCTGCGAACAAAGAAAAATACAAGCAGGATCCGACTGATTTCTACGTGGCGCTCAACAGCATTGTCGGGCCGGTAGTGGATGCTGAAGGCATTTCCAAAAGCATCATGACGGTCAAGTATTCGCGCAAGGCCACGCCGGCGCAGATGCAGACCTTCCAGGAAAACTTCAAGAAAGGCTTGTTTCAGTTCTACGGTAATGCCTTGCTGGAGTACAACAATCAGGGCATCACCGTTGATCCGGCCAAGGACGAGTCGGGCGATCGCACCAGCGTCAACATGACCGTCAAGGGCAGCAACGGCGCGATCTATCCTGTGCAGTACACGCTGGAGAAGATCAACGACGAGTGGAAACTGCGCAACGTGATCATCAATGGCATCAACATCGGCAAGCTGTTCCGTGATCAGTTCGCCGACGCCATGCAGCGTAATGGCAACGATCTGGACAAGACCATCAATGGTTGGGCCGGTGAAGTGGCCAAGGCCAAGGAAGCCACCGAAAAGAATCCAGCACAATGAGTGAGGCCGCAGTTCGTATGAGTGATGTCGACGAGCTCTTGCTCAGCGGAGTTCTGGACTATCGCACCGGTGCGGACCTGCGCAAGGAAGGCCAGACGCTGATAAGGTCCAGCAAGGCGTCTTCGCTGGTGATCGACTGCTCGGCGGTGAAAAAGTCCAGCAGCGTCGGTTTGTCGTTGCTGCTGTGCTTCATGCGGGATGCGCAAGCGGCCGGCAAGGCCGTGAGCATCCGTGCGATGCCCGAAGATATGCGCGAAATCGCTCAGGTCAGTGAACTGACCGAACTGTTGGCGCACCCCTGAACCCACATCTATAAAGAAGCCCCCCGTCAGAGTCCTGCCATGCGGGGTTCGCAGGCGCGGGGCTTTTTTGTATGATGTCCGACCCGTGCGCACAGGGCGCCGATTGAGGTTGAGCATGCAGGCCGTAGAAGTGAAGAGCTTCCTTGAAGGAAAGCTGCCCGGAACGTTGGTAGAAGTTGAGGGCGAAGGCTGCAATTTCCAGCTGAACGTGATTAGCGATGAACTGGCGGCGTTGAGCCCGGTGAAGCGTCAGCAGCAGATCTATGCCCATTTGAACCCATGGATCACCGATGGCAGCATCCATGCGGTCACTATGAAATTTTTCAGCAGCGCGGCCTGGGCCGAGCGCACCTGAGCCTAAGGGCGTCGAGATTCTTATGGATAAATTGATTATTACCGGTGGCGCTCGTCTTGATGGCGAGATCCGCATTTCCGGCGCAAAAAACTCCGCCCTGCCGATCCTGGCCGCTACCCTGCTGTGCGATGGCCCGGTGACCGTTGGTAACCTGCCGCACCTGCACGACATCACCACCATGATCGAGCTGTTCGGTCGCATGGGCATTGAGCCGGTGATCGACGAGAAACTCAGTGTCGAAATCGACCCGCGCACCATCAAGACCCTGATCGCGCCGTACGAACTGGTGAAAACCATGCGTGCCTCGATCCTGGTACTGGGTCCGATGGTTGCCCGTTTCGGTGAAGCCGAAGTTGCACTGCCTGGCGGTTGCGCGATCGGTTCGCGTCCGGTCGATCTGCACATCCGTGGTCTCGAAGCCATGGGCGCGGTCATCGACGTCGAAGGCGGCTACATCAAGGCCAAGGCGCCTGAAGGCGGCCTGCGCGGCGCACACTTCTTCTTCGATACCGTCAGTGTGACCGGTACCGAGAACATCATGATGGCTGCTGCGTTGGCCAAAGGCCGTAGCGTGCTGCAGAACGCCGCTCGCGAGCCTGAAGTGGTCGACCTGGCCAACTTCCTCAACGCCATGGGCGCCAAGGTTTCCGGCGCTGGTACCGACACCATCACCATCGATGGCGTCGAGCGTCTGGGTTCGGCTTTCTATAAGGTCATGCCTGACCGTATCGAAACCGGCACCTACCTGGTTGCCGCTGCCGTGACCGGTGGTCGCGTCAAGGTCAAGGACACCGATCCGACCATCCTCGAAGCCGTTCTGGAAAAACTCCGTGAAGCCGGCGCAGAAATCACCTGCGGTGAAGACTGGATCGAGCTGAACATGCACGGCAAGCGTCCGAAAGCAGTCAACGTGCGCACTGCGCCGTACCCGGCTTTCCCGACTGACATGCAAGCGCAGTTCATTTCGCTCAACGCCATTGCCGAAGGCACCGGTGCGGTGATCGAGACGATCTTCGAAAACCGTTTCATGCACGTGTACGAACTGCACCGCATGGGCGCCAAGATCCAGGTCGAAGGCAACACTGCCATCGTTACCGGTACTGAAGTCCTCAAGGGCGCGCCAGTCATGGCCACCGACCTGCGAGCTTCGGCCAGCCTGGTGATCTCGGCACTGGTTGCCGAAGGCGACACCCTGATCGACCGCATCTACCACATCGACCGTGGTTACGAGTGCATCGAAGAAAAACTGCAGATGCTGGGCGCCAAGATCCGTCGCGTTCCGGGCTGATTGCTGCATCGGGACACAGGGACGTGTCCACTGAATTCGTTTTGAGTCGAGCCGGTTTCCGGCTCGATGTGTGTCCGGCGCCGATTGCGACCGGACATGAGTACCTTGATAAGGACTGACGTTTCCCATGTTGACCATCGCACTGTCCAAGGGCCGCATCCTTGACGACACTCTTCCGCTTCTCGCCGAAGCGGGCATCGTGCCGACCGAGAATCCGGACAAGAGCCGCAAGCTGATCATCCCCACGACGCAAGACGATGTTCGTCTGCTGATCGTGCGTGCCACCGATGTGCCGACTTACGTCGAGCATGGCGCGGCGGACCTCGGCGTTGCCGGTAAAGACGTACTGATGGAATACACCGGCCAGGGCCTGTACGAGCCACTGGACCTGCAAATTGCCCAGTGCAAACTGATGACCGCCGGCAAGATCGGCGCGCCGGAGCCCAAGGGCCGTCTGCGCGTGGCGACCAAGTTCGTCAACGTCGCCAAGCGTTACTACGCCGAGCAGGGCCGTCAGGTCGACATCATCAAGCTGTACGGCTCGATGGAGCTGGCCCCGCTGATCGGTCTGGCCGACAAGATCATCGACGTCGTCGACACCGGTAACACCCTGCGCGCCAACGGCCTGGAACCTCAGGAACTGATCGCCACGATCAGCTCGCGCCTGGTGGTCAACAAGGCTTCGATGAAAATGCAACACGCCCGAATCCAGGCGTTGATCGATACCCTGCGCAACGCAGTGGAATCGCGACACCGCGGCTGATTTACCTGCGCGACCCGAGGTCGCGCCGTCTATCCGCCTCATAGCCAGAATTCTCAGGTGCCTAAGCGGATCGAATGATAGTTTCGGGCGCCTGAGTTTTTTGCCATTCCTATGAGGCTCTCGCTATGACCGCACCGACTGCAATTCGCCGACTCAACGCTGCTGACCCGGATTTCGCGCATCATCTGGATCATCTGCTGAGCTGGGAAAGTGTGTCTGACGACTCGGTCAATCAGCGGGTGCTGACATCATCAAGGCTGTGCGCGAACGCGGTGACGCGGCGCTGGTCGAGTTCACCCAGAAGTTCGACGGCCTCGAAGTCGCCTCGATGGCCGACCTGATCCTGCCGCGCGAGCGCCTGGAACTGGCCTTGACGCGCATCACCGTGCCACAGCGCGAAGCACTGGAAAAAGCCGCCGCCCGTGTGCGCAGCTACCACGAAAAACAGAAGCAGGATTCCTGGAGCTACACCGAAGCTGACGGCACGGTGCTGGGCCAGAAGGTCACGCCGCTGGATCGCGCTGGTCTGTACGTGCCGGGCGGCAAGGCGTCGTACCCGTCATCGGTGTTGATGAACGCGATTCCGGCCAAGGTCGCTGGCGTGACCGAAGTGGTTATGGTCGTGCCGACCCCGCGCGGTGAAATCAACGAACTGGTGCTGGCCGCTGCGTGCATCGCTGGCGTTGACCGGGTGTTCACCATCGGTGGTGCACAAGCCGTCGCTGCGCTGGCCTACGGCACCGAAAGCGTTCCGAAAGTCGACAAAGTGGTTGGCCCGGGCAACATCTATGTCGCCACCGCCAAGCGCCACGTGTTCGGTCAGGTCGGCATCGACATGATCGCCGGCCCTTCGGAAATTCTCGTGGTGTGCGATGGCCAGACCGATCCGGACTGGATCGCCATGGACCTATTCTCGCAAGCCGAGCACGACGAAGACGCTCAGGCGATTCTGGTCAGCCCGGACGCCGATTTCCTCGACAAGGTTGCCGCGAGCATCGATAAATTGCTGCCGACCATGGATCGCGCGACCATCATCGAAACCTCGATCAATGGCCGCGGTGCGCTGATTCACGTGAAGGACATGGCGCAAGCGATCGAAGTCGCCAACCGCATTGCCCCGGAACACTTGGAGCTTTCGGTCGCTGACCCGCAAGCCTGGCTGCCGCAGATCCGCCACGCTGGCGCGATCTTCATGGGCCGTCACACCTCGGAAGCACTGGGCGACTATTGCGCAGGCCCGAACCACGTATTGCCGACTTCCGGCACCGCGCGCTTTTCCTCGCCGCTGGGTGTGTATGACTTCCAGAAGCGTTCGTCGATCATTTTCTGCTCCGAGGCCGGTGCTTCCGAGCTGGGCAAGACTGCATCGGTTCTGGCCCGTGGCGAATCGCTGAGCGCTCACGCGCGCAGCGCCGAATACCGCATCAAAGACGAAGACTTTCAACAAGGGCAGGGGAACTGAGCGATGAGCAAATTCTGGAGCTCGTTCGTCAAGGATCTGGTGCCATACGTGCCGGGCGAACAACCGAAGCTGACCAAACTGGTCAAGCTCAATACCAACGAAAACCCCTACGGCCCATCGCCAAAAGCCTTGGCGGCGATGCAGGTCGAGCTCAACGATAACCTGCGTCTGTACCCGGACCCGAACAGTGATCTGCTGAAAACCGCCGTCGCCCATTACTACGGCGTGCAGAGCAATCAGGTGTTCCTCGGCAACGGCTCGGATGAAGTGCTCGCGCACATTTTCCACGGTTTGCTGCAACACGATCAGCCGCTGCTGTTCCCGGACATCAGCTACAGCTTCTATCCGGTTTACTGCGGTTTGTACGGCATACAGTTTGATGCGGTGCCGCTGGATGCACAGTTCCAGATCGACCCGGCCGACTACGCCAAACCGAACGGCGGGATCATTTTCCCTAACCCGAACGCACCGACTGGTTGCCTGCTGGCGCTGGACGCGGTTGAACAAATACTCAAGGCCAGCCCGGATTCGGTGGTTGTGGTGGACGAGGCGTACATCGATTTCGGCGGCGAGACGGCGATCAGTCTGGTCGATCGCTATCCGAATCTGCTGGTGACGCAGACGCTGTCAAAGTCGCGCTCGCTGGCCGGGCTGCGTGTGGGTCTGGCGGTCGGGCATCCGGACCTGATCGAGGCGCTGGAGCGGATCAAGAACAGTTTCAACTCTTATCCACTCGATCGTCTGGCGATTGTTGGCGCAGCGGCGGCGTTCGAGGATCGCGAGCATTTCGACAAGACGTGCCGCCTGGTGATCGAGAGCCGTGAGTGGGTGATCACGCAGTTGCAGGCCAAAGGATTTGAAGTGCTGCCGTCGGCGGCGAACTTCATTTTCGCCCGGCATCCGCAGCATGATGCGGCGGGTTTGGCGGCGAAGCTGCGTGAGCAGGGCGTGATTGTGCGGCACTTCAAGCAGGAGCGGATTGCGCAGTTCCTGCGGATTTCGATTGGCACGCCGGAGCAGAATCAGGCGCTGATTGACGGGCTTGGCGACCTCTAAAAGCAAAAGCCCCTCACCCTAACCCTCTCCCAAAGGGAGAGGGGACTGATTGGGGGATATTGCAGAGTTTCGTCGACGTGCACGATTTGTATTGAATCCATAATCGACCTGGTCTTTCAGGTCGATGTATGACGCCTTACACCTCGGTCGGCTCCCTCTCCCGGAGGGAGAGGGCTGGGGTGAGGGTCTGCTCTTATTCGTGATGCGGTTCGCCAAGGAATGTCAGCGAACTGAACAACCCACGACTATCCACATCCGCACTGCCCTTCACCGGCACCTCAACCTGCGCCGCAATCACATTCAACCCTTCGTTCCTCACCAGCACCTGCGCACGCCCATCCTTGTCCGTCTCGGTGCTCAACGTGTTCGGCGCGCTGCGATAGTCGCCAATCAACTTCACGCCCGCCGCCGGTTTGCCATCGAGCAACACCCGCACCGGCAATGATTTGCCCGGCCCCACGGTCAGCGGATCAACCTCCGGCAGAATCAGCAGTTTGATCTGATCGAGTTTCGGCAACTTCGCCGCCGGCTTGTAAATCGCCAGGCTGTACTTGAACGTCTCGGTGGCCTCGACAGCGCCCGGCACTTTGCTGCGGCCTTCGTTGATCCACTTCTTGTCAGCCGTTTGCGACCACATACCATTGTTCAGTGCCACGGCCATCACCGCCGGCGACTTCAAAGGTTTCAGACGCGCGTGATCTGCCAGGCGCTCGACGCTGACCGGAATCATCTTGCCGGCCACGTCGTAAGCCCAGGCGCCGCTGATCTTCTGCGCTTTGAACGCATTGTCTTCGGCGCCGTGACCGTAGATCACTTCGATATTGCCGCGACGTTCTTCGGTCCACAGGCCATGGGCCGAGACCTGGCCGGCGAACAGCGCGGCGATCAGCGCGAGGGTTTTACGGTATTGCATGGGGGACTTCCTTTTACAGGTTGAGAGTCAGGCTGACAGTGAAATTGCGCGGCTCGCCGGGGTTGACCCAGTAGTTGCTGTAGGAGCGCTCGTAATACTTTTCGTCGAAGACGTTGTTCAGGTTCAGGCCGACGGTGACGTTGTCGCTGGCCTTGTAATGCGCCAGCAAGTCGACGGTGTGGTAGGCCGGCAATTCGAAGTCGCTGCCGGATTCGCCTGAGCGGTCACCGACATAGGTGAACGCCGCGCCGACGTCCGAGCCGCGCAAATGTCCATCCTGAAACTCATAAACCCCGAGCAGACTGCCGCTGCGTTTGGCCACGCCAAGAATGCGGCTGCCGGTGGGAATCACCGCGTCACCCTTGGTTACTTCGGCGTCAATGTAGGCAAAGGCACCAATGATTCGTACCGCGTCGGTGACCTGTCCGGTGACTTGCAGATCGAAACCGCGACTGCGTGCCTTGCCCATGGCGCGGCTGGTGTCAGTGGCAGGGTCGAGGGCGAGGACGTTTTCCTTGTCGATGTGGAAGAAGGCGAGGGTGCTGCTCAGGCGCTCGTCAAACAGCTCGTTCTTTATCCCGACTTCGTAGCCGACGCCTTCTTCCGGATCGAAGGATTTGCCTGAGGCGTCGAGGCCGTTGTTCGGTTTGAACGAGGTTGAGGCGTTGGCGAATACGCCCGTTTGCGGCGTCAATTGGTAGAGCAATCCGGCGCGCTGGGTGAGCGCATCGTGGCGTTGGTCGCTTGTGGCGTTGCGACTGTGGTCGTCGATGTGCTGATCGAAATGCTCGAAACGCGCGCCGATCATCCCGCGCAGTTTGTCGGTAAAGACGATCTGATCCTGCAGGTTCAGCGCGTGGCTTTCGACGTGTTCGAAGAAGTCGCTTCCTGAGCGTGCGCCGTTGGGTTTTGGCTGGCCGTAGATCGGCTTGTAGATGTCGATGGCGTAAGGGCCGCCGGCAATCGTGGTGACGCGCTCGTTCTTGCGGAAATTTTCGTATTCGGTGCCGATCAGCAGTTCGTGCTGCCACGGGCCGAGGTCGAACAGCCCGCGCAGTTCCAGTTGCGTGATGCTGTCATGCCAATTGGTGTCGCGCTCGCGATAGCGGCGGCTGTCAGTACGGTTATCAGTGCTCAGCGGTCGATTTTCCGAAGCGTAGCCCCAAAGTTTGCCTTCCTTATAGTGGCTGGCCAGGCGCAGCTTCCAACTGTCGTTGAGGTGATGTTCCAGGGTCGCTTGAAGCAGATTGTTGTGGTTATCGATGTTGCCGTCGTTGGGCTCGCCGAGGAAGGTCGAACGCGACACGCCGCTCCATTTGTTGTTCGGTGCGACGATGCCGCGATCGAAGGTGGAGCTGTGACGGACGATTTCGCTTTCCACCAGTAACGAGGTGTCCGGGTTCAATTGCCAACTGATCGAAGGGGCAACGAACACACGTTTGCTGTCGACGTGATCGCGGAAGCTGTGGTTGTCCTCGACCGCGAGGTTGATCCGCGACAGCACATTGCCCTGATCATCCAGCGGCGTGTTGACGTCCAGCGCGGTGCGATAGCGATCCCAGCTACCGGCGCTGGTTTGCAAAGTGGTGAAGGCTTCGGGCTGCGGTTTCTTGGTGACAATGTTCACCGTGCCGCCGGGATCGCCCCGACCGTAAAGGCTGGCAGCCGGGCCTTTGAGTACTTCGATGCGCTCGATGTTGGCTGCATCCGGTGTGCTCGGATAGCCGCGATTGGCGCTGAAGCCGTCCTTGTAGAACTCCGATGTGGTGAATCCGCGCACGCTGTATTCATAAAGCGTCAGGCCGCCGAAGTTGTTTTGCTTCGACACGCCGCCGGCGAAATCCAGTGCGCGTTCGACACTGGTACTGCCCAGATCCTTGAGCACGCTGGCGGGCACCACGCTGATCGCCTGCGGGATATCGCGGATCGCGGTGTCGGTTTTGGTCGCGCTGGACGAACGCGTGGCGCGGTAGCCCTTGACCGGTCCGGTCGGCGATTCGTAGTCGGAGATGACGCTGATGGCGTCCAGTTCAAGCGGTTTGGGTTCTTCAGCGAAGGCTGGATCGACCAGCAATCCAAGGCTCAGACCGAGCAGGGAGGCCTTTGTTCGAGACGACATGTTATGTTGTTCCAATTCTTAGAATTGAAACAATATAACATGTCTGTTGAGAATGTCTTTTATTCGCGCGACTGGCGCGAAAAAAGTTTTATTCTTCTTTTTCTTTCACCGGCGCCGGTGGCGGACGCAGGCCGATTTCAGCGGTGAGCTTTATCTCTTTGCCGTTGCGCATCACCTGAATCGTCACTTTGTCGGTCGGTTTGATCCGTGCGACCTGGTTCATCGAACGACGGCCATCGCCGGCCGGCTCGCCATCGATGCTCAGAATCACGTCACCCAACTGCAGGCCGGCCTTCTGTGCCGGGCCATCGCGGAAGATCCCCGCGACGACAATTCCCGGGCGTCCGGACAAACCGAACGACTCGGCCAGTTCCTGAGTCAGCGGTTGCACTTCAATACCCAGCCAGCCACGAATCACCTGACCGTGCTCAATGATCGACTTCATCACTTCCATTGCCAGTTTCACCGGGATCGCAAAGCCAATGCCCTGCGAACCGCCAGACTTGGAGAAGATCGCTGTGTTGATGCCGGTGAGGTTGCCGTTGGCATCGACCAGCGCGCCGCCGGAGTTGCCCGGGTTGATCGCCGCGTCGGTCTGGATAAAGTCTTCGTAGTTGTTCAGGCCCAACTGATTACGCCCGGTGGCGCTGATGATGCCCATGGTCACGGTCTGGCCAACGCCGAACGGGTTGCCGATGGCCAGCGCGACGTCGCCGATGCGGATGTTGTCGGAGCGGCCGACGGTGATGGCCGGCAGGGTTTTCAAATCGATTTTCAACACCGCGAGGTCCGTTTCCGGATCGCTGCCGATCACCCGGGCGAGGGTTTCACGACCGTCCTTCAGCGCCACGACAATTTGGTCGGCGCCGCTGGTCACGTGGTTGTTGGTCAGAATGTAGCCTTCCGGGCTCATGATCACGCCGGAACCGAGGCTCGACTCCATGCGTTTCTGCTTCGGCGAGTTATCACCAAAGAAACGGCGGAACTGCGGATCTTCAAACAGCGGATGCGCCGGTTTGTTGATGACTTTGGTGGTGTACAGGTTGACCACCGAGGGCGCTGCAATAGTTACCGCATCGGCATAGGACACCGGCCCCTGCTGCACGCTGGTGGTCTGCGGCGCCTGTTGCAGGTTGACGTCGAGGCTCGGTAGCCCGACCCACTGCGGGTAACGCTGAATAATCAACAGAGCGATAAGCACGCCGGCCAACAGCGGCCAGCCCATAAAACGCAGCGCCTTGAACATTAAGCACGTCCTGGAAAAGTTGCAGGCGGGGTCAGACCGCCCATAATGTCGCGCATTATACGAGGCCGCGCGTGCCTCGGAACGGGATATTTAGGAGTCTTTCATGGCCGTTGCCCTCAGCACCCTCGTCGAAGAAGCCGACCGTTACCTTGGCAGTGCGAAAATTGCCGATTATTGCCCGAATGGATTGCAGGTTGAGGGCCGCCCGCAGGTGATGCGTATTGTCAGCGGCGTCACTGCCAGTCAGGCCTTGCTGGATGCCGCCGTCGAGGCTGAGGCCGATCTGGTGCTGGTGCATCACGGTTACTTCTGGAAGGGCGAGAACCCGTGCGTTACCGGCAT
The DNA here is from genome assembly GCF_044541255.1 of Pseudomonas sp. NPDC085632. NCBI lineage: Bacteria > Pseudomonadati > Pseudomonadota > Gammaproteobacteria > Pseudomonadales > Pseudomonadaceae > Pseudomonas > Pseudomonas sp. NPDC085632. The sequence continues at coordinate 868 of NZ_JBITSX010000059.1, read as the reverse complement.
GAAGCAGCGCCGATTGAAGACCTTGCTCAAGCACGACATCAGTCTGCTCGCTTACCACTTGCCGCTGGATCTGCACCCGGACGTTGGCAATAACGTGCAGCTGGCGCGGCAGTTGGATATCACCGTAGAAGGGCCGCTGGATCCGGACAATCTTAAAATCGTCGGTCTGGTGGGGTCCTTGAATGAACCGATGACAGCACGCGATTTCGCCCGCAAGGTGCAGGAAGTCATGGGCCGCGAACCGTTGCTGATTGAAGGCAATCCGATGATTCGTCGGGTTGGCTGGTGCACTGGCGGTGGTCAGGGTTATATCGATCAAGCCGTCGCCGCAGGCGTCGATCTGTATCTGAGTGGTGAAGCCTCCGAGCAGACCTTCCACAGCGCTCGCGAGAACGACATCAGCTTCATCGCCGCCGGTCACCACGCCACTGAGCGGTACGGCGTACAGGCGTTGGGTGACTACCTGGCAAAACGTTTCGCCCTGGAGCACATCTTCATCGACATCCCCAACCCGATCTGACTTGCACGACCCCTGTAGGAGCTGCCGAAGGCTGCGATCCTTTGATTTTGTTTTCAAGGATCAAAAGATCGCAGCCTTCGGCAGCTCCTACACGGGCGGATTGGCCGAACTGGTGGGCATATTCATATGCCCTTTCGTTCTAGCTCGCGTCCTGATTAGAAGAAGGTCGCTGTGCTAGGATTCCCCGCTCGAACACGGCCCGCTGGCCGTTCATAAGAAAGTTTTCGTGAGTAGCCATGGTCGACAAACTGACGCATCTGAAACAGCTGGAGGCGGAAAGCATCCACATCATCCGCGAGGTGGCCGCCGAGTTCGATAACCCGGTGATGCTGTACACCATCGGTAAAG
>NZ_JBITSX010000058.1:20999-38313 GCF_044541255.1 Pseudomonas sp. NPDC085632 | reverse complement strand
TGAGCGCGTGATCGAGACCGCGGTTAAAGGCATGCTGCCTAAACCCACTGGGTCGCGACATGTACCGTAAGCTGAAAGTCTATGCGGGCGCTGCACACCCACATACTGCTCAGCAGCCCCAAGAACTGAAGTTTTAACGGAATAGTACATTATGTCGGCGACTCAAAATTACGGCACTGGCCGTCGCAAGACCGCAACCGCACGCGTTTTCCTGCGTCCGGGTACTGGTAACATCTCCATCAACAACCGTTCGCTGGAAAACTTCTTCGGCCGTGAAACTGCCCGTATGGTAGTTCGCCAGCCGCTGGAGCTGACTGAGACTGTCGAGAAGTTCGACATCTACGTCACCGTGATCGGTGGTGGTGTAAGTGGTCAAGCTGGCGCAATCCGCCACGGCATCACTCGCGCTCTGATGGACTACGACGAAACCCTGCGTGGCGCTCTGCGCAAAGCTGGCTTCGTTACTCGCGACGCCCGTGAAGTTGAACGTAAGAAAGTTGGTCTGCGTAAAGCGCGTAAGCGTCCGCAGTACTCGAAGCGTTAATTCCGCTTCCGCGTTCAAAAAGAACGCCCGCCTCCTCACGGAAGCGGGCGTTTTTTTATGCCTGTGATTTATCAAAGAATTGCGCTGCGACAACTTGCCACTTCCGTAGACCCCCTATACTGCAAGGCTTGAGGGTATGAGCTCTGGGTAATTCCCTTGTCAGAATTGGGGCTTTTCATTACCATCTCGGCAAAATTTTTATAAGTAACATTGATTTATTTAGTAGATGCCTGATTTAACAGGCCACAAAAGCTGATGGGAGAGGACTGAATGAGCAATGACGGCGTGAATGCAGGCCGGCGTCGCTTCTTGGTAGCAGCCACATCCGTGGTGGGTGCTGCAGGAGCGGTGGGGGCTGCGGTCCCGTTCGTGGGGTCATGGTTTCCCAGTGCCAAGGCGAAAGCCGCCGGTGCACCGGTGAAAGTGAATGTCAGCAAAATCGAGCCAGGACAGCAGATGATTGCTGAGTGGCGCGGCCAGCCGGTGTTCATTGTCCGCCGTACTGCGGAAATCCTGGGGAATCTCAAGAAGATCGAGGGCCAGCTCTCCGATCCAACCTCCAAAAACTCCACGCAACCTACCTATGTCGACCCTGAAGTGCGCTCGATCAAGCCGGAAATTCTGCTGCTGATCGGGATCTGCACACACCTGGGTTGCTCACCAACTTTCCGTCCCGAAGTGGCACCTGCGGATCTGGGCAAAGACTGGGTCGGCGGCTATTTCTGCCCTTGCCACGGTTCCCACTACGATCTGGCTGGCCGCGTCTACAAGTCGCAACCTGCGCCTTTGAACCTGCCAGTTCCCCCGCATTCCTATGAGACCGATGACCTGATTGTCATTGGCGTCGATACGGAGAAAGCGTGATGAGCAAGTTCATGGATTGGGTTGATGCGCGCTTTCCTGCGACCAAAATGTGGGAAGACCATCTCAGCAAGTATTACGCTCCAAAAAACTTCAACTTCTTCTACTTCTTTGGCTCCCTGGCGCTGCTGGTGCTGGTGAATCAGATCGTTACCGGTGTCTGGCTGACGATGAGCTACACGCCGTCGGCAGAAGAAGCGTTCGCCTCTGTTGAATACATCATGCGCGACGTCGAGTACGGCTCGATCCTGCGTCTGCTGCACTCGACCGGCGCTTCGGCGTTTTTCATCGTGGTGTATCTGCACATGTTCCGTGGTCTGCTCTACGGTTCGTACCAGAAACCGCGCGAGCTGGTCTGGGTCTTCGGCATGCTGATTTACCTGGCGCTGATGGCCGAAGCCTTCATGGGTTATCTGCTGCCATGGGGCCAGATGTCCTACTGGGGTGCCCAGGTGATCATCTCGCTGTTCGGTGCGATTCCGGTGATCGGAAACGACCTGACCCAGTGGATTCGTGGTGACTACCTGATCTCCGGGATCACCTTGAACCGCTTTTTCGCCTTGCATGTTGTCGCGCTGCCGATCGTGATTCTCGGTCTGGTGGTGCTGCACATTCTGGCGTTGCACGAAGTGGGTTCGAACAACCCCGATGGCGTCGACATCAAGAAGCACAAAGACGAAAACGGCATCCCGCTGGACGGCATTGCCTTCCACCCGTACTACACCGTGAAGGACATTGTCGGTGTCGTGGTATTCCTGTTTATCTTCTGCTTTATTGTGTTTTTCTTCCCGGAAATGGGCGGCTACTTCCTCGAAAAACCCAACTTTGAGCAAGCCAACCCGTTCAAGACTCCAGAGCATATTGCCCCGGTTTGGTACTTCACGCCGTTCTACGCCATCCTGCGCGCGATCCCTGACAAACTCATGGGCGTTATCGCCATGGGGGCGGCGATTGCGGTGCTGTTCGTGCTGCCGTGGCTGGACCGCAGTCCGGTCAAATCGATGCGCTATAAAGGCTGGATGAGCAAAATCTGGCTGCTGGTGTTCTGCATTTCGTTCGTGATCCTCGGCATTCTCGGTGTGCTTGCGCCGACGCCGGAGCGAACCTTGCTGTCGCAGGTCTGCACCTTCCTGTACTTCGCCTACTTCATTCTGATGCCGTTCTACACCAGGCTCGAGAAGACCAAACCGGTTCCGGAAAGGGTGACTGGCTGATGAAAAAGTTATTTTTTGCTCTGATTTTTGCTGCTTTGCCTGTCCTGTCTTTCGCCGCTGAACACGGTGGTCCGGAGCTGGAAAAAGTCGACATCGACGTTTCCGACAAGGCCGCCCTGCAGGATGGCGCACGTACCTTTGCCAACTATTGCATGGGTTGCCACAGTGCCAAGTTCCAGCGTTACGAGCGGGTTGCCGATGATCTGGGCATTCCTCACGAGATGATGCTGGAGAAGCTGGTGTTCACCGGTGCCAAGATTGGTGATCACATGAACATCGGCATGCAGCCGACGGACGCCAAGACCTGGTTTGGCGCAGCGCCGCCGGACCTGACCCTGGTTGCTCGCGTACGTGGCACCGACTGGCTTTACGGTTACCTGCGTTCGTTCTACGAAGATCCGGCACGTCCCTGGGGCGTGAACAACAAGGTCTTCCCGAACGTCGGCATGCCTAACGTGCTGGTCGGCCTGCAAGGTCGTCAGGTCGTGGGTTGCAAACAGGTGCAGATCGTCGAGGACGGCAAGAAGCAATATGATCCGCTGACTGGTACGCCGCTGACCCATGAAGCGTGCGATCAACTGACCATCGTGCCGAAATCCGGTGCTCTGAACGAAGAGCAGTTCGATGAGAAGGTCAAGAATCTGGTAACCTTCCTGGCTTACTCGGCTAACCCGGTTAAGCTGCAACATCAGCGCATCGGTACTTATGTCTTGCTGTACCTGGCGTTCTTCTTTGTGTTCGCCTACCTGCTCAAGCGTGAATACTGGAAAGACGTGCACTGATACGCTTCAAGCATTGCTGTTAATCGCGCGCGCCCAAGGGCGCCTCCGATAACGCAACGTCTGGTCAGCCAGGCGATGCGGGAGGCGCCCTCTGGGCGCGCGCGTTTTTCCGGTTCCGATAATTTCAACAAGCGAGGAGGATCGCCATGGGCGTGACCAATCGGTTGGCCTGTTACTCCGACCCCGCCGACCACTATTCCCACCGAGTGCGCATTGTGCTTGCAGAGAAGGGTGTCAGCGCCGAGATCATTTATGTGGAAGCTGGTCGCCAGCCGCCTAAACTGATTGAGGTGAACCCTTACGGCAGTCTCCCTACGCTGGTCGATCGTGACCTGGCGTTGTGGGAGTCGACCGTGGTGATGGAATATCTGGATGAGCGTTACCCGCATCCGCCGTTGATGCCGGTTTACCCGGTGGCGCGTGCCAACAGCCGTCTGCTGATTCATCGTATTCAGCGCGACTGGTGTGGTCTGGTGGATCTGATTCTGGATCCCAAGTCCAAGGAGGCCGCGCGTGTCGTGGCGCGCAAGGAATTGCGTGAAAGCCTGACGGGCGTGTCGCCATTGTTTGCCGACAAGCCGTTTTTCCTCAGTGAGGAACAAAGTCTGGTGGATTGCTGCCTATTGCCAATACTCTGGCGTTTGCCGATTCTGGGTATTGAACTGCCGCGGCCAGCCAAGCCGCTGCTTGATTATATGGAGCGCTCGTTTGCGCGTGAGGCTTTCCAGGCGAGTCTGTCTGGTGTCGAACGCGATATGCGCTAAGGCTTAAGGAGCCGCTATGAACTCCAGTCGACCTTATCTGGTCCGCGCGCTCTACGAGTGGATTGTTGATAACGATTGCACCCCGCACATGCTGGTCAATTCCGAGTACCCGGCGGTGCAAGTGCCGCAGGGCTTCGCCAGCGACGGGCAGATTGTCCTGAACATCTCGCCGAGTGCCGTGCGTCATCTGCACATGGACAACGACGTGGTGACCTTCGAAGGTCGCTTCGGTGGCGTCCCGCACAGCTTGTACGTGCCGATCAGCGCGATTCTGGGTATCTACGCCCGGGAGAACGGTCAGGGCATGGTGTTTGATCTCGAGTCGCCGATGGATGACGAAGAAGAGATCGAGTCGGATGACGACATGCCGCCGCCGGACAGCGAGCCGCCGCGCCCTAGTGGCCGGCCTAGTTTGAAAGTGGTGAAGTAATAAAAAAGGCGATCCGGATGGATCGCCTTTTTTTATGTGCGCGTTTCGGCTGTCAGTCGATGTACTCGAACAGCTTGACGATTTTCTGTACGCCGGAAACACCCTGAACCAGATTGGTCGCTTGAGTGGCTTCCTGTTTGGTCAGCAGGCCCAGCAGGTAGACGATGCCGTTCTCGGTCACAACCTTGATACGCGAGCCAGGGATGCTGGCGTCGGTGAGCATCTGGGTCTTGATCTTGGAGGTCAGCCAGGTGTCGTTCTGGCGAGCCAGGAAGCCGGACGGCGGTATGACCTGCAGTTCGTTATGAACGGTTTTTACCCGCTGGACGGCGGCTGCCGCTTGCTCGGCCTTGGCTTTCAAGTCTGCGCGAGGGGTTTGACCGGCCAGCAATACAACACCGTTGAAACTGGTGACGACGATGTGCGAATCGTTGTCCAGGGCCGGGTCGGCCTTGGCCACGTTCACACCGACTTTGGTTTCGATCAACGAGTCGTCGATCTTGCTGCCGAAGGTGCGCGTGCCACGGTCGTCGTCGATCGGTGCTTCACGGCTGGCGTTCACCACCGAGGTGCAGCCGCTGATGCCGAGGCACAGGGTCAAGGCCAGAAGGCCAAGGCGATTAGGGGTCATTCTTCACTCCCGAACAGTTGGCTGTCGATCAGATCGCAAAGGCAATGGATCGCCAGCAAGTGGACTTCTTGAATACGTGCAGTGACATTGGCCGGTACGCGAATCTCGACGTCCTCGGGCAGCAGCAGCGACGCCATGCCGCCGCCATCGCGTCCGGTCATAGCTACGACAATCATTTCGCGATCATGTGCGGCCTGGATCGCTTGAATAATGTTCGCCGAGTTACCGCTGGTCGAAATCGCCAGCAGGACATCGCCTGGCTGACCGAGTGCGCGGATCTGTTTGGAGAACACTTCGTTGTAGCTGTAGTCGTTGGCGATCGAGGTGATCGTCGACGTGTCGGTAGTCAGGGCGATAGCCGGCAGGCTCGGGCGCTCGCGCTCGAAGCGGTTGAGCAGCTCCGAAGAGAAGTGCTGGGCGTCGCCGGCCGAGCCGCCGTTGCCGCACGAAAGCATTTTGCCCTCGTTGAGCAGGGCGTTGACCATGATCTGGCTGGCTTGCTCGATGTGCGGTGCAAGTACGTCCATCGCCTGTTGCTTGGTGTCGATACTGGCCTGGAAAAGCTGGCGAATTCGGGATTGCATGTCCATCTGTGTGACCTTAAGTAGCGCGGCTGTCCGGCACATGAATGTGCAGCCCGCAAAGCAAAGAGCAAAATTTGTCGGTGGGATTGTCCGGGTCGCAACGCCGGCGATCAACTGTCGAAAGCATTCTGCAACCAGTTCAGCTGATCCGGATGGCTGTCGATGGCCACCACGTCGAAGCGGCAAGGGGAATTGGCCCAGCGCGACTCGCGCTGAAGAAAATACTGCGCAGCGAAAATCAGTTTCTGCTGCTTGCGCTCATCAATGCTAGCGAGCGCGCCACCCCATTGAGTGTTTTTTCTGTAGCGAACTTCAACGAATACTACTGTATCGCCATCAAGCATGACCAGATCAAGCTCGCCGCGTTTACAAAACCAGTTCTGCGCCAGCAGGCGCAGACCTTGTTGTTGCAGATGCTCGAGCGCCTGGCGCTCGGCATCCTTGCCGCTTTGCGAGCGTGACCTGTCGGGCATCAGCGCGGAGTGTCCGGCAGGCGCTGAACCTGGCCGCTGACAAATTGCGCCCAAGGCAACTGGCGCACAACGCGCTGGGTCTGGGTCATGCCAAGGCTGCCCGATTCACCGTCGATGCGGCTGTCCGGCAGGGCTTTGAGTTGGCCCAGGCGTGGTGCCAGACGATAGGCATCGACACCCATCGCGTACAGGCGGCCGAGGCTGCCGGCGGCTTGTGGCCACTGCGCAACCACTTGCTGACGCAATGGGTCGCTGCTGTCCAGCAGCCATGGGGTTTCGCAGAAGCGAATGCCGTTCATGTCGTTGTACTGGTTGACGTCGCCACTGGCGCTGTAAACGTGCGAGGTCGCGTAAACCGGCACGTCACCGGCGTACTGGAAGTTCAGGGTCGGCTTGATCTGCTGCGCCTGTTGCGGCGTGGCGGCGAGGAAGATGAACTCAATGTCCTGACGACGCGAAGGCTGGGCGGCGACGTTGGTGCCAGCGGCATTTTGCAGGCTCTTGGCGCGGGCTTCGCTCTGACGCAGTTGGAACATGTCAGCGATCTGCTGAGCCAGTTGCACCGGCTGATCAACACGTTCGGTCGCTACGATGCTGCCACCGTTAGCCTGCCAGTCCTGACTGAAGGCACGCAGTACGCGGTCGCCCCATTCGCCTTTCGGCACCATGATCGCAGCGCGGTGCAGGCCATCGGCACGGGCACGGCGCGAGACTTCGCGAGCTTCGTCTTCAGCGGCCAGACCAAACTGGAACAGTTGTGCCGGGCCTTGATCGCCTTCGCTGTAGTTCAGCGCGAGGGTGGTGATCGGCAGTTGCGGACGGGTGCTCAGCTGTTTGACCAGTGGTTTTTCCAGCGGGCCGACAACCAGTTGCACGCCGTCAGCCTGAGCCTTGCGGTAGAACTCGTCCATCGAGGTCAGCTTCGAGCTGTCGTAGAACTCGATCGCTGGCGGTTTTTGTCCGGCCTGTTGAGCCTGGTAGTGCGCAGCCATGAAGCCTTCACGCAGTGCTTTGCCAACAGCGGCCAGCGGGCCGTCCTGCGGCAGCAGCAGGGCGATTTTGCTCAGCGGCTGGCTGGCCAGCTCCTTGAGTTTGGTCAGCGGCAGCGGCAGGTTGATCGCGGCCGGGTGTTTTGGGTTCTGTGCGCGCCAGGTATCGATCGCAGCTTGCTGTTGTTCCAGGGTGCCCGCGGATTTCACCGCCATGGCCAGGCCCATCCAGCCGCCGAGATCGTCGGTGCTGTTCGGTTGCAGCTGATCGGTTGGCAGCGAGCCGATCAGGGTCCAGATCGCTTCGTGGTTTTTGCTCGCGGCGTCGCCTTGCAACATCGGGGCGATGAACACGCGTTCGCGAGCGGCAGCCAGAGTCTGACCATCGGCCTCAAGGGCGCGGGCGTGAACGGTTCCGGTGCGCACTTGCTGCTCTTCAGGCATCTCGCCCAAGTGTTGCAGGCTTGGATGGCTCAGGGCTGTCAGCGCAGCTTTCGGCTGATTGCGCGTCATCGCCAATTCAGCGTTCAAGGTGCTGGCAAAAATCTGCTGACCGGGCTTGAGTTGCTCCATCGGCACTTGTTGCAGGATCTGCGCGGACTGTCCGGCGTTACCCTGACGGTAAGCCAGATCCGCAGCGCTCAGGCGCAGCAGGGCGGCTTTTTCCGGGGTTTTCGCCTGGCTAGCCTGTTCGAGCAGTTGCTCGATGCTGGCATCCGGGGTCCGTGGAAGTTCGCCAAGGCTGGAGGAAGGGGAGCTGGCGCAAGCCGCCAACAGGGCAGCGAGGCAGAGGGCAGTGAACAGCCGCAGGCAAGCGATCATGTAAGTGTTCCTGATACTCGATCAAATTAGCGTCGAATTGTACCCAAGCACTGGCCGGGGCGCGATGTTAGTGGCGTGAAACGGACAATTTAGCTGGAGTAAATGTTGCGGCGGCGCACAACGGCACGCAAAACCGGGTTCGGCTGGAACGCATCGCAAGCCTCGTGACGCGCTACAATGGCCGCTTTTACGATCACGAGGTGTGCGCTTTGACTGCTCCAGGTTCCCTGAATTCCGCTGCTGGCTCGCTTTATGTGGTGGCGACGCCCATCGGCAACCTGGACGACATCAGTGCCCGGGCCCTGAAGATTCTCCGCGAAGTGGCATTGATCGCTGCCGAAGACACCCGTCACTCGGCGCGCCTGATGCAGCACTTTGGCATCGGCACGCCGCTGGCCGCGTGTCACGAACACAATGAAAGAGATGAAGGTAGCCGCTTTATTACCCGCTTGTTGGCGGGCGACAACGTGGCGCTGATCTCCGACGCGGGGACGCCGCTGATTTCCGATCCGGGTTATCACTTGGTGCGTCAGGCTCGCGCAGCCGGAATCAATGTGGTGCCGGTGCCGGGTGCTTGTGCATTGATTGCGGCATTGTCGGCGGCGGGGCTACCGTCTGACCGCTTCATCTTTGAAGGATTCCTGCCGGCCAAATCGGTCGGGCGCAAAGCGCGACTGGAAGCCGTTAAAGAAGAGCCGCGCACGCTAATCTTCTATGAGGCACCGCACCGCATCCTTGAATGCCTGCAGGATATGGAAGCAGTGTTCGGCGGTGAGCGTCAGGCATTGCTCGCCCGTGAAATCACCAAGACTTTCGAGACGCTTAAGGGGTTGCCGCTGTCCGAACTACGCGCGTTCGTCGAGTCCGACAGCAATCAGCAGCGCGGCGAATGTGTAGTGCTGGTCGCCGGCTGGACTGCGCCGGAGTCCGAAGACGCCGTCAGCAGCGAGGCGATGCGTATCCTTGACCTGTTGCTCGAGGAAATGCCGCTAAAGCGTGCCGCCGCGTTGGCAGCGCAGATCACCGGTGAACGTAAAAACGTCCTTTATCAGGTCGCGCTGGATAAACAGAAAGGCGTGTAAGCCGTCGCCCATAGCGGTCTTGAGGCTTTTAGCGCTTGTTCTTCGGGCGCTCTGCCGTTAACCTTCGCGGCGGAGAGTCGATCGGACAGTCGCTGCCCTCTATGAAAATTAGGGGGGGGAGGAAAGTCCGGGCTCCATAGGGCGAAGTGCCAGGTAATGCCTGGGAGGCGTGAGCCTACGGAAAGTGCCACAGAAAATAACCGCCTAAGCGCTTCGGCGCCGGTAAGGGTGAAAAGGTGCGGTAAGAGCGCACCGCGCGTCTGGCAACAGTTCGTGGCTCGGTAAACCCCACTTGGAGCAAGACCAAATAGGGTCCCAAGGCGTGGCCCGCGCTGGGACCGGGTAGGTTGCTAAAGATGTCCAGTGATGGCCATCGTAGACGAATGACTGTTCAAGACAGAACCCGGCTTACAGATCGACTCTCCACCTTTTCTTTCCCTGCTTGAATCATTGGCAACAGGGCTGTGTAATATCAGCAGGCCTGCTCTGAAAGTTCGGCAGCGGCAAATGCAGTAATAGCCATTTCCCACCTTGCTTCAATCAACAGCAGAAGCACTTTTGTAATACCGAAAAAATCTTACTCTTAACAAATTACTTTAACTTTCGAGCGCAGCTGTCAGTGCTGCATCAAGTTATGGGTCGAAAGTCTCCGCCAGATTGTCGTTACGCCTCCTTTTATGCTCCTAAATCTCCGTTCTGTAAGGGTTTTCCTTTAATCCGCGCCTTGACGGTGTGGTGGGCGCATTCCTATAGTGTGCGCAAGTGGCGGAAAGTGGCATGAAGTGGGTTTTTTGAGCTCAAAACGATAAAAATTGGAGAAACGCAGACGTGTTTCGCGGAGCTAATGCTATCAGTCTCGACGCAAAGGGTCGTCTCGCTATGCCGAGCCGGTACCGTGACGAGCTCGATTCGCGCAGTTCTGGCCAATTAATCGTCACCATTGACGCCGTTGATCCGTGTTTGTGTGTTTATCCGCTCGACGAGTGGGAAATTATTGAAACCAAGTTGCGCGCCCTCCCTTCGCTTCGCGAAGAGAACCGTCGCTTGCAGCGTTTATTGATCGGCAACGCCGTCGACCTCGAGCTCGATGGCAGTGGCCGTTTTCTGGTTCCGCCACGTCTGCGCGAATACGCCAAATTGGATAAGCGCGCGATGCTGGTAGGCCAGCTGAACAAGTTCCAATTGTGGGACGAGGATGCATGGAACGCGGTATCTGCCGCTGACCTTGCTGCCATTCAACAACCGGGCGCGATGCCTGATGAACTGCGTGATTTGATCCTGTGACTATTGATAGCGGCTTTAACCACATCACCGTACTGCTTGACGAAGCCGTCGAGGCTCTCGCCGTACGTCCTGATGGCTGCTATCTGGACGGTACGTTCGGGCGCGGCGGCCATAGCCGGTTGATCCTCAGCCAGCTCGGCACGGACGGTCGGCTCATCGGGTTCGACAAAGATCCACAAGCGATTGCCACCGGGCAAACGCTAGCGGCCGAAGACGGCCGCTTTGTCGTTGTGCAGCGCAGCTTTGCCGAGCTGGGTTCGGTGGTTGCCGAGCAAGGTCTGAGCGGCAAGGTCAGCGGCATTCTGCTCGATCTGGGCGTGTCGTCGCCGCAGCTCGACGATGCTGAACGCGGCTTCAGTTTCCTCAACGACGGCCCGCTGGACATGCGCATGGACCCGTCCCGTGGCATCAGCGCTGCCGAATTCGTCAACACCGCGCCGGCTGAAGAAATCGCCCGGGTGTTCAAGGAATACGGCGAAGAACGTTTTTCCGGTCGTATGGCTCGCGCCGTCGCCGAGCGTCGCGATATCAAGCCGTTCGAGCGCACTGCCGACCTGGCCGAAGTATTGAAAGTCGCCAACCCGGCATGGGAAAAGGGCAAGAACCCGGCCACTCGTGCATTTCAGGGTTTGCGCATTCACGTCAACAACGAACTGGGTGATCTGGAAGCCGGCCTCGACGCCGCACTCGACGCTCTGGAAATCGGCGGCCGTCTGGTCGTGATCAGTTTCCATTCGCTGGAAGACCGCATCGTCAAACTGTTCATGCGCAAGCTGGTGAAGGGCGAAGCCGACAACCTGCCGCGCAACCTGCCGGTTCGCCATGTGGCGTTCGAACCGAAAATCAAAGTCCATGGCAAAGCGCAGACGGCCTCCGACGCCGAACTCAAAGCCAACCCACGTTCCCGTAGCGCCGTCATGCGCGTCGCGGAGAAGTTGCGGTGAGCAAGCTTTTCGCCAAGCCACTGCCCGGCGGCAGCTTTCTGATGCTGCTGCTGTTCATCGGCGTGCTCGTCTCGGCCATTGCCGTGTCGTACAGCGCGCACTGGAACCGGCAGTTGCTCAACACCCTTTACAACGAACTCAGCGTGCGCGACAAGGCGCAGGCCGAGTGGGGCCGTCTGATTCTTGAGCAGAGCACCTGGACCGCGCATAGCCGCATCGAAGTGCTGGCCACCGAACAACTGAAAATGCACATCCCCGGCGCGGCTGACGTGAAGATGGTGGCGCCATGATGAAACTCGAAGGCGCACTGTTCCCATGGCGCTTCCGCCTGATGGTGGCGCTGCTCGGCGTGATGGTCGCGGCGATCTGCTGGCGCATCATCGACTTGCAAGTGGTTGACCGTGACTTCCTCAAAGGTCAGGGCGATGCACGCAGTCTGCGTCATATTCCGATTCCTGCTCACCGTGGTCTGATCACCGACCGTAACGGTGAGCCTTTGGCCGTGAGTACCCCGGTGACCACGCTGTGGGCCAACGCCAAGGAAATGCAAACGGCGAAAGAGAAGTGGCCGGCACTCGCCGCTGCGCTGGGACAGGACCCGAAAGCCCTGACCGAACGCCTCGAAGCCCAGGCCAACAAAGAATTCATTTACCTGGTGCGCGGGCTGACCCCCGAGCAAGGCCAGTCAGTGCTCGATCTTAAAGTGCCGGGTGTCTACGGCATCGAAGAATTCCGCCGGTTCTACCCGGCCGGTGAAGTCACCGCGCACATGGTCGGGTTTACCGACATCGATGACCACGGTCGCGAAGGTGTCGAACTCGCTTATGACGAATGGCTCGCCGGGGTGCCGGGCAAACGACAGGTCATCAAGGATCGGCGCGGACGGCTGATCAAGGATGTCCAGGTCACCAAAAACGCCAAGGCCGGCAAGCCCTTGGCGTTGTCCATTGACCTGCGTCTGCAATACCTGGCCAACCGCGAACTGCGTAACGCGATCATCGAGAACGGCGCCAAGGCCGGCAGCCTGGTGATCATGGACGTCAAGACCGGCGAGATTCTGGCCATGGTCAACCAGCCGACCTACAACCCGAACAACCGTCGCAACCTGCAACCGGCGATGATGCGTAACCGCGCGATGATCGACGTGTTCGAACCGGGTTCGACCATGAAAGCCATCTCGATGAGCGCCGCAATCGAGTCCGGTCGCTGGAAGCCGAGCGACACCGTCGAGGTGTATCCTGGCACGCTGCAGATCGGTAAATACACGATCAAGGACGTTTCCAAAAGCGAAGGGCCGGTGCTGGACATGACCGGTATTCTGATCAATTCCAGTAACGTCGGCATGAGTAAGGTCGCGTTCGATATCGGCGGTGAAACCATTTACCGTCTGGCACAGAAAGTTGGCCTGGGTCAGGACACCGGTCTCGGTTTTCCGGGTGAGCGCGTCGGTAATCTCCCCAATTACCGGGATTGGCGTAAAGCCGAAACCGCGACGCTGTCGTACGGCTACGGTATTTCCGTGACCGCGATCCAGCTGGTTCACGCGTTCTCGGCATTGGCCAATAACGGTCGCCTCGCACCGCTGACTCTGATCAAAACCGACAAGCCGCCGCAGACCACGCAAGTGCTGCCGGAAGCCGTCGCGAAAACCATGCAAGGCATGTTGACCCAGGTAATCGAAGCGCCACGCGGTGTGTTCCGTGCGCAGGTGCCGGCCTATCACGTGGCGGGCAAGTCGGGTACCGCACGTAAGACGTCGGTGGGCACCAAGGGCTACGCGGAAAACTCGTATCGCTCGCTGTTCGCCGGTTTTGGCCCGATGAGCGACCCGCGTTACGCCATCGTTGTGGTGATCGACGAACCAAGCAAGGCCGGCTACTTCGGTGGTCTGGTATCGGCGCCGGTGTTTAGCCGCGTGATGTCCGGCACCCTGCGCCTGATGAACGTAACGCCGGACAACCTGCCGACGACGCAACAGGCCAATGCCACCCCGGTCGTACCGCTGAAAGCCAATGGAGGGCGCGGCTGATGTCATTAAGTCTGAACAAGATATTCCCCCACGCCGGCCACGATCTATTGATCCGTGAATTGGCGCTGGACAGCCGCAACGTACGCGCAGGGGATTTGTTCCTCGCTGTGCCTGGCGGCAAATTCGATGGCCGGGCGCACATTGCCGATGCCCTGCAACGTGGCGCCGCTGCGGTTGCTTATGAAGTCGAAGGCGCCACCGTGCTGCCGATCACCGACGTGCCGCTGATTCCGGTCAAAGGCCTGGCAGCGCAGCTGTCGGACATCGCCGGGCGTTTTTACGGCGAGCCGAGTCATCACTTGAATCTTGTGGGTGTCACGGGCACCAACGGCAAGACCAGCGTGACCCAATTGGTTGCGCAGGCACTCGATCTGCTCGGTCAGCATTGCGGCATCGTCGGCACCTTGGGTTCCGGCTTCTATGGCGCACTTGAAAGCGGTTTGCACACCACGCCGAATCCGATTGCCGTGCAAGCAACCCTGGGCGACCTGAAAAAGGCCGGCGCCAAAGCCGTGGCCATGGAAGTGTCGTCCCACGGTCTGGATCAGGGTCGTGTTACTGCCTTGGCGTTCGACGTCGCGGTGATGACCAACCTGTCCCGCGATCACCTGGACTATCACGGCACCATGCAAGCGTACGCCGAGGCGAAGGCCAAGCTGTTCGCCTGGAATGATCTGAAGTGCCGCGTGGTCAACCTCGACGACGATTTCGGCCGGCAACTGGCCGCGGAAAAGCGTGAGTCGCGCCTGATCACTTATAGCCTGCTCGACAGCAGCGCCTATCTGTATTGCCGCGAAGCGCAGTTCGACGACCACGGCGTGCGCGCCACACTGGTGACGCCGCAGGGTGAACATCATCTGCGCAGCACACTGCTTGGCCGTTTCAACCTGAGCAACGTGCTGGCAGCGGTCGGCGCCTTGCTCGGTCTGGATTACGCGCTCGACGAAATTCTCAAGGTACTGCCGAAACTCGAAGGCCCGGCCGGGCGCATGCAGCGTCTTGGCGGTGGCACTCAGCCGTTGGTTGTGGTCGATTACGCACACACCCCGGATGCGCTGGAAAAAGTCCTCACTGCATTGCGCCCGCACGTCAAAGGTCAACTGCTGTGCCTGTTCGGCTGCGGCGGCGACCGTGATCGCGGCAAGCGCCCGCTGATGGCTGAAGTGGTCGAACGTCTGGCCGATCAGGTCGTGGTCACCGACGACAATCCGCGTACTGAAGATCCAGCGGTGATTTTCGAAGACATCCGCGCCGGTTTCACGGCTGTGGATAAAGTCACCTTCGTCGCCGGCCGTGGCCAGGCTATTGCGCAACTGATTGCCGGCGCCTCGGCCGATGACGTGATTGTCCTGGCCGGTAAAGGTCACGAGGACTATCAGGAAATCAACGGCGAGCGCCACGCTTTCTCCGATCTGGTCGAGGCCGATCACGCTCTGACCGCTTGGGAGGTAGCCCATGCTTAAGGCCCTCAAACTCAGCGAACTGACCAACGCGCTCAATGCCCGTTTGATCGCGGCTGATGCCAGCTTCGACGGCGTCAGCATCGACAGCCGCGCGATCCAGCCCGGGCAGCTGTTTATCGCCCTGACTGGCCCGCGTTTCGACGGTCATGACTATTTGAACGACGTCGCCGCCAAAGGCGCGGTGGCTGCGCTGGTCGAGCGTGAAGTCGCCGACAGCACGCTGCCGCAATTGCTGGTCAAAGACACTCGTCAGGCCCTCGGCCAGTTGGGCGCGCTGAACCGTGCTGCCTTCGCTCAGCCAGTCGCCGCGATCACCGGTTCCAGCGGCAAGACCACCGTCAAGGAAATGCTCGCGAGCATCCTGCGCACGCGCGGTCCGGTGCTGGCCACCCGTGGCAATCTGAACAACGACCTCGGCGCGCCGCTGACCCTGCTCGAACTGGCCCCGGAGCACACTTCGGCGGTGATCGAACTGGGCGCCTCGCGTCTGGGCGAAATCGCCTACACCGTTGGCTTGACCAAGCCGCACGTGGCGATCCTGAACAATGCCGGCACTGCTCACGTCGGTGAGTTTGGCGGGCCGGAAAAAATCGTCGAAGCCAAAGGCGAAATCATCGACGGGCTGGCCGCTGATGGCGTCGCCGTACTCAATCTCGATGACAAGGCCTTCGGTATCTGGAAGGCCCGTGCGGGCGCTCGCAAAGTGCTGACCTTCGCCCTGAGCAACACTCAGGCGGATTTCTACGCCAGCGATCTGAGCACCGATGCCCGTGGTTGCCCGGCCTTCAATCTGCACACACCTGAAGGTGTCGAGCGCGTTCAACTGAACCTGCTCGGCACCCACAACGTCGCCAATTCCATGGCCGCCGCCGCTGCCGCTCACGCCTTGGGCGTGTCGCTGTTCGGCATCGCCACCGGGCTTGGCGCCGTACAACCGGTCAAGGGTCGCACCGTCGCGCAACTGGCGAAGAACGGCATGCGCGTGATCGATGACACTTACAACGCAAACCCCACCTCAATGTGCGCGGCCGTTGATATACTCGCCGGCTTTTCCGGCCGCACCGTCCTGGTGCTCGGAGATATCGGCGAGTTGGGCGATTGGGCGGAGCAGGGGCACCGCGACGTGGGCGAGTACGCCCGGGGCAAGGTTTCCGCGCTTTACGCTGTCGGGCCAAACATGGTTCACGCCGTCAACGCATTCGGTGAACAGGCGCATCACTTCGGCACGCAAGCCGAGCTGATCCAGGCCCTCGACGCCGAGCAGGACACAAACACCACCATTTTGATCAAGGGTTCGCGCAGTGCAGCGATGGAAAACATCGTTGCGGCTCTGTGCGGGTCCAGTCTGGAGAAACATTAATGCTGCTGCTGCTAGCGGAGTATCTGCAACAGTTCTACAAAGGCTTCGCGGTCTTTCAGTACCTGACCCTGCGCGGGATTCTCGGTGTGCTGACCGCGCTGGTTTTGTCGCTGTGCTATGGCCCGTGGATGATCCGCACCTTGCAGAACCGTCAGATCGGTCAATCCGTTCGTAACGACGGTCCGCAATCGCACCTGTCCAAGTCGGGCACACCGACCATGGGCGGCGCGCTGATTTTGTCTTCGATTGGTGTCAGCACACTTCTTTGGGCTGACCTGAGCAACCGTTATGTCTGGACTGTTCTGTTGGTGACCCTGTTGTTCGGCGCCATCGGCTGGGTCGACGACTACCGTAAAGTCATCGAGAAGAACTCCCGTGGTCTGCCGAGCCGCTGGAAATATTTCTGGCAATCGGTGTTCGGCCTCGGCGCGGCGATCTTCCTTTATATGACTGCTTCCACGCCGGTGGAAACCACGCTGATTCTGCCGATGCTCAAGGACTACAGCATTCCGCTGGGCCTCGGTTTCATCGTACTGACCTACTTCGTGATCGTCGGTTCGAGCAACGCGGTCAACCTGACTGACGGCCTCGACGGTCTGGCAATCATGCCAACCGTGATGGTCGGCGGCGGTCTGGGCATCTTCTGCTACCTGTCGGGTAACGTGAAATTCGCCGAATACCTGCTGATTCCTTACGTGCCGGGCGCGGGCGAACTGATCGTGTTCTGCGGCGCGCTCATCGGTGCCGGTCTGGGCTTCCTCTGGTTCAACACCTATCCGGCGCAAGTGTTCATGGGCGACGTCGGTGCGTTGGCACTCGGCGCGGCACTGGGCACCATCGCGGTGATCGTCCGTCAGGAAATCGTCCTGTTCATCATGGGCGGCGTGTTCGTGATGGAAACCCTGTCAGTCGTCATTCAGGTTGCGTCCTTTAAGCTGACCGGTCGCCGTGTGTTCCTCATGTCACCGAATCACCACCATATTGAAATAAAGGGCTGGCCAGATCATCGCGAGAATGTCAGTTTATGCATCATAAACGTGATACTCGTGATCATCGGA
>NZ_JBITSX010000058.1:20683-20989 GCF_044541255.1 Pseudomonas sp. NPDC085632 | reverse complement strand
GCTGATCGGCCTTGCCACCCTGAAGCTGAGGTAGAACGTGTGTCTCTGATCGCTTCTGACCACTTCCGCATCGTTGTCGGCCTCGGCAAGAGCGGCATGTCCCTGGTTCGCTTCCTGGCGAACCGGGGCACGTCGTTTGCCGTGGCGGACACGCGGGAAAATCCACCGGAACTGGCCACGCTCAAGCGTGACTATCCGCACGTGGAAGTGCGTTGTGGCGAGCTGGACGTCGAATTCCTCTGCCGTGCCGACGAGCTCTACGTGAGCCCCGGCCTGGCGCTGGCGACCCCGGCCCTGCAATAGATC
>NZ_JBITSX010000058.1:10803-20673 GCF_044541255.1 Pseudomonas sp. NPDC085632 | reverse complement strand
CCGAAGAATACAAATACACCAAGAAAGTCGGCCATGAACTGGGCCTGCGCAGCCTCGACATCTGCACCGGCTGGCGACCCCGGCCCTGCAAGCCGCTGCGGCCCGTGGCGTGAAACTGTCCGGCGACATCGAACTGTTCGCGCGTAACGCGCGGGCGCCGATCGTGGCCATCAGCGGTTCCAACGCAAAAAGCACCGTCACCACCCTGGTCGGCGAGATGGCGGCTGCGGCGGGCAAACGCGTTGCCGTCGGCGGCAACCTTGGCACTCCGGCGCTGGACCTGCTCAGCGACGACGTCGAGCTGTACGTGATGGAGCTGTCGAGCTTCCAGCTGGAAACCACCGACCAGCTCAACGCTGAAGTGGCCACCGTGCTGAACATCAGCGAAGACCACATGGATCGCTACAGCGGTCTGCCGGCGTACCACTTGGCCAAGCACCGGATCTTCCGTGGTGCCAAGCAGTTCGTGGTCAACCGTCAGGACGCGCTGAGCCGTCCGCTGATGGGCGAGGGCCAGCCGTGCTGGACCTTCGGCCTGACCAAACCGGATTTCAAGGCATTCGGTATTCGCGAAGAAGACGGCGAGAAATACCTCGCTTTCGAATTCCAGAACCTGCTGCCGGTACGTGAACTGAAGATTCGTGGCGCGCACAACCAGTCCAACGCCCTCGCGGCATTGGCGCTGGGTCATGCCGTCGGTCTGCCGTTCGATGCGATGCTCGCGGCGCTGCGCAACTTCGCCGGTCTCGAACACCGTTGCCAGTGGGTGCGTGATCTTGACGGCGTGGCTTACTACAACGACTCCAAAGCCACCAACGTCGGCGCCGCACTGGCGGCCATCGAAGGCTTGGGCGCGGACATCGACGGCAAGGTCATCCTCATCGCCGGTGGCGATGGCAAGGGTGCCGAATTCAACGATCTGCGCGATCCGGTGGCGGCCAATTGCCGCGCCGTGATCCTGATGGGCCGCGACTCCGACAAGATCGGTGAGGCCATCGGTGATGCCGTGCCGCTGATTCGTGCGACCTCGCTGGTCGATGCCGTAGCGCAATGCCGCGCCGCTGCCCAACCGGGTGACGTGGTGTTGCTGTCGCCAGCCTGCGCCAGTTTCGACATGTTCAAGAATTATGAAGACCGTGGTCACCAGTTCGTCCGCGCCGTGGAGGAACTGGCATGAGCCTGCGCAATATCATCAAACCGTATCCGTCGCCGATCATCACCGGGCGCGGTATCGACCTCGATTTCCCGATGCTCGCCGGTTGCCTGGCGTTGCTCGGTCTCGGTTTGATCATGATCGCCTCGGCGTCCACTGAAGTGGCAGCCGCGCAGTCGGGCAGTCCGCTGTATTACATGATTCGCCACCTTATTTATGTGGTGCTGGGCCTGGGCGCGTGCATCGTCACCATGATGATTCCGATCGCTACCTGGCAGCGCCTCGGCTGGTTGATGCTGATCGGTGCGTTCGGTTTGCTGGTGATGGTGATCATCCCCGGCATCGGTCGCGAAGTGAACGGTTCGATGCGCTGGATCGGTTTCAGCTTCTTCAACGTGCAGCCATCCGAAATCGCCAAAGTGTTCGTGGTGATCTACCTCGCCGGTTATCTGGTGCGGCGGCAGAAGGAAGTGCGCGAGAGCTGGATGGGCTTCTTCAAGCCGTTCATCGTGCTGCTGCCGATGGCCGGCCTGTTGCTGATGGAGCCGGACTTCGGTGCAACCGTCGTAATGATGGGGGCTGCGGCGGCGATGCTATTCCTCGGCGGGGTTGGACTGTTCCGCTTCTCGCTGATGGTGGTGTTGGCGGTCGGTGCCGTGGTCTTGCTGATTCAGATGCAGCCGTATCGAATGGCGCGTCTGACCAACTTCGCTGACCCGTGGGCCGACCAGTTCGGCGCTGGCTATCAGCTGTCGCAAGCCTTGATCGCCTTCGGTCGCGGTGAATGGCTCGGCGTCGGCCTGGGCAACAGTGTGCAGAAGCAGTTTTACCTGCCGGAAGCGCACACCGACTTCGTGTTCTCGGTACTGGCCGAAGAGCTCGGCGCCGTCGGTTCGCTGTGCACCGTCGCGCTGTTCGTGTTCGTGTGTATTCGCGGCATGTACATCGGCTTGTGGGCGGAGAAAGCCAAACAGTTCTTCGCTGCTTATGTGGCCTACGGTCTGTCGTTCCTGTGGATTGGTCAGTTCCTGATCAACATCGGTGTGAACGTCGGTCTGTTGCCAACCAAAGGTCTGACCTTGCCGTTCCTCAGTTATGGCGGCAGCTCGTTGGTGATCTGCTGCGCCTGTCTCGGCTTGTTGCTGAGGATCGAGTGGGAGAGTCGAACCCATTTGGGCAGTGAAGAGATGGAATTCCATGAAAGCGACTTCGCCGAGGAGCCGAATCATGGGCGCTAACGTATTGATCATGGCCGGCGGAACCGGCGGCCACGTATTCCCTGCGCTGGCCTGTGCCCGCGAGTTTCAGGCGCGCGGCTACACCGTGCACTGGCTCGGCACGCCACGCGGAATTGAAAACGAACTGGTGCCGGCGGCAGGTCTTGAACTGCACCGGATCAACGCTACCGGCCTGCGCGGCAAGGGCAAGCTGTCGCTGCTCAAGGCGCCGTTCATGCTATTGAAATCGGTGTGGCAGGCGCGGGCGATCATTCGTCGCTTGAAGCCGGTGTGTGTGGTTGGCTTCGGTGGTTATGTGACTGGCCCCGGCGGCCTCGCCGCGAAACTGGCCGGTGTGCCGGTGATCGTTCATGAGCAGAACGCCGTGGCCGGCACCGCCAATCGGTTGCTGGTGCCGTTCGCCGCCCGGGTGTGTGAAGCGTTCCCCGACACCTTTACTCTGTCGGACACCCGCCGTACCACCGGAAACCCGGTGCGCAGCGAGCTGTTCCTCGACACATCGCGACCAGCCCTGGCCGGTCGCAAAGCGCGTTTGCTGATCCTCGGCGGAAGCCTGGGCGCAGAACCGTTGAACAAATTGCTGCCTGAAGCTCTGGCCCAAGTCGCTGCCGATTTGCGCCCGGAAGTGTTTCATCAGGCCGGCAAAAACCACGATGAAGTGACTGCAGAGCGCTACCGCGCCGCCGGCGTCGAAGCGCAGGTGCAGCCGTTCATCAAAGACATGGCCCAAGCCTATGGCTGGGCTGACCTGGTGGTGTGCCGCGCAGGCGCGTTGACCATCAGTGAGCTGGCTGCCGCCGGTCTGCCCTCGATGCTGGTGCCTTTGCCCCACGCAATCGACGATCACCAGACCCGCAACGCCGATTATTTGGCCCGCGAAGGCGCTGCCTTCCTGATGCCGCAAAGAACGACTGGTGCCGCGGACCTTGCCGCGCGCCTGACAGAGGTCTTGATGCAACCGCAACGACTCGAAGATATGGCCCAAGCGGCCCGCCGTCTGGCGAAACCCGATGCCACCCGTAGCGTGGTCGATACCTGTCTGGAGGTGGCCCATGGTTGAGAATCAGAAAGCCATGCCACAACCGGAAATGCGCCGCATCCGTCGCATCCACTTCGTCGGCATCGGCGGTGTGGGCATGTGCGGTATCGCTGAAGTGTTGTTGAACCTGGGCTATGAAGTGTCCGGTTCCGACCTGAAAGCTTCGCCGGTCACCGAGCGTCTGGAATCGTTCGGCGCGCACATCTTCATCGGCCACCGTGCCGAGAACGCCGCGACCGCCGATGTATTGGTGGTGTCGAGCGCTGTGAACACCTCCAACCCGGAAGTCGCGACCGCGCTTGAGCGTCGTATTCCGGTGGTGCCGCGTGCTGAAATGCTCGCCGAGCTGATGCGCTATCGCCACGGCATCGCCGTCGCCGGCACGCACGGAAAAACCACCACCACCAGCCTGATCGCTTCGGTGTTCGCCGCCGGTGGCCTGGACCCGACGTTCGTCATCGGTGGCCGTCTGAATGCCGCAGGCACCAATGCCCAGCTCGGCACCAGCCGTTACCTGATCGCCGAAGCCGATGAAAGCGATGCGAGCTTCCTGCACCTGCAACCGCTGGTGGCCGTGGTCACCAACATCGACGCCGACCACATGGCGACCTACGACGGTGACTTCAACAAACTGAAGAAAACCTTCGTCGAGTTCCTGCACAACCTGCCGTTCTACGGTTTGGCGGTGATGTGCCTGGACGATCCGGTGGTGCGCGAAATCCTGCCGCTGGTGAAACGTCCGACCGTGACCTATGGCTTCAGCGAAGACGCTGACGTGCGCGCGATCAATATTCGCCAGCAAGGCATGCAGACGTTCTTCACCGTGCTGCGCCCGGATCGTGAACCGCTGGACGTGTCGGTGAACATGCCCGGCAACCACAACGTACTCAACTCGCTGGCGACCATTTGCATCGCCACCGACGAAGGCGTCAGTGATGAAGCCATTGTTCAGGGCCTGTCGGGCTTCCAGGGTGTCGGTCGACGTTTTCAGGTCTACGGCGAACTGCCGGTGGACGGCGGCAACGTGATGCTGGTCGATGACTACGGTCACCACCCGACCGAGGTCGCTGCGGTGATCAAAGCTGTACGCGGTGGCTGGCCGGAGCGCCGCCTGGTGATGGTCTACCAGCCGCACCGTTACAGCCGCACGCGCGACCTGTACGACGATTTCGTCAATGTACTGGCCGACGCCAACGTGTTGCTGCTGATGGAAGTTTATCCGGCCGGCGAAGAGCCGATCCCGGGCGCCGACAGCCGCAAGCTGTGCAACAGCATCCGCCAGCGCGGTCAGCTCGACCCGATCTACATCGAGCGTGGCGTCGATCTGGCGCCGCTGGTCAAGCCATTGCTGCGTGCCGGCGACATCCTGCTGTGTCAGGGCGCCGGTGATATCGGCGGTCTCGCGCCGAAGCTGTTGAAAAGTGAATTGTTCGCTGGCGCCGTGGCGGCGTCGGTCGAGGGGAAGTTGAAATGACTGCTGCCTACGCCAAGCTGTTTTCCACCATCGCGCCGAAGGACTTCGGCCGCGTTGCCGTGCTCTTTGGCGGTCTGAGTGCCGAGCGTGAGGTTTCGCTGAAATCCGGTAACGCCGTGCTCGACGCACTGCAAAGCGCTGGCGTGGATGCATTCGGCATCGACGTTGGCGACGATATTCTGCAACGTCTGCTCAGCGAAAAGATCGATCGCGCCTTTATCATTCTTCACGGCCGTGGCGGTGAAGACGGCTCCATGCAGGGCCTGCTCGAAGTGGCGGGCATTCCGTACACCGGCAGCGGCATCCTCGCCTCGGCACTGGCGATGGACAAGCTGCGCACCAAGCAGGTCTGGCACAGCCTCGGGATTCCGACGCCGCGTCACGCCGTGCTGTGCAGCGAAGCCGATTGTATTTCGGCGGCGACGGAACTGGGCTTCCCTTTGATCGTCAAACCGGCGCATGAAGGTTCAAGTATCGGGATGGCCAAAGTGAGTTCTGCGTCCGAGTTGATCGACGCATGGAAAGCGGCCAGTACCTACGATTCGCAAGTCTTGGTTGAGCAATGGATTCAAGGTCCGGAGTTCACCATCGCCACCCTGCGTGACCAGGTGTTGCCTCCTATCGCCCTGGGTACACCGCACACGTTCTACGACTACGACGCCAAGTACATCGCCAACGATACCCAGTACCGCATTCCCTGCGGGCTGGATGCCGCCAAGGAAAAGGAACTCATGGATCTCACGGCCAAGGCCAGTGAGGCGCTGGGTATTGCCGGTTGGGGCAGGGCGGACGTGATGCAGGACGCCGACGGGCAGTTCTGGTTCCTGGAAGTAAACACCGCTCCGGGCATGACCGATCACAGTCTGGTACCGATGGCGGCCCGTGCGGCCGGCCTGGATTTCCAGCAACTGGTCCTGGCCATTCTGGCCGCCAGTGTTGAAGACGCTCGAGGTTAAGACGATGCAAGGCGCTCAGCTCCGACATCAGCCTCCCGCACCCGGCCGCAAGCCGGTGCCACGGGGTGCCAGCCGTATGGTGGCGAAAGAGCCGATGTCCGCGCGCCTGCCGAAAGCCAATTTCAGCTTTCTGAAGAGCCTGTTCTGGCCGGTGCTGTTGGTGGTGCTGGGCTTTGGTACTTACGAAGGTGCAACACGTTTGCTGCCGTACGCCGACCGGCCGATCACCAAGATCGCCGTGCAGGGCGACCTGAGCTACATCAGCCAGCAAGCGGTGCAGCAGCGGATCGCCCCGTACGTGGCGTCGAGCTTCTTCACCATCGACCTGGCGGGGATGCGCACCGAGCTTGAGCAGATGCCGTGGATTGCCCATGCCGAAGTACGTCGGGTATGGCCGGACCAGGTGGTGATCCGTCTCGAAGAACAACTGCCGGTGGCGCGTTGGGGCGACGAGTCGTTGCTGAACAACCAGGGCCAGGCGTTTACGCCAAAGGAACTGGCGAATTACGAACACCTGCCACAGCTGTTCGGTCCACAACGGGCTCAGCAGCAAGTCATGCAGCAGTATCAGGTGCTGAGCCAGATGCTGCGGCCGTTGGGCTTCTCGATTGCGCGCCTGGAATTGCGTGAACGCGGGAGTTGGTTCCTGACCACCGGTGCCGGCAGTTCCGGCCCCGGCATCGAGCTGCTGCTGGGACGCGGCAACCTGGTGGAAAAGATGCGCCGTTTTATCGCCATCTATGACAAGACGCTTAAAGACCAGATTACGAACATTGCGCGCATCGATCTGCGCTACGCCAACGGCCTCGCTGTTGGCTGGCGGGAACCAGTAGCGCCGACGACAGCCCAACCCGCTGTCGCAAAGAATTAAGAAGAGGCAGGACCCATGGCAAACGTGCAAAGCGGCAAAATGATCGTCGGTCTCGATATCG
Organism: Pseudomonas sp. NPDC085632; assembly: GCF_044541255.1. Taxonomy (NCBI): domain Bacteria; kingdom Pseudomonadati; phylum Pseudomonadota; class Gammaproteobacteria; order Pseudomonadales; family Pseudomonadaceae; genus Pseudomonas; species Pseudomonas sp. NPDC085632. The sequence continues at coordinate 13,881 of NZ_JBITSX010000058.1, read as the reverse complement.
GCACCTCCAAGGTGGTGGCGCTGGTCGGCGAGGTCTCCGACGACGGCTCGCTGGAAATCGTCGGGATCGGTACCCACCCGTCCCGTGGCCTGAAGAAGGGCGTGGTGGTCAACATCGAGTCCACCGTGCAATCGATCCAGCGCGCGATCGAAGAAGCCCAATTGATGGCGGGCTGCCGCATTCACTCGGCGTTCGTCGGCGTAGCGGGCAATCACATCCGCAGCCTGAACTCCCACGGCATCGTCGCGATCCGTGATCGCGAAGTCAGCTCGGCTGACCTTGAGCGTGTGCTTGATGCTGCTCAGGCCGTGGCGATCCCGGCTGACCAGCGCGTGCTGCACACCCTGCCGCAGGATTACGTGATCGATAACCAGGAAGGCGTGCGCGAGCCACTGGGCATGTCCGGCGTGCGTCTGGAAGCCAAGGTTCACGTGGTCACCTGCGCCGTCAACGCCGCTCAGAACATTGAAAAATGCGTGCGTCGCTGCGGTCTGGAAATCGACGACATCATTCTCGAGCAACTGGCCTCGGCCTACTCGGTACTGACCGACGACGAGAAAGAACTGGGCGTGTGCCTGGTCGACATCGGCGGCGGCACCACCGACATCGCGATCTTCACCGAAGGCGCGATCCGTCACACCGCGGTGATCCCGATTGCCGGTGATCAGGTGACCAACGACATCGCCATGGCGTTGCGCACTCCGACCCAGTACGCCGAAGAAATCAAGATCCGTTACGCCTGCGCCCTGGCGAAACTGGCCGGTGCCGGCGAAACCATCAAGGTGCCAAGCGTTGGCGACCGTCCACCGCGCGAACTGTCACGTCAGGCCCTGGCCGAAGTGGTCGAGCCGCGTTACGACGAACTGTTCACCCTGATCCAGGCCGAACTGCGTCGCAGTGGCTACGAAGACCTGATCCCGGCCGGCATCGTGCTGACCGGCGGTACGTCGAAGATGGAAGGCGCCACTGAGCTGGCCGAAGAAATCTTCCACATGCCGGTACGCCTGGGTGTGCCGCACGGTGTGAAAGGTCTGGATGACGTGGTGCGCAACCCGATTTATTCCACTGGCGTTGGTTTGTTGATGTACGGCCTGCAAAAGCAGTCCGACGGGGTTTCGTTCTCCGGCATCGGCAGCCGCGACAGCTACAGCAACGAAGAGCCACAGGCGCCGTTGCTGGACCGATTGAAGAAGTGGGTTCAAGGCAACTTTTAAAAGCAGCTCGAAGCGTCAAGCTTCAAGCGGCAAGCAGTAGCAGTAGATGCACCGCGACAAAAATGCAGTAGGCGAAAAAACTAGAGAATGTAAGGAGAGGGAAAATGTTCGAACTCGTAGACAACATCCCCGCAAGCCCGGTAATCAAAGTTATCGGTGTTGGCGGTGGCGGCGGCAACGCTGTCAATCACATGGTCAAGAGCAACATCGAAGGCGTTGAATTCATCTGCGCCAACACTGATGCTCAAGCGCTGAAAAACATCGGCGCGCGTACCATTCTGCAACTGGGTACCGGCGTGACCAAAGGTCTGGGCGCTGGCGCCAACCCTGAAGTAGGTCGTCAGGCCGCTCTCGAAGACCGTGAGCGCATTGCCGAAGTCCTGCAGGGCACCAACATGGTGTTCATCACCACTGGCATGGGCGGCGGTACCGGTACTGGTGCTGCGCCGATCATCGCCGAAGTGGCCAAGGAAATGGGCATTCTGACCGTTGCGGTAGTAACGCGTCCGTTCCCGTTCGAAGGCCGCAAGCGTATGCAGATCGCCGATGAAGGCATCCGCATGCTCTCGGAAAGCGTCGACTCGTTGATCACCATTCCTAACGAGAAGCTGCTGACCATCCTCGGTAAAGACGCAAGCCTGCTGTCGGCTTTCGCCAAGGCTGACGATGTATTGGCCGGTGCCGTTCGCGGTATCTCCGACATCATCAAGCGTCCGGGCATGATCAACGTCGACTTCGCCGACGTGCGTACCGTGATGAGCGAAATGGGCATGGCGATGATGGGCACTGGCTGCGCCAGCGGTCCGAACCGTGCACGTGAAGCCACCGAAGCGGCGATCCGTAACCCGTTGCTGGAAGACGTGAACCTGCAAGGCGCACGCGGCATCCTGGTGAACATCACCGCCGGTCCTGACCTGTCCCTGGGTGAGTACTCCGACGTGGGTTCGATCATCGAAGCCTTCGCTTCCGAGCACGCGATGGTCAAGGTCGGTACCGTTATCGACCCGGACATGCGCGACGAGCTGCACGTAACTGTGGTTGCCACGGGTCTGGGCGCGAAAATCGAGAAGCCTGTCAAGGTCATCGACAACACCGTTCACACCTCCATGGCTTCCGCCCAGGTGCAACAACCGGCTGCGGCCCGTCAGGAAGCGCCAGCGGTGAACTACCGTGATCTGGACCGTCCGACCGTCATGCGCAACCAGGCTCAGGCCGGTGCTGCGGCTGCCGCGAAGATGAATCCGCAAGATGATCTGGACTACCTGGACATCCCGGCTTTCCTGCGTCGTCAGGCCGATTGATGGAATGTATCAGGGCTATGAAGGTGATTGGTGTTCAGCAAAGGCATGGTCTGCTATCATCGCCAGCCTTTGTTGATACCAGTTCGCAATTTGCGCTGAAGCGGCCCAAGCCATGATTAAACAACGCACACTGAAAAATATTATCCGTGCCACAGGTGTAGGCCTGCACTCCGGTGAGAAGGTCTATCTGACCCTCAAGCCTGCGCCTGTCGACACTGGCATTGTGTTTTGTCGCGCTGACCTCGACCCTGTGGTGCAGATTCCTGCCCGCGCGGAAAACGTCGGTGAAACCACTATGTCGACGACGCTGATTAACGGCGACGTGAAAGTGGACACGGTAGAGCACTTGCTCTCGGCCATGGCTGGCCTGGGCATCGATAACGCCTACGTCGAGCTCTCCGCGTCCGAAGTCCCGATCATGGATGGCAGCGCTGGACCCTTCGTATTCCTGATTCAATCGGCAGGCCTGGAAGAACAGGACGCCGCCAAGAAATTCATCCGCCCGTCCGAACTCGGCGCCTGGAGCCGCATGGCCGGCCTGACCGTCAAGGACATCATCGGCC
>NZ_JBITSX010000058.1:0-10793 GCF_044541255.1 Pseudomonas sp. NPDC085632 | reverse complement strand
CGCACCCAAAGTGCAAGCGTGGATTTTTCCAGCACTTCGTTCGTAAAAGAAGTCAGCCGCGCCCGTACCTTTGGTTTCATGAGTGATATCGAGTACCTGCGCAAGCACAACCTCGCACTCGGCGGCAGCGTTGAAAACGCAATCGTGGTCGATGCCGATGGCGTGTTGAACGAAGACGGCCTTCGCTATGAAGACGAATTCGTGAAGCACAAGATCCTCGATGCCATTGGCGACCTGTACCTGCTGGGTAACAGCCTGATTGGTGAGTTCAAAGGCTTCAAGTCCGGTCATGCACTGAACAACCAGCTGCTGCGCAAGTTGATTGAGCAGACAGACGCTTGGGAAGTGGTGACGTTCGAAGACGCCAGCACCGCACCCATCTCTTACATGCGCCCGGTTGCGGCGGTGTAAGTAAAAAACCTCTCTAGTTTTTTGAAGGCCATCCTCGGATGGCCTTTTTTTATGCCTGTGATTTTTGTGTTGCCTGAAAAGGCCCTATCGCTGGCAAGCCAGCTCCCACAGTTTTCTTTGTGAATCACAAATCTGCAGCACATCACAAATCCCTGTGGGAGCTGGCTTGCCAGCGATAGGGCCGGTGAAGCCAATACATCTATCAGGCAGCCACCACCACCCGATTACGCCCACCTTCCTTGGCCTGATACAACGCCTTGTCCGCCGCAAACAGCAACTGCTCCAGCGTCATCTCACTCGCCGCCGTCCACGTCGCGATGCCGACACTCACTGTCATCGGCCGCTCCGCCCCGTCGACCAACGGCAACTGCTCCACAGCCTGACGAATATGCTCGGCAATCTGCTGCGCGCCATGACCGTCAGTCTCGGCGAGAATCACCGAAAACTCCTCCCCGCCATAACGCGCTACCAGATCCGCCGGTCGCCGCACATTTTCAGTGATGACACGCGCCAGCGTCTTCAGCGCCTGATCCCCGCCTTGATGCCCGTGCCGGTCATTGAAGGCCTTGAAATGATCGGCATCGATCATCATCACCGACATCGGTTTGCCTGAGCGCTGGGCGCGGAACCATTCGTGGCGCAGCGCTTGATCGAGCATCCGACGATTGGCTACACCGGTCAGCGCATCAGTGGCGGCCAATTGCGCCAGTTCCCGCTCGGCCCGTTGGCGTAAGCGCAGTTCCCTGGCCAGCAGCCAGGTCAGCCATAACAACCCTGCGCACAACACACCCGTGGCGCCGCTGATCAACATCGCGGTGCGGCGCCAGGTGCCAAACACCTCAGCGCTGGACAGCGCAACCATCACCGTCAGCGGCAGATTGCCGACCCGCGAATAGGTATAGAGACGCTGTTGCTGGTCCATGCTCGAGGTGCTGGTGAAACTGCCATTGCCATCCTTGTCGCGCAGGATCCGAATTACGTTAGGCCGGTTGCCGAAGCTCTTGCCGATGGAGTCGCTTTGCAAATAGGGTTTTTGCGCCAGCAGGACGCCGTCGTTGTCGATGATGTTCAACGTGCTGTCTTTACCAATGTCGAGGCTGTTGAACAACTGATCGAAGTAATCGAGTTTCATCGACGCCACGGCCACGCCGGCAAATTCACCGGTTTCCGAGGAAATTCTTCGGCTGAAACTGATGCGCCATTGATTGGCTTCATCGCAGTCGCAGCGGGTCTTGAACGGGCGGCTGATGAACATGCCGATGTCGCGGTTGAACGCGTGGGCGAGGAAGTAATCGCGGTCGGCGAAGTTGCCCGGTTTTGGCTCGATCCGCGAAGAGTCGGCAATCACATCCCCATGCTTGTCGAGCAACAGAATATCGCCCTTGAAGCGCGCCGTGGTGGAGCGGTCAAACAGCGCCAGATGACGGATCTGCGGCGAGACATTTTGCAAGTCATCACGTTGGGCGGCGGCGATCAGGCCTTGCAACGTCAGGTCGTACAACTCGACCGTGCGCAGCACATCGGCGTCGATCAGCTGGGCGATGGTGGTGGCGCTGCGGGTCGCCGATTCCTGAGCATTGGCGTGCTCGCGGATCAGCAGGAACGTGACGATGCACAGAATCGCGATCACGGTCAGCGAACTGCCGCAGATCAGCAGCAGCTCGGGGCGTCCGGTCTTGCCCGCAACGGGTGGGGTACGGCTCGCGATCATGATTGGGCTGTCGGTTGGGGGAGTCTTATAAGCGTAGTAGGCCAAACACTGCAGCCGAAGCCAGAAACCATTCCCAATGTGGGAGCGAGCCCGCTCGCGAAAGCGCTGTGTCATTCAACATAGATGTTGAATGGTAGACCGCTTTCGCGAGCAGGCTCGCTCCCACAGGGTGCATCTCTGAATTCAGGACGGTGTTATGGCGCCGATCTTAGAAGACGTTGATCGGGTAGTCGATGATTACGCGATATTCATCTGTGTCCGAATCAATCACGCCGTAGCCGTTGCCGCCACGATTGGTTGCCCATTGCAGGTGGACTGCCAGATCCTTGGCCTGGCCGCTCTGCACCACGTACTGCAAATCGAGATCGCGCTCCCAGTGTTTGGCGTTGCGGCCGTCGGCGCTGTACCAGTTGGAATAGCCTTTGCTGTCGGGGTCGACCTTGGTCAGGTCCACCGTGCCGCGCGAATACGACACGGCCGAGGTCAGCCCCGGCACGCCGACGCCGGCAAAGTCATAGGCGTACTTGAGCTTCCACGACCGTTCGTTCGGGCCGTTGAAATCCGAGTATTGCTGCGAATTATCCAGATAAACGCTGTCGCCCTGGCTGATGTAGTCGAACGGCGTGTTGCCATTGACCCGCTGATACGCGGCGGTAACGCTGTGATTTCCGACGCCCACGGTGAAATGCAGGCTGTAGGTGTTGTTGTCGATGTTGCCCAGCAGCGCATCACCGGTGTCTTGCGTGTGATAGAAGTGCAGGCCCGGGTTGAGGCTGACCAGATCGTTCAACTGCCAGGTGTAGTCGAGGTCGTAGTAGTACTGGTTCCAGATGTCCTTCAGCTCGGAAGCGTAAAGGCTGCTGGTAAAACCCTCGACACCGCTCCACGCCACGCCGGCCCAGTTCAGGTGCTGGCTCTCATCGCCATCCGCTAGTGTTCCATACGAGGTGCCAATACGCGTGTGACCGCTTTGGTTGTACGGCTTGGTGAAACTGGCCTGGCCACCTTCGATCAACCAGCCGTCGAAGCTGTGGTTGGTCAGGCTCACACCACGGAAGGTCTGCGGCAGCATGCGCGTTTCACCGCCAGCGATCACCGGGTTGGTGAGGAACAGGTCACCGGCCTTCAGCTCAGTATCGAACGCGCGCATTTTCAACGTGCCACCTGCGGTGGAAAAAGCCCCCGGCGCTTTGCCGCCATTCTCTCTGACCGGCAGGATGCTCGAACCGTCGGTGCCGCCACCGCCATCGAGCTTCAACCCGAGCATGGCGTGGGCATCAATGCCGAAACCCACCGTGCCTTCGGTGTAACCCGACTTGAAGACCCCGAGAAAGCCTTGGCCCCACTCGATGTTGTCGTCCGCTTTCTGCAAGCGGTTGCGATTCATGTAGTAGTTGCGGGCGTTGAGGTTGAGGCTCGAGCCTTCGACGAAACCTTCTTGTGCAGACTCGTCGGCGTGAGCGGCAGGGACAATCGTTGCGGCAATTGCAATGAATAGCGGGGTGAAACGGACTGGGTAACGCACGTGCAATGGAGCTCCTTGGGTCAACTGGCGCCTCTATATTTTGAGGGGCTTCATGTTTCTTGTTGTTACAGACGAACCAAACGGCTTTCAGACCACAACGAAAAAAGGCCGCTGAAAGGCAGCGGCCTGGAATGACGACGGTTGAACGGGAAGAGCCAAACAACCGCGTCGAGGGAAACGTTGGCGCGGTGCGCGACTCAGCTGTCTTTCTCGGACGCTTGAGCCTGGGAAGTGGCAGCCTGCGGGGCTTGCGAGGCGTCTTGCGCCTTGGCCATCACGTCGGCCTGATACTGATCGTAGGCCTGGGCGCGAGCGGCGTTATGCGCTACGAACGACTGCGATTCTTCAGCCATCGCCATCGGCGACAGGATCAATGAGGACAAAACGAACGCGCTGGCAATACCCATACTGTTGGACATCTGGAAAACCTTCTCGCTTGGCGAGTGTGCTGTTTGGTGCGGGCAAAGATAAGGTTGCCGGGCGTTGGGAAACAGCGTGATTTTCATAAATGACTGTTACAGCAAAAGCAAAGATCGCAGCCTTCGGCAGCTCCTACAGGGGAAAGCTGAACACCTGTAGGAGCTGCCGAAGGCTGCGATCTTTTGATCTGCTTCAAACCGGCAAATAAATCCCGAAGGTATTCATCCCCCGATCACTGCGCACAAACACATCCCCGCCATGCATCAGCGCAATCGCCTTGACGATCGCCAGCCCCAACCCATGGTTATTGCCACTGTTACTACGCGACGCATCGACCCGATAAAAGCGCTCGAACAACCGTGGCAAATGCTCACTGGCAATCGGCGATCCAGGATTGGCCACACCAATACTCACTTGGTTATCCTCAACCTCAATGCGCACCTCGATCACCTGACCCGCGCCGGTGTGCTGCACCGCATTACTCAACAAATTGATCAACGCCCGGCGCAAATGCGCGACCTCGATCTGCACCAGCGCATCACCGCTGACCTGCACCTCAACCTGCGCATCTTCAAGAATGAAATCCAGATACTCCAGCGTTGTCGCCACTTCATCAGCCAGCGAAGTCGAGGTGAGTTTGGTCGCCTTGTTGCCCTGATCGGCACTGGCCAGGAACAACATGTCATTGATGATCGAGCGCAGCCGTTCCAGCTCTTCCAGATTCGATTGCAGCACTTCAAAGTAATGCTCTGCAGAACGCCCGCGAGTCAGCGCCACCTGCGTCTGGCCAATCAGATTAGTCAGCGGTGAACGCAGCTCATGAGCGACATCCGCGTTGAACGATTCCAGTCGCGAGTAGGCCTGTTCAACCCGTTCCAGCGTCGAGTTGAACGAGTCGACAAACTGCTCCAGTTCCGGTGGCAGCGGCGACAATCGCAAGCGCCCGGCCCTTAACGGTGGGGCCAGTCGCTGAGCCTCGTGAGACAGTTTGATCAGCGGTTTGAGGCCAATCCGCGCCACCCAATACCCCAGCGCCGAAGCCATCAGCACGCCGACAATCGCCAGCCCGATCAGCGCGATCAACAGGTTGTGCTGAGTCTCATGAAACGTCTCGGTATCGATGCCGATCATGAAGCGCAGCGGCGGGCGCTGATCCTTGGCCGGCAACTCGGTCAGCAGCACTTTCAGCGGATAAGGATGGTCGGCCAACTGCATGTCGTGCATGCCCAACGGGCCTTGAGCGAACGCGCGAATCGCGGCGTCCGGTTGACCGTATTCGTAACCCGGATCGCCGCTGACCACCCAGAAACGAATGCGCTTGTCCTCTTCGCCGAGCAGTTTCAACTTGGCGTTGATCTTCAGCCAATGCTCCGGCGTGCCGAAGCGATTGAGCGCCGATTCGAGCACGCTGTAACGCGCATCCAGCTCGGCTTCCGGCAGCAGGCCCAGGCCCTTGTCCACCTGTTGATAAAGCGCACCGCCGATCAACAGAAACACCAGCAGCGCCACCAGTGTGAACATGCCGCTGAGGCGCAGCGCGATGGAATTACTGGACACCACGGCTCTCCAGCACATAACCCATGCCGCGAATGGTGTGCAGCAGTTTCTCGTCGAACGGGCCGTCGAGTTTGGCGCGCAGGCGTTTGATCGCCACTTCGACGACATTCGCGTCGCTGTCGAAATTGATGTCCCAGACCATCTCGGCGATGGCGGTTTTCGAGAGGATTTCACCTTGGCGGCGGGCGAGGACGCTCAACAGCGAAAACTCCTTGGCCGTCAGATCCAGTCGGGTTCCGGCGCGGGTCGCTTTGCGACTGATCAAATCGATCCACAGGTCAGCGATGCTCACCTGCACCGGCTCATGCCCGCCACTGCGCCGGGTCAACGCTTGCAGGCGCGCGACCAGTTCGAGGAAGGAAAACGGTTTGCCGAGGTAATCGTCGGCACCGTCGCGCAGGCCTTTGATGCGGTCTTCGACGCGTTCGCGGGCGGTGAGCATGATCACCGGGGTTTGCTTGCGCGCACGCAATGCGCGCAGCACGCCGAAGCCATCGAGGCCCGGCAACATGACGTCGAGGACGATCACCGCGTAGTCGCTTTCCAGCGCCAGATGCAGACCCCCGACGCCGTCGCGGGCCAGATCCACGGTGTAACCCTGTTCCGTCAGACCGCGGTGCAGATAGTCCGCGGTTTTTTCCTCGTCTTCGATAATCAGAACGCGCATGACCCTGCCTCAGTCTGTGGTCGCCAACGCCGCTACGGGCGCTGGTTTGGGCCTGTGGAACAGCCGCTCAAGCCACAAGTATATGACCGGAGTGGTAAACAACGTCAGCATCTGGCTGACCAGCAAACCGCCCACCACCGCGATCCCCAACGGCTGGCGCAGTTCGGCGCCAGTGCCGTAACCGAGCATCAGCGGCAGGGCGCCGAGCAGGGCGGCGAGGGTGGTCATGATGATCGGTCGGAACCGCGTGATGCACGCCTCGAAAATCGCCTCCTGCGGTGACAGGCCTCGGTGTCGCTGGGCTTCGAGGGCGAAGTCGATCATCAGGATGCCGTTCTTCTTGACGATACCGATCAGCAGCACCAGCCCGATCAAGGCCATGATCGAAAAGTCCTGGCCGCAGATCCACAGCATGATCACCGCGCCCAAACCTGCCGCCGGCAGTGTCGAAATAATTGTCAGCGGGTGCACGAAGCTTTCATAAAGCACGCCGAGAATGATGTACACCGCCACCAGCGCCGCGAGAATCAGCCACGGTTGACTGGCCAGCGAACTCTGGAATGCCTGCGCCGCGCCCTGGAAATTGCCGCTGATCGCGGTGGGCATGCCGATCTCGGCCTTGGCCTGATTGAGCAAAATCACCGCATCACCCAACGCCACACCGGGCGCGAGGTTGAACGACAGGTTGGCCGCCGGGAACATGCCGTCATGGGCAATCGACAACGGGCCGATGGTCGGCGCATCGAATTTTGCCAGCGCTGACAGCGGAACCATCTCGCCACTCAGTGGCGAACGCAGGTAGAAGTAGTTGAGGCTTTCGGCTTTGCCGCGCTGCTTGGTGTCCAGTTCCAGAATCACGTTGTACTGGTTGACCTGGGTCTGGAATTCATTGATCTGGCGTTGGCCGAAAGCATCGTACAGCGCCTCATCGACATCGCTGGCGGTCAGGCCGAAACGCGCCGCTGCACTGCGATCGATACTGATGTGGGTGATGCTGCCGCCCAGTTGCAAGTCGTTGGAAATGTCACGGAATGCCGGGTTGCTGCGCAGTTTTTCGGTCAGGCGTTGCGTCCATGTGGCGAGGGTTGCGCCGTCGTTACTCTTGAGCACGTATTGATATTGCGCACGGCTCGGGCCGGAGCTGAGGTTGATGTCTTGCCCTGCGCGCAAGTAGAGAACGATGCCGGGGACTTTCATCAGTTGCGGACGGATACGGTCGATGAACTGGCTGGCGCTGACGTCACGGTCGCCGCGTTTTTTCAGGGCGATCCAGAAGCGTCCGTTGGCGATGGTCTGGTTACTGCCGGAGACACCCACCGAGTGGGAAAACGCCTGCACCGCCGGGTCGGCGGCGACGATTTCGGCCATCGCCAAGTGTTTTTTCACCATGTCGCCGTAGGAAATATCCGCAGCCGCTTCAGTGGTGCCGAGGACGAAACCGGTGTCCTGCACCGGGAAGAAACCTTTGGGGATAAAGATGTAACCAACGATGGCCAAAGCGAGCGACAAACCGAATACGCCGATCATCAATTTCTGATGGGCGAGGGCGCGGCGCAGGCCTTTTTCGTACCAGCCGAGCAGGCGTTCGCTGAAGCCCGGTTTGGCGTGGGCGTGATGCACCGGTTTGCGCATGAACAGCGCCGCCAGCGTTGGCGCCAACGTCAGCGACACCACCACGGAAATCATGATCGTCGAGGTCGCGGTCAAGGCGAATTCCTTGAACAGCCGCCCGACCACACCGCCCATGAACAGCAGCGGAATGAACGCCGCCACCAGCGAGAAACTGATCGAGACCACGGTGAATCCGATCTCGCCGGCGCCCTTGATCGCCGCTTCGCGCATATCGTCGCCGGCCTCCAGATGGCGGTGGATGTTTTCCACCACGACAATCGCGTCGTCGACGACGAAGCCGACGGCGACGACGATCGCCACCAGTGTCAGGTTGTTCAGGCTGAAACCGAGGATGTACATCAGGGCGAAACTGGCGATCAGCGATACGCCGAGTACTGCCGACACAATCAAGGTCGCTGACAATTGGCGCAGGAACAGCGCCATCACCGCGACCACCAGCATGATCGCGATCAACAGGGTGATTTCGACTTCATGCAGCGAGGCACGAATGGTTTGGGTGCGGTCGATCAAGGTTTTCACTTGCACCGAGGCCGGCAGCATGGCTTCGAGGCCGGGCAGGGCAGCTTGAATGCGGTCGACGGTTTCAACGATGTTCGCGCCGGGCTGGCGCGAGATCACCAGGTTCACACCGGGTTGATCGCCAGCCCACGCTTGCACGTAGGCATCTTCCGAACCGTTGACGACTTTGGCGACATCGCGCAGGTGAACCGGGGCGCCATCCTTGTAGGAAACGATGAGTTGGCTGTAGTCCTCGGGGTGGAACAACTGGTCGTTGGTCGACAGCGTCGAGATGCTTGATTCGCCGTACAGCGCACCTTTGGCCAGGTTGAGACTGGTCTGCTGAATCGCCAGACGAATGTCGGCAAGGGTCAGGCCGATCGCCGCAAGTTTGTCTGCCGAGGCTTGCACGCGAATCGCCGGACGTTGCTGGCCGGTGATGTTGATTTGTCCTACGCCGTCGATCTGACTGATCTGACGCGAGAGCAGGGTTTCCACCAGATCGCTGAGTTCGGTGCCGGGCATCTGTGTCGAGCTGACGCTGAGGATCAGTACCGGGCTGTCGGCCGGGTTGACCTTCTTCCACGTTGGCAGGGTCGGCATGTCCTTGGGCAGTTTGCCGGCGGCGGTGTTGATCGCTGCCTGGACTTCTTGCGCGGCGGTGTCGATGCTTTTATCGAGGGTGAATTGCAGGGTCAACAGGCTTGAGCCGAGCGCACTGCTGGAGGTCATCTGGGTCATGCCGGGGATGGCGCTGAACTGCACCTCCAGCGGCGTGGCCACGGATGAGGCCATGGTATCGGGGCTGGCGCCGGGCAACTGCGCAGAGACCTGAATCGTCGGGAATTCCGCTTCCGGCAGAGGGGCGATCGGCAAGCGCGGGAAGGCAATCAAACCGACCAGCACCAGCGCGATGGTCAGCAGAATCGTCGCGACCGGATGATCGATGCACCACGTGGAGACGCCTTTGTGCGCCTTCATGGTTTCGGCTCCGCTTGCACCACCTGCGCCGGCTCGGTCATCACTTGCACGGTCGAACCGGGCTTGAGTCGCGACTGGCCGTCGGTGACCAGCACATCACCGGCCTTCACGCCTTTGATTATGTCCTGACCGCTGCCTTGGTAAACCATCTGCACTTGCACGGCTTCGACCTTGTCGCCGTTTACCCGGTAGACGAAGTGTTGGTCGAGGCCGCGTTGTACGACGGTGGGCGGTACGACCAGCGCATCCTTGTCGAGGGCTGTCTGAATTTTTACCGTGACCAGCAGGCCAGGCCAGAGCTTTTGACTGGCGTTGGCGAATTCGGCCTTGGCGCGGATGGTGCCGGTGTTGGCGTTGATCTGGTTGTCGATCAGGGTCAGGTGACCTTCGCCGAGCAGGTTGCCGGTTTCGCCATCGGTGTCGGCGCCAATGTAGGCCTTGACCGGTGCGCGTTGTGGATCGTTGATCAGGCCTTGCAGGGTCGGCAGCATTTGCTGGGGCAGGGAGAATTCGACGGCAATCGGGTCGATCTGGGTGACGGTGAACAGGCCGGCGGTGTCGGTCATGCGCAGGAAGTTGCCTTCGTCGACTGTGCGAATACCGACGCGGCCGGTGACCGGGGAGCGAATCTGCGTGTAGGAAAGTTGTACTTGGGCCGCATCAATCGACGCCTGGTTGCCTTGGGCGGTGGCTTTCAACTGGTTGACCAGGGCTTGTTGCTGGTCGTAGGTCTGCTTCGAGATGCCGTCGTCGACGGTCAGCAGTTTGTAGCGTTTGAGGTTGACCAGGGCGACTTGCAGTTGTGCCTGGCTTTCGCCCAGTTGGGCGCGGGCCTGGTCGAGGCTGGCGCGGATGGAGCGGTCGTCGATGGTGGCCAGCAGGTCTCCGGCTTTGACGAGTTGGCCTTCTTTGACGAGGATTTTGGTGAGGATGCCGTCGATCTGGGGGCGCACCACGACGCTGTGCAGGGAGAGTACGGAGCCGATGCCGCTGGTGTAGCGGGGGATGTCTTTTTCGCTGACCGCGATCACTCGCACGGGGATGGCGGTGGGGGTGGCGAGTTTGGTCGGGGCGGGTTTCAGGGCGTACCACAGACCTGCGCCTGCGAGGACGATCAATAGGGTGGCGAGCAGGGCTTTGTTCTTTTGGATTCGCATGCGGGGTGGGCGCCGGACGGAGTTTGGGCAGGGTTAGGGTCTTTATAAACTTGTTTGGGGGTCAGGAGGGTGACGGCTAGCTGTCAGCGCTGTCAGTTTCGCTGGGTACATATCCGTTGCTGCGGGTTTGGCTGATTACGGTTCCGCCCTTACGGCGGGTCACTTTTTACAAACGCCTAAAAAGTAACCAAAAACGCTTGCTCCTACGTGCGGCCCGCTCGCTGGGGCTCGGGG
>NZ_JBITSX010000057.1:0-43280 GCF_044541255.1 Pseudomonas sp. NPDC085632 | reverse complement strand
GGTTTCCCCATGTGAGAGTAGGTCATCGTCAAGATTAAATTCCGAAACCCCAATTGCGAAAGCAGTTGGGGTTTTGTTTTGTCCGCAGGAAAGTTTTTTGCTCGCGACAGCGAACAAATTTGCACAGTTATTTTCGAATCAGAACACTAGAATAGCCCCACCTTATTCGGAGCCAGAGCCCGTATGTCAGAGTCGGTTGACGCCCCAGGGCTGTCAGATTTACCGCTGGAAGACCTGGTGGCCTGTCACGAGTGCGACCTGCTGATGCGCAAGCCAACGCTTGCCCATGGCGAGAAAGCGCTCTGTCCTCGCTGCGGTTACGAGTTGTACGCTCACCGTCATAACGTGGTGCAGCGCAGCCTTGCCTTGGTGATTGCAGCGTTATTGTTGTACATCCCGGCAAACTTTTTGCCCATCATGCAGCTCAATATCCTCGGGCAGTCTTCGCAGGATACGGTCTGGAGCGGCGTTCTCGGCCTGTTCAACACCGACATGCAGGGCGTTTCGATTGTCGTCTTCCTGTGCAGCATGGCCATACCGTTGCTCAAGTTGCTGTGCCAGTTGTTCGTTTTACTGACGATTCGTTTCAACGTCGGCCGCAGCTACGGTCTGCTGCTCTATCGCATCTATCACCACCTCAAAGACTGGGGAATGCTTGAGGTCTACCTCATGGGCGTATTGGTGGCGATCGTCAAACTGGCGGACATGGCCGCCATTACCGTGGGGCTGGGTCTGGCGTGTTTCATCGGTTTGTTGTTGGTGCAGGTCTGGCTGGAAGTGGTGATGTCACCGCACCAGATCTGGCAGGCGTTATCAGGAGAGGACGCTCATGCGAGCGATTGATGCGGGCATTCTGGTGTGTACCGAATGCCACGAATTGAACAAACAGGAAGCTGACGCCGACGAGCAAACCTGCACCCGCTGCGGTGCGCTGGTTCACGCTCGTCGTCCGAACAGCCTCGTGCGCACCTGGGCACTGCTGATCACGGCGGCGATTATCTATATTCCGGCGAATGTCTTGCCGATCATGACTGTCAGTTCTCTGGGGCAGGGTGATCCGAGCACCATCATGTCCGGCGTGATTCAGCTAGTGCAACACGGCATGATCCCAATTGCCGCCGTGGTGTTTATCGCCAGTATTCTGGTGCCGACTTTCAAACTGGTCGGCATCGCGCTGCTGCTTTTCTCAGTGCAACGACGCCAGCCGTTGTCAGCTCGTCAGCGCATCTGGATGTACCGTTTTATCGAGTTCATTGGTCGCTGGTCGATGCTCGATATTTTTGTGATCGCCATTCTCGTGGCGGTCGTCAACTTCGGCCGGCTTGCCAGTGTCGAAGCCAATCTTGGCGCCATCGCCTTCGCCAGTGTGGTGATTCTGACGATGCTCGCCGCAGTAACTTTCGATCCCCGACTGATTTGGGATAACACGGAGTCGGACGACGACCATGACTGATTTGCCCGTAGCGAAAACCCGACCGGCCTCGAACTGGTCTGCCATCTGGGTCCTGCCTCTGATTGCGCTGATCATCGGTGGCTGGCTCGGCTGGCGTGCCTATTCCGAAACCGGTATCGAAATTCAGATCCGCTTCGAGAGTGGTGAAGGCATCCAGGCCAATAAGACCGAGGTCATGTACAAAGGCATGTCGGTCGGTAAGGTCAAGGCGCTCAAGCTCGACGATGAGGGCAACTCCAAAGGCGTGATTGCCACCGTCGAGATGAATAAAGACGTCGAGCAATACCTCAAGACCAGCACGCGTTTCTGGCTGGTCAAACCGAGCGTGACCCTGGCCGGTATTACCGGTCTGGAAACCCTGGTTTCGGGTAACTACGTGGCCATCAGTCCTGGCGAAGGTGAGCCGGTGCGCAAGTTCAAGGCGCTCTCCGAGGAGCCGCCGCTGTCCGACGCCAAGCCGGGTCTGCACCTGACCATCAAGGCTGATCGTCTCGGTTCACTGAGCCGAGGCAGTCCGGTGTTCTACAAGCAGATCAAGGTTGGCCAGATTAAAAGCTACGTGCTCTCGGAAGACCAAAGTACCGTTGAGCTCAAAGTCTTCATCGAACCGACCTACGCCAAACTGGTGCGCAAACATACACGCTTCTGGAATGCCAGCGGCATCAGCATCGACGCGAACCTGTCCGGCGTGAAAGTGCGCAGCGAATCGCTGGCCAGCATCGTCGCCGGCGGCATCGCCTTCGCCACGCCGGAAAATCGCAAGGACAGTCCGCCGACCGATCCAAGCCTGCCGTTCCGTCTCTATGAGGACTTCGACGCTGCCGCTGCCGGGATCCGCGTAAAGGTCAAACTCAGCGACTTCGAGGGCCTGCAGGCTGGCCGCACGCCGGTGATGTACAAAGGTATTCAAGTCGGCAACCTGAAAGCGTTGAAGGTCGATCCGGATCTGAACAGCGCCACAGCCGAACTGACCCTTGATCCATTGGCTGAAGACTATCTGGTTGACGGCACGCAGTTCTGGGTAGTGAAGCCATCGATTTCTCTGGCTGGGATCACTGGTCTGGAAGCCTTGGTGAAAGGTAACTACATCGCCGTGCGCCCGGGTGACAAGGGCGCTGCGCCGAAGCGCGAGTTCGAGGCACGGCCGAAAGCGCCGCCGCTGGACCTGCGTTCGCCGGGCCTGCACCTGGTGTTGTTCACCGATGTCCTTGGCTCGATCGATGTTGGCAGTCCGATTCTGTATAAACAGGTCAAAGTCGGTTCGGTGCAGAGCTATCAGTTCTCCAAGACCCGCAAGCAGCTGGTGATCGGTGTTCACATCGAGAAGGAATACGAAAACCTGGTCAACGCTTCGACGCGCTTCTGGAATGTCAGTGGCATCACGTTGACCGGCGGACTGACCGGTGGCATTCAGGTGAAGAGCGAATCGCTGCAGACGCTGATGGCCGGTGGTATCGCCTTCGAGACACCGCAAGCCAAGGCTCCATTGCAGAAGCGTATTCCGCGTTTCCGTTTGTTCGCCAACCATGATGACGCCAATCAGAAGGGCGCCGTAGTCACGATCAAGGTCGATCGCGCTGATGGTCTGCGCAGCGGCACCCCGGTTCGCTTCAAGGGCCTGGATGTCGGCAAGATTGAAAGTGTCGATCTGACTGACGATCTGCAATCGGTCATCCTCACGGCGCGCATCACCGAAGTGCCGGAGAAGATCGCCCGGGTTGGTAGTCAGTTCTGGGTGGTAAAACCTGAGTTGGGGCTGATCAAGACTGCCAATCTGGAAACTCTCGTCACTGGGCAATACATCGAAGTGCAACCGGCGGCGAAGAACCTCGGCCCACAGAAGAACTTCGTTGCACTGGCCAATGCGCCGGAAGTGACCAAGCAAGAGGCGGGGCTGAGTCTGGTATTGAGCGCTGCCCGTCGTGGTTCACTGAAGCCCGGAGTGCCGGTGACTTATCGTGAAATTACTGTCGGTAAGGTGACGGGGTACGAGCTGGGGCAGACTGCGGATCGTGTGTTGGTGCACATTCTGATCGAGCCGAAATATGCGCCGTTAGTGCGCAGTGGTAGCCGGTTCTGGAACACCAGTGGCGTCGGGTTTGATATCGGTTTGTTCAACGGGCTGACGGTGCGCACCGAGTCGCTGGAGACGGCGATTCAGGGCGGCATTGCCTTTGCCACGCCGGACGGTGAGCGCATGGGCAACCCGGCGCGGGCTGAGCAGACGTTCCCGCTGTTCGACAAGTTTGAGGATGAGTGGCTGACGTGGGCACCGAAGATTTCGCTCGGTAAGTAGCCTCAAGCTTATTCGGCGTCTGGAAGGACGCCATCGCTGGCAAGTCGAATCGTCGCACCGCAGCTCCCACAGTGGTCGGTGGTGCACACAAATTTTGTGTACGACAAATAGACCTGTGGGAGCTGGCTTGCCAGCGATGAAGCCCGCAAAATCAGCACAACTTCCAAGCCATAAAAAAGGGCCGCGATCCCATCAGATCGCGGCCCTTTTTTTGCCTTCAGTTAATGCCGATCAAACCGCATCCAGCTCCGGTTCATCCGCTGCAACATTGACCGTAGCCTTCACCACATCATGGCGACGGATGTATTTCCAGTCCGCCTCATCAATGTAGATCCCCGCCGGGCCGCTGCCACCTTCCAGGTCGATCGCAACACTGGCGCAGACCTGCGGCTTCACACTCGCCAGAATCGGCACGAAGCCCAGTTGCAGGCTGGTTTCCAGCAGAGCGGCCTGGTTCTTCTCGTCGATGTCCGCTGCTTCATCGAGGTAGTACGGCAGACGTACGCGACCGGCCTGATCGCGATCCATCAAGTGCAGCAACAAATACATGTTGGTCAGCGCTTTGATGGTCATCGTCGTACCGTTGGACGCCGCGCCATCGATGTCGGTGTGGATCACCGGCTGGCCATTGACCTTGGTGATTTCGAACGCCAGTTCGAACAAGTCCTTGAGGCCGAGCTGGTTGTGGTTTGCCGCCACCAGCCGCGCCAGGTACTCCTTGGCCTCTTCGTTCTTGTTGTCCTGCTCGGCACTTTGGCTGAGGTCGAACACCGACAGGGTTTCGCCTTCCTCGTACTGACCGGCGCTGTGGATGATCTGGTCGATGTGCTTGAGCGCTTCCTTGTTCGGCGCGAGGACGATGCGGAAACTCTGCAGGTTGGAGACCTGACGTTTGTTGATCTCGCGGTTGAACAGCGCCAGTTGGTGCTCGAGGCTGTCGTAGTCGCTGCGAATGTTGCGCAGGGTCCGGGCGATGTCGGTGACCGCTGCACGACGCGCCTTGCCCAGCGTCAGCGCTTCATCGGTGCGGTGCGCATAAGCATTGATCAGCAGCGACAGGCGGCGTTCCATGTCGTCTTCGCTGTCGAACTTGGCCACGCCTTTGAGGCGCACTTGCGCGTACAGCGCTTCGATCTGGCCATCGGCACGCAGCAGGCCTTGCCAGCTGTCCTGATAGTCGTTGAGCAGCGGCAGCAGGTTGTCCATCGAATCGTCGACCGGATCCATGAACGGCGTACCGAACGGTAGATCCGCCGGCAGCAACTGACGACGGCGCAGCGCATCATCCAGGGTGCGTTGCTTGGCTTCCATGTCGGCGATCTGCCGGCCGACCAATTGCAGCTTGGCCGACAGTTGCTGGACACGTTCGGTGAACGCATCGCTGGAACGCTTGAGTTCGTCCTGCGCGCCTTCCATCTGCGCCAATTGCTCGAGCTTGTCGCCTTCTTCAGCGCTCAAGGTCTGCGTGCGGCGGAAATCTTCCAGGGCTTTCTGCGCATCCAGCACTTGCTGGTACAGCGCTTCGGTCTGGGTCTTGCTCGCGGAGCGGTCAGCAGCAACGGCCTGTTGGGTCTTGAGCTGTTTCAGCTCTTTTTCCAGACGCTCTTTCTGATCGCGCAGCGCGGCGCGGTCAGCCAAGGCCTGAAGGGCCGGCGGTTCGATGTGTGAGATGTCGATCGACAGGCCCGGCACTTCGAAGCGCTCGCCTTTGAAACCATCAAGGATCAGCTCGACCGATTTGACCCATTCGCCGTCGTCGTCGAGGGTGATGCCGTGTTCGCCCAGCGGCAGGCTGAACAGTGCGCTGTTGAACAGACGCATCAAACGCTCGACGTCCTGTTGCGAGAATTCCTCGCGCAGACGGGCGTAGCTGTTGTTGTCGGCATGATCGAGTTGTTGCTTCACCGACTTCAGGCGTTTTTCCAGATCGCGCACGCGCTCTTCCAGATCTTCGGCGCTGAACTGACGGGACTGCGCCAAGGCACCGGCCAGTTCGTCGTGCGCGTCTTTGGCGGCGAGCAACTGTTGCTCAAGCACTTTGACGTCATCGACGAGCGCGAAGCGATTCTTCAGTACCGACAATTCGCCGAGCCAGCGCTGGATGCCGGAAATTTCCCGCTCCAGACGCATCAGTTCCTGAGTGCCACCGCGCTGATCGTTTTGCAGACTGTCCTGCTCACCACGGTAGTG
Source organism: Pseudomonas sp. NPDC085632 (assembly GCF_044541255.1). Taxonomy (NCBI): domain Bacteria; kingdom Pseudomonadati; phylum Pseudomonadota; class Gammaproteobacteria; order Pseudomonadales; family Pseudomonadaceae; genus Pseudomonas; species Pseudomonas sp. NPDC085632. The sequence continues at coordinate 37,341 of NZ_JBITSX010000057.1, read as the reverse complement.
GTCGGCCTGAATCGTCAGCTCTTCCTTGCGCGCACTGGCGTAGTCCGACCAGGTGCCGAGCAACGAATCGAGCAGTGGCGACAGGCGATGCAGTTTGCCGCGCAATACATCGCGCTGTTTCACACCGTTGGCCAAGGCTTCAACCAAGGGGCCGGCAGCGACCAGCGAGTTGTAGTCCTGTTCCATCCGGCGCACGTCACGGAAGGCTTCTTCGCACGCGGCGATGTAATCGACGCTGCCGGAACGCAGGCTGTGTTCGAAGGCATCGAGGAACAACTGCTTCAACTTGGCCGCAGTGATTTCGCGCATGTGCAGCAGGTTGATGAACAATGCGCGGAAGGTCTTCAGGCTCTGCTCGCTGGTGGAGCGCAGCGGGATCAGCGTCAGGTCGAGCGGGATCGACGTGTGACCGCCCACCAGCAAACGACGCAGCTCATCCGGCTTGAGTTCGTAGGCTTTCAGGCCTTCTTTCTCAAGGTTGCTGAACAGCTCTTTCTGACGCAGGCAGGTGTCGTTCTTCTGGTAATGCGCCAGATCGAGCTTGCCGGCGTAGGCGAAGAACTGGTGACCGAAACCACCGCCCGGGCCGCGCCCGACCACGCCAATCACGTGCGGGCCGTGGGGCAGATTGACTTCGACGAGGATGTAGCTGGTGTCGGAAGCGAAGTAGAAGCGCCGCGATTGTTCGAGGCTGTACTTGCCGAAACTCATGTCCGACATGCGCGCCAGAATCGGGAACTGCAAGGCGTTGATCGACGCCGATTTACCGAGGTTGTTCGCGCCGTAAACCGACAACGGTTCTTCCAGCGGGAACAGGCCGAGGCTGTAACCGGCGGTGTTCAAAAGGGCAAAGCGGCGGATGCCGTAGCGTTCCTGGCTCATGCGTCGGACTCCTGTTCTTCGGCAATGGCGCGGGCCAGTGCGTCTTCTTCGCTTTCTTCATCGAATTCGGTGAGATCGAGCGGATCGTCGGTTTCGAGGAATTTGGCTTCCGCCGCTTCGTCGATCAGCACCGGTGCTGGCAGCGGCAATACGCTGTGCACGCTGGCCGCCAGATCGCGGTCCTGCTGCACCGACAGGCACACATCGAGGAAACGGTGCATCGGCGGCAGGAAGCGATACACGCCGTTTTCTTCGCTGGCGAAACCGAGTTGAGTCATGCGGCGCATGATCTTTTCTTCGAGTTCTTCCACGGTCTGCACTTCGGCCTGAATGAACAGGTCGCGGTATTTCTCCAGCAGCGACGGCAGCTCTTCGCGACCGAGGCTGCCACCATCGAGCACGGCGATCGGGTCGCGGCCCTGATCGGCCAGATGCTCGACGAGGATGAAGGTGAACAGCGCCAGACGCTGCGCAGTCTTGTTCACCGCCGCAGCGGCCATGTCCGGCACGAAGTAGTAGAAACCACGGGTGTCGCAGACCAGTTCAAACCCCAGCGCCTTGAACAGCGTGCGGTACTGATCCTGGAAGTTCGACAGTTGCGCGTACAGCTCCGGGTCGCGGCGGCTGACGTGGTACCCCTTGAACAACTCGCGGAAAATCGGTGCGAGTTGCGACAGTTCGGAAAGATCAAGTTGCATTTGAAGTACCTGCAGAGAGGGCGCTCGCAGAATCCTCGGCGGCGTTGTCGCTGGCCGAGAGCAGGGCGAAGGAGCGCAGGCTGACCTGGTGCTCATGAGTGTGATATTCGCGGCGTTCCAGACGCTCACGCTTGAAGCGTTTTTCCCGCGACAGACGAGAGAACCAGTAGAGCAATTCGTCGGTAGCGCCGTCCGGTTCCTGTTCCAGCAGCCAGGTCATCAGATCCGGCATCGGCAGGGACTCTTCGCAACGGTCGACCATCTCGCGCACAGTGCGCGGGGCGCGTGGAGCTTCGCCTTTCTGCGTTTTGTGCGCCTTGGGGAAGCGCGCCGGTTTCGGCTCGAAACGCGCCAACGCATACACGTAGGCTTCGACCTGACTGGCGCTGCCGAGGAAGGTGCTTTGCGGACGGGTGAACAGCGGCATCGCCGCTTGCGGCACGGCATCGATGCCTTTACGGCGAATCGCCGCCAGGGCCAGCGCGGCACCACGGGTCACGGCATTGTGCCGGCGCGCTTCTTCACGCAGCGGCAGCAGCAGTTCGCGGGCATGACGCAAAGTCAGTTGGGCGCTGGTCTGCATTTCGAGGATGCGCGCGTGGGTGCGCAGGAGCATGTCATCGTCAACCAGATGGCCGAGGCGCTGTTGCTCGCTGAGCATTTTCAGCAGCACGGTTTCGACCTTGCGCACGCCTTGTTCGAAGGCGCCGTCGGCGTTCACCAGATCGATCATCGGCTCGACGTATTCGTCCCACGTCGCCAACACTTCGGCGTAACGCTGACGCAGCGGAATCTGCCGATCGCTGGTCTTGGCGCGTTCGGCCACAGCCACCAGCGCCTGTTCGTCGTTGTCGAGCTTCTTCAGTACGTCGCGCACGCGCATGTCGAGCAAGCGCAACTGGCGGGCGAGGTCGTGGCCGTCGCGGATGTCGAACGCGTCCTGGATGTAGCCAGCCAGACGCTCGAGGTGGCGCAGATAGGCTTCGATTTCCAGGCACAGGCCCAAGCGGTGTTCACGGCGCAAGTAAGCGAGGAAATCGTGAATCTGCGCATTCAACTCGAAACGGTTCGGGCTTTTCGCCACTGGAATCAGAATATCGAGGCGAATCCACACGTCGAGCAGGCTGGTGATGTCCTGTGGTGTGCTGTCCAGTTGTTGGGCGGCCAGTTGCGCGCGCAGTTCGTTAAGGCTCAATGTGCCTTGGTCGAAGTGCTCACACAGCGGCTCAAGCAGTGCCCAGTGTTCAGCGAGGGCGCGCAAGACGCGCTTGGGTTCGATCATCGGAATGCCCGGCTGGTTGGCAATGAAAAGCGGCGATTGTACTGCATCACGAAGGATGCGATTCACTCTCGGGACGGGCTGTCGAGTTTTCTAAGGGAGAGAGCTTAGATAAAGGCTATCGATCAACAGCAAGCGATCTTGAGCGAACGGCGGTAGAATCAGCGCACTTCAGTTATCCACAAGTGGCCGACCCTTGCTAATCGAGTCCCGCCGCCGCGCCTATTTGAACGCCATGCAGGTGGTCAACTGGCTGCCGCGCACCGAATTGCCTTTCGCCGCACCGTCGCGGCCCGAGCTGCTGGACATGCCCGAGCCCGAGGTAGAAGCGCCGAGGGTGCTCACGCCGCAGGCCGAAGCTCCGGTAGCACCGACCGCGCGTCCGAGTGAACGGCCGAAGATCGAGGTGCCGCGCCCTTCGCTGGCCAGCACGCGAACCAACGCCAAACCGGTGGAAGAGGCTGACGATACGCCTGTCGTCGCCAGACCGGCACCGGTGCCACCACCGCGTTTCGCTTTGCAATTACTTCGCGCCGGGCGTTGCCTGCTACTGGTCGAGTTACCCACAGGCGAACCGTTCCAGAGCCGTGATCCAGCGTATTTGCTGTTGAAAGACATGCTGCGCGCCGCCGGTCTGCCGGATGCACCGCAAATTGTCGGCGAGCCGGTGCGTTGGCCGTGGCTCAATCGCGGCACCATGGATCAAGGCCCGGACGCGGCGCGCGATTTCGTGCAGGGATTTCTTTCCGTGCAAATGGAAGCCGCACCGTGTGCCTGCCTGTGGCTGATCGGCCTGCCGGCGGTGCGTTTTGCCGGTGAAGCGGACGCCGAAGCGTTCAATCGTGAATTGCAGATCGAAGGTCTGGGCTCGGCCTGGGCCATTCCAGGTCTGGAATTGTTAATGGAAGAGCCACAGCGCAAGGCCGCTGTGTGGCAAGCCATGCGTCGGCTGATGGCGCGCTGGAAAGAATCGAATGAGTGACGCCGTATCGTTCCGCCCGATGACCGAGGCGGATCTGGAAACCGTGCTGAAAATCGAGTATGCCGCTTACAGCCATCCGTGGACTCGCGGGATTTTTCTTGATGGGCTGGGCAAGTACCAGATCTGGCTGATGTTCGAAGGTGAGCAGCAGGTTGGCCACGGTGTGGTGCAGATCATTCTCGATGAGGCGCACCTGCTCAACATTACCGTCAAACCGGAAAATCAGGGGCGCGGGCTGGGGCTGACGTTGCTTGAACATCTGATGTCGCGGGCGTATGCGGCTTCGGCGCGGGAATGTTTTCTGGAAGTGCGCGACAGCAATACGGGCGCGTTCAAGTTGTATGAACGTTATGGCTTCAATGAGATTGGCCGGCGTCGGGATTATTATCCGGCGGTGGGCGGGCGTGAAGATGCCGTGGTCATGGCCTGCACCCTGGTTGACTGATGACCTGTAGGAGCTGCCGAAGGCTGCGATCTTTTGATTTTTGATGTTACGACCAAGATCAAAAGATCGCAGCCTTCGGCAGCTGCTACAGGGGGGCGCGTCTGCTAGCGGTTGCCATCCAGCGGATCACGCCGCGCCTTCTCCGCCTCATCCAGCCCATTACCACCGCCGATGTCATCTTCATCAACGATGCTCAAATCCCAATCCGCCTGGTTGCCTTGGCCAGCCTCTTCGGCATCCCGCGCACCGTCTTCATGAATCAGGGTTTCCGGGCTCATGTCATCGTCAGTCGGCTCATGATCACTGACTGAAGCTCCGGTCATGCCCGCCTCACGCACGCGCTCATTGGGCATCAACTGCTCGCGCTCGCGCTCCGGGATCTCATCACCGATTTTCGCGCTGGGTTCGTCTTCATCGAAATCCAGCTCATGCACCGAGCCCATTCGGTCTTCGTTATCATCAATGGGTTCTGGTTGCACCGCATCGTAGGGACGTCGTGAATCAGTCATGGCAATTCCTCATACTGTGGGCCTTACTTAGGTGGACTCACCAGGCACACGAGAATTCCAATGAAATCACTTGCGGTGGCGGCGTGACCCCGACGGGCGGTCGTCTGTCATACCAGCGCATCTTTCTTGAGGCCTTACAGCATGCATGACTTACAAGACCTGATTGATAACAACGAGCGTTGGGCTGACGCGATCACCAAGGAAGACCCGGATTTCTTCGCCAAACTGGCGCGTCAGCAAACGCCGGAATATCTGTGGATCGGTTGCTCGGATGCGCGCGTACCGGCCAACGAGATCGTCGGCATGCTGCCGGGCGATCTGTTCGTACACCGCAACGTCGCCAACGTGGTGCTGCACACCGACCTCAACTGCCTGTCGGTGATCCAGTACGCGGTTGACGTGCTCAAGGTCAAACACATCCTCGTTACCGGCCACTACGGTTGTGGCGGTGTGCGCGCGTCGATGCAGGATCGTCAGTTCGGCCTGATTGATGGCTGGCTGCGTTCGATTCGCGATCTGTACTACGAAAAGCGCGAAGAACTGGCCAAGCTGCCGACCGAAGAAGAGCAGGTTGATCGGATGTGCGAACTCAACGTTATTCAGCAAGTGGCCAACGTCGCGCACACCAGCATCATCCAGAACGCCTGGCATCGCGGGCAGAGCCTGTCGATCCACGGTTGCATCTACGGCATCAAGGATGGCCGCTGGAAAAGTCTGAACACCACCATCAGTGGTTTCGAGCAATTGCCGCCGCAGTATCGTCTGCGTCCGGTTGGCGCGGTGTAACTCACCTTTCAGCGCAGGCCGGAATGCCGCCAGCACTGCAGGAAGTGATGACCTTCCAGGCTGGGTGGTTCGTTGTAGCCGGTGATCCACCCTCGGCAACGCGGCGAACCGCAACCGCAGGCGAACTGATGGAGCAGTTTGTCTTCGGTGGCGGCGTAATCCATGGTCAGGCGTTCGCCGCTGTGGATATCTTTCAAAGCCCACAGCCACAATTCGCTCATGTCGAGAAACACGTTGGGATCACAGGCATGTTCGATCAATCCGCAAAAGCGCGGGTCGTAGAGGTGAATGCCCGTCAGCAGTTGTCGGGTCTGGCGGCAGCGATAGGGCAACAGCTGGCCTGAAAACCTGCACATCCGCCGGTTTTGCGAAAACTCACGGCGCGCCCCGACCCCCGTTGGGGTGCCATAGGCGTCCTGAACGATTTCGTAATCGCTGCTGGAGGGGAACCCGAGGCGCACGGGCAGGCCGGCGAAAGGATAAATGCCTTTGCTGTCGCGTGGTGCAGGTTGCGCCATGACGTGGGTATTCATTGCGATCCTTGTCGCCTGAGAGGCGACTTTCCTTGGAGTGACGTCCTGTCATTACTGCAATGTGGTTATTTGGATCCAATCCTCTGCTATTAGGTATAGCTGGTCTACTGTCAGATCTGACAGGCGATTTAGACGCTTTCCCGCGTCAGCATTGGCTGACACGGGAACCACGCTTAACGATTACAGGTGCGGGGCGGGGATTGCGGCGGCTGGCAATGGCGCCTGCAGTTGCTTCAGTTGTGCTTTGACTGGAGTGGTTGCGCACTTGGCGCTGGCTTGCTCCGGGGTCAGGTTGCGGATCGAGGTGTAGAACAGCTCGCAGGTTTTGACTTTCTGCGTGACCTGCCACGTCTGTGTGCAACTGCTGAGGGTAGCCTGCGCATCGCTGCCCGGTTTGCTGCCCATCCCTGCCTGCCAGCAGGCGGCACTCAAATCCTGACCCATGACTTTCAGGCCTGCTGCATCAGCCTTCACCTGTGCATCGTCGCCGGTGTAGCTCTTCGGGTCGGCGGCGTACCAGATGTAACTCGGGTGATTGGAACCCAGCACCGGCACTTTCACGCCTTCGCTCGGGCTGATGGTCGCCAGACCCAATACATTCACGGTCGGCCCGTATTGCTGCTTGATCCAGTTACGCACCGGCGCGCCGAACGCGACCATCGGCAGCGTCGTGCCGCTGGCGGTCTGGCTGAACTGTTTGACCAGCGTGGTCTGGTAGTCCTTGAAATAGTCATACACGCCTTCCAGGTCGCTGCCGGCATTGGACGGCGCAGCAATCGGGGCAATGTCGATGATGGTTTGATAAGCCGGCGTCTGCTCGGCAGGAATGCCGTTGTCCGTCAGCAGCGTGGCCCAGCGATCGGTGGTGTTCGAACGCAGATAATCCTGTGCCTGGGTCAGCGAGTAATCCGGCGGGAAGTGCAGCAACTCGACGCTTTTGCGGTTTTCCAACGCCATACCCAACGGCAGGAACAGATACCAGCTGTAGGCCCACTTGCCGTCGGCGTTGAGCTTGCTGGCGCCGGTGTAGGCCAGATCTCCCGCGTCCAGCAGCGCCGACAGGGGTTTGTCGTAATCCTTCGGCACGCCGGTGATTTCGGCGTAGAGCTGACCGTTGTCGGTTTTTACCAGCACCTTGGCATCGGCATAACCATCGCGTTGCACGCTCTGGCTCAAGTAATGGGCGACGGTCTGTTCCAGCGTCCAGTTGCGGAAGCAGATGACGTTGCAGTTGTTGGGATAAGCGAAGAGGCGGGTGACGCGTTCGGTGCTGCCCAGTTTCAGATCGACATCGGCGTGGACGGTCGCGCTCAGCGTGAGCGCGGCGACGGCCAGTGTCAGGGAGGTTAGTCCTGCGAGTTTGAACATGCTCAGATCCTTTTCAGCGTGGGTTCCCCGCGTGTCGGGGGCGGCTCATAGTGGATCAGTCGCGTTTGCCAGAGAAGCCGTCATCGGTAGATTTTTGCGCAAACTCGCAGGGCTCATTTTCAGACTGGAAAATGCAGGGCGTTGGTCAAATCGCCCATGGGTTTCTGACCCCGGGCAATCATCGCATCGTCCCGTTGTTTGAGGCCGTCAAGGGTCTCCAACTGGAAGACACGGGTGATCAGCCGCAGGATCGACGCGGTGTCGTAGACCGTGTGATCCACCGTGCCTTTGCGCGCGAATGGCGACACCACCAGCGCCGGCACGCGTGACCCAGGACCCCAGCGGTCGCCCTTGGGCGGGGCGACGTGATCCCACCAGCCGCCGTTCTCGTCGACTGTGACGATGACCACCATGTTTTTCCATTGCGGACTTTCGCGCAGCACTTTCAACGCACGCACGATGTGCCGATCCCCGGAGGCGACGTCGGCGTAGCCAGCGTGCATGTTCAGGTTGCCCTGAGGTTTGTAGAAACTCACCGCCGGCAGCTTGCCGGCTTCGGCATCGGCGAAGAATTTGTTGCTGCTCGACTCATCCCCCAGGCCGGCATCGCGCAGGCGTTTACTGCGCTCGTCGGGGTGCTCCGGGCCTTGCTGTTTGAAGTAGTTGAACGGCTGATGGTGATACTGGAAATTCGGAATCTTCGGGATGCCGCCGGAATCCTTGTACTGATCCAGCGTCGCCTGCCACGCACCGGCATACCACGCCCAATCAATGTTCTTTTTCGACAGCTTGTCGCCGATGTGTTCGTGGGTCTGCGGCACCATGACGTTGGGCAGATCCGCTTTGGAATATGCCGGACGCTCGGGGTCGCGAATCCAGGTGGGCCAGTAGGGCGGAGCAAGAGTATTGACGCCGAAGCCATCCGGGGTCAGCGCACTCGGGCCGAACTGCGGCGGGCCGGTCATGGCGCTGGCCGGCGATGCGGCCAGCGGCTGGAGACGCGGATCGGCCGGATCATCGCTTTGTAGCGCGGCAATCTGTGATTTGGCCACGGAATTGGCAACGTCCGGATAGAACGGCGCGGTGGCGCTGATCAGGTATTGATGATTGAGGAACGAGCCACCGAAGGCGCCCTGAAAAAAGTTGTCGCACAGCACGAACTCCTGAGCGACGTCCCACAGCCGCAGGGAATAACGGCTCTGCGCGTAATGGCCCATGGTCAAACCGCCGGAGTCGGCCCAGGCGACGAAGCCGTCGTTCTTGCCGCCATTGATCTGCATCTGGTTTTGATAGAACACGTGCCACAAGTCGCGGGTCACCAGACCGAACGGCAAATCTTCAGCGTTCGGGCCTTTGAGAGCGAACGGTGCATTGGGCAGGTTTTCCTGAAACTGCGTGGCGCTGGGGTAGGTTACGCCATCGAGGGTTTGCGGGCCGATCTGCAGCACGCCACCCCAGACGGGCGGCAGGGTTTGCAGCAGCGAGCCGTCGCGGTCACGTTGTTGATAGTCGCCGGGCTTGAGCGCTGCCAGCGGTTTTTCGACACCGGGGAAATCACCGAACAGGTTATTGAAGCTGCGGTTCTCGGCGTAGATCACCACCACGGTTTTCACCTGATCGCGCAGGGCTTTGTCCAGCTCGGTGGGCGTCAGCGGGCGTTCGGTCGGTTTGCCCGGTTGATCGCTGGCGCTGCCACACCCGGCCAGCGTGGCACCGACACCTAGTACCGCGACGCCGCCGAGAAAGCGGCGGCGACTGGTGTCGGTGGGGTGATTGGATGCGGATGCATCAGTGCCGTCTGTGTCGTCTTTCATCGTTCAGCCCGTTTTGCTTAATTGTTTCAGTATGTTTCGGGCGGACGCTAGCAAGGCAATGTGACGGTTGGGTGACAGAGCGTTTTGTCGTTGCGCTCCTAGCCGGGCATGAGCTGGGTGAGCGAATAGCCGAGCCTGCTCGCCGCTGTTACGGCGGTCATGATCACCAGAAACAGCAATTGCAGCGGACTGAAGTGCGCCCAATGCAATGCGGTCAGCCAAGGGTGGCGGCTGCTCAGTTCCGGATCGAGCGAACCGATACGGCGTTTGTGCACCAGCCCGATCAGGAGCGTGCCTACATAAGTGAGCGCGCCCAGCGGCCCGAGCATCAGCGAAAACAACAGCAGCATCACCACCTGCGGAACCCCGTGGCGTATCACCAGCCAGCGCGTGTCAGGGTTCCATTTGCGCGGAATCAGTCCCTCGGTGAGCCACAGATCCGGCACGATCACGTGGGCCGTGAGCACCACCCACCAACTCAATGCAAAGCGAAAAAACCATACCGGTACGCAGGCAAAGATCATCGGAATGAAGATGAGATTGGCGGCATCCCTTTTCTCAATACCCAGATAGAACAGGCACAACGCCAAGGCAATTGCCGCCCATACCCGTACCCAGGTCTCGGCGGCGATGGGCCGTGGAAAGAACCGTCGCCAGTAAAAAACATCGGCATAGGGCAAACGTGCGAGCAGCTCGGGGAAGCGCCAAGTAAGCTTTTCCGACAAGTCATGGCAGGCCTGCCATTCATTCTGACCAAAGCCGTCGATGATCTTCTTCTGCTGCAGGGGCTTGAGCGGATTGATCAACAGATGCGCGGCCTGAACGTCGGCCGCCCACGTGCGGTCACTTTCCGCCTTGCCCCGCAGATTGTCGTAGAAACTTTCCTGATCGCAGCGTTCGATCAAGGTGTCCCAGAGCCAGTCCGGTTGCGGGTGCAGGCCTTTGTTGTGATCCCAGCCGAACAGTTGACCGATGCGGTCGAACAGCGGCACGCTCCACTCAGTGTCATTGAGCAAGTGCAGCAGGGTTTGCTGCCATTGTTCGCGGCGATCGAATACCTGCAGCCAGGGCTGAGCACTGTAGCGTTTGAGCACGTTGAGGAATTCGCGTTCGCTCTGGCTTTCGAGCAGCGCCTGCAAGGCGTTTCGGTAATCGGCCATCAGGCTTTCGGCGAGCCGGTCACGCTGATGATCATTGATCAGCACGTCCTGCCACGGCCCCAACCATCCCAGTTGCTCGACGGCCCAGTGCAGCACTGGGCTGCGCAGATGTGGCTGGTCAAAACACCGTTGCAGCAACAGCCTTTCGAAGGCCTTGGCGCAGCCTTGCTGTTGCGCCTGATTCCAACGCTCGTCGAGATTTTCTGGCGATAGCCCCTCAAGCAGTGGCCGTGCGGCCTGCGCTTCGAGCGCATACGCTTCTGTGTCCGGGGCCGCCGTCAGTGGCTCGACACGCAGAACATCATCCTTCGCCAGCGGCGCAAAAGGCTCGGGGGGGGCAGGGCCGACGGGTGGAACGTCGAGGGCGGAAAAATCCCACGGCTGGTTTTGCAGGTGGCTGTGTTTGTTTGCCAGCACAGCATCGGACGCCAGCGCGGCAAAGGCGCTGGACGCCGTGGCCACGGCGACGTCTTCTTCGTCCGCAGGCTCGGCGTTTTCAAGGCGCCACCGGGCAATCGCCAGCGCCTGTTCGTAGGCTTCGCGCAAGCGCTGGAACCCTTCGGCATCCTCATCGGGGCGGAAGGTTTTCAGCAGGCGCGCATACGCGCGTTTGATGTCGCGGGCTTGCGCGTCATCGTGCAGGTGCAGCACCGACCAGCAATCCATGGCCAGGCTCCCTATTGCCACGGAGTGCGGTCGAGTTCGCTCAGGCGGCGGCTCAAGTCGGTGCGCACCTCACGGATCTGGCGCTCATCCTGACTGTCGAGCGCGATCTGGAATTGCTTGGCCCAATCGCCCATCAGATCACGCATATCGCCCAGGCTTTCCTGATAGAGGCGCTCCAGACGTGCAGTCAGCAGCGTGTTGACCTGTTGCTCGCGCGGATGAATCTTCAGCTGTGCGAGGTTCGCCAGGCGTTGCTGGATCTCCTCCGGCGAGAGCACGCCCGGGTTGTTTTCGATGACCAGCGAATGCTGTTGCCCGGTCAGGGGGATTTTCACCTGGGCTTCCAGCAGACCGTTGTTGTCATAGGTAAACCGCACATCGAGGGCGACTTCGCCGGCCTTGCGTTTGGGCACCTTGATGTCCAGTTCGCCGAGCGCCACATTGTCTTTGACCAGACGGCTTTCACCCTGAAAGATCCGCACGACTACGTGTTCCTGGTTGTCGTGCAGCGTGTACACGGTTTTCACCCGACTGACCGGCACGATGCTGTTGCGCTCGATGATCGGCAGGTAGTGGCCGCTCTCATAGTTGCGGCCGACCTGCGTGGAAGTCTCGATACCCAGCGTGTAGGAGCAGACGTCGGTCAGCACCACTTCTTCCAGCGCTGCGGCGCGGGCCTTGAGTGCCGCCTGAATGGCCGCGCCCTGTGCCACGACCTGATCGGGGTCCAGAGTGATCGACGGAAAGCGGCCGAACAGCCCGGCGGCGAGTTTGCGTACCAGCGGCATGCGTGTGGTGCCGCCGACCAGCAAAATCTCGTCGAGGTCGCTGACGCGGATGCGCGCATCGCGCAACGCCCGCTCAATCGGCGCGCGCAGGCGCTCGAGCAGCGGCATGTACAGCGTCGCCAACTGTTGTTGGGTGATGATTTGCGTCCACTGCCGCTCATCGAGCTGCAAGCGGAATTCGGCGCTGTCGTCCTGGCCCAGCGCCTTGCGCACACGCTCGGCCTCGCGACGCAGGGGCTGGATGACGCTGCTGCGCTCAGGGAAGTCTGCGGCCGAGCGGTGCTGGCTGATGAAATGCTCAAGCAGTACGGTGTCGAAATCTTCGCCGCCGAGGAAGTTGTCACCGGCGCTGGCGCGTACCTCCATCACGCCTTCGAACAGCTCCAGAATCGACACGTCGAACGTGCCGCCACCGAGGTCGAAGACCAGGAAAGAGGTTTCCTTGTCCCGTTGGTGCAGTCCATAGGCGAGGGCGGCAGCCGTCGGTTCGTTGATCAACTTCTCGACCTTCAGCCCGGCCAGTTCGCCGGCGATGCGCGTGGCTTTGCGTTGAGCGTCGCTGAAGTAGGCCGGGACACTGATCACGGCTTCGGTGACGGTTTCGCCAAATGCGCGCTCGACGTCTTCTTTCAGACTCTTGAGCACCAAGGCGGAGAGTTCTTCCGGGCGAAACGCCTTGTCGGCCAGGTACGTTTGCGTGGCGCTGCCCATGTGGCGCTTGAATAGCGAAGCCGTCAGACGCGGATGCGTGTGCAGACGCTCACGTGCCGCCTGACCGACCAGAATCCGGCCTTGATCATCGAGGCCGACAACGCTCGGTGTCAGGAACTGGCCCAGGGCATTGGGCACCAACTCGGTGGCATCGCCCCGCCATACGGCGACCAGGCTGTTGGTGGTTCCCAGGTCAATCCCTACGATCATTGCAACGAACTCCCTTTGCGCTTGGTAAAAAATGGAAACATTTATCGGCGCGCAGAATATTACCGAGGGTGCGATGCGGTAAAGCAGGATGATGGCTCTGAGCCATTATTTGCGACAGGCAACCCGACACAGGGCTGTTTCAGAAGAAAAACGTCGGGGCGCGGCCACCATGACTGCGCCCCGCTTTGGGTTAAGGCATCACTGGCGGCGTATACGCCAGTGTCGTCCCCAGCGCCCACAACAACAGCAGCACCAGCGGCGTGTGCACCAGCAACTGCACGAAGGAGAAACCAATCAGATCCCGCGCCTTCAACCCCAGCACGCCCAGCAGCGGCAGCATGTAGAACGGATTGATCAGGTTAGGCAGCGCTTCTGCAGCGTTATAAATCTGCACTGCCCAGCCGAGGTGATATTGCAGATCGTTGGCGACCTGCATCACGTACGGCGCTTCGATGATCCACTTGCCGCCACCCGACGGAATGAAGAAGCCGAGAATCGCCGAGTACACGCCCATCAACAGCGCATAGGTGTCGTGGGAGGCAATGCTGACGAAGAACGTCGAGATGTGGTGCGCCAGCGTCTGCGCATCCGCGCCTTTGACCGTGGTCATCAGTGCGGCAATCGAGCCGTACAGCGGGAACTGGATCAACACGCCGGTGGTGGTCGGCACCGCACGGGCCACGGCATCGAGGAAACTGCGCGGACGCCAGTGCAGCAGTGCGCCGAGCATGATGAACAGGAAGTTGTAAGTATTGAGCCCGGAAATCGCGGTGATCGCCGGTTTGGTCGAAAACTCATGGAACAGCCATCCCGCCGCCAGCAGCACCAGCACGATGATCAGCAACGGGCTGTGTTCCAGCCATTCACCCGGCCGCGTGCGCGGTTGCAGCGGTGGCAGGTTGAAGGCCGGGTCGATGCCGCAGGCCTTGGCGTCACGCGCAGAATTCGGGCCGGGAGCGGTGGCGTAGGCGATGATGATCGAGACCACGATCAGCGCCAGCAACATGACGCCGGACTGCCAGAGGAAAATCGTTTCGGTGAACGGAATCACCCCGGTGATCGACAGAATCGACGGCGGCAGGCTGGCGGGGTTGGCCTGCAACTGCGCGGCCGACGACGACAGACCCAGCGCCCACACCGCGCCAAGCCCCAGATAGGCCGCAGCACCGGCGGCGCGGTAATCCATTTTCAGGTCAGTGCGACGAGCGAGGGCGCGCACCAGCAAACCGCCGAACACCAGCGACAGACCCCAGTTGAGCAGGGACGCGACCATCGAGATCAACGCGACCCACGCCACGGCGGAACGGCCGTTTTTCGGGATGCGTGCCAGGCGATCTATCAGTTTCACGGCGGGCGGCGAACTGGCGACCACGTAGCCGCCGATCACCACGAAAGCCATCTGCATGGTGAACGGAATCAGGCTCCAGAAGCCGTCACCGAAGGCCATCGCCGCATCGGTGGGTTTGGCGCCCATGGCCAGTGTAGCCAGGGCGACAATGATCACGGCGAGCGCAGCGAACACCCAGGAGTCGGGAAACCAGCGTTCGGCGAAGCTTGAACAGCGCAAGGCAAAGCGTGCGGAGCGGCTATCTTCGATATCAACGGCCACAGGGAGTACCTCGGATTTTTTATGGTTATTGTGGTCCGCGGGAGCAGGCGCCCATCTTGACAGCGCGGAGATCCCCTGTGGGAGCGAGCCTGCTCGCGAAGAGGTCGGCACATTCAACATTGAGGTCGCCTGAACTGACGCTTTCGCGAGCAGGCTCGCTCCCACATGAGGTTCACTGCGGTTGGCCGGGGTTGGCGTGATCCCGCTGGACAGGCAATAACAGTAATTCAACTGCCGGTGCTTTGTGAGCAGCTTTTGCAAAACCGGGACTATGGTCTAACGGGTTGTCCATTCGCCCATTTGCGTAGACCATGGGCGCCTTGGTTTTTTGCCTGTGTCCGAGTTCTTTGCCATGACTGCCCAATCCCCGGCCAAACCCGCGCCGTTCAGCCGTTCCGACTACAAGACCCTCGGCCTTGCGGCCCTTGGCGGTGCGCTGGAAATCTACGATTTCATCATCTTCGTGTTCTTCGCCCTGACCCTCAGCCAGTTGTTCTTCCCGCCGGAAATGCCCGAGTGGCTGCGCTTGTTGCAAAGCTTCGGCATTTTCGTCACCGGTTATCTCGCGCGGCCGCTGGGCGGGATTCTGATGGCGCATTTCGCCGACAAACTCGGGCGCAAGAAAGTCTTCAGCCTGAGCATTCTGATGATGGCGCTGCCGTGCCTGCTGATCGGCATCATGCCGACCTACGCGCAGATCGGTTATTTCGCGCCGTTGTTGTTGCTGGCGCTGCGCATTCTGCAAGGTGCGGCGGTAGGCGGTGAGGTGCCGAGCGCTTGGGTGTTCGTCGCCGAGCACGCACCGACTGGCCATCGCGGGTATGCCTTGGGCTTTTTGCAGGCCGGGCTGACCTTCGGTTACCTGATCGGCGCATTGACCGCGACTTTTCTCGCGCAAGTCTTCACACCTGCTGAAATCCTCGATTACGCCTGGCGCTACCCGTTCCTGCTCGGCGGCGTGTTTGGCGTAATTGGCGTTTACCTGCGCCGCTGGCTGAGCGAAACCCCGGTGTTCATGGCCATGGAAGCGCAGCGTGAAGCGCGGGTCGAACTGCCGTTGCGCACGGTGCTGCGCGAGCATCGATTGGCAATGTTGCCGGCGATGCTGCTGACCTGCGTATTGACCTCGGCGGTGGTGGTATTCGTAGTGATCACCCCGACCATGATGCAGAAAACCTTTGGCATGACCGCCAGCCATACCTTCGCCCTCAGTGCATTGGGCATCGTGTTTCTCAACATCGGTTGCGTGATCGCCGGCCTGCTGGTCGACCGCATTGGCGCGTGGCGCACGGTCATGCTGTATAGCCTGCTGCTGCCGCTGGGTATCGGTGTGCTTTACGGCTGCCTGATCAGCGGTGGCGAGTGGATTGGTATCGCCTACGCCATAGCCGGCCTCGCATGCGGCGTGGTCGGCGCGGTGCCGTCGGTGATGGTTGGTTTGTTCCCCGCACGCATTCGCGTGTCAGGCATTTCCTTCACCTACAACATTGCCTACGCCGCGTGGGCGAGTATCACCCCGCTGTTGCTGATCGGACTGATGCCGTGGAGCCCGTGGATTTGTGTGATGTTCTGCGCGGTGATGGGCATGGTTGGCATCGTCAGCGCGGCGTATTTTGGCGCGCGCATGCCCCGAGTCGGCAACCAATCCGTGGCGCCCTGTTCCTGAAGGCGAGTTAACGGCCTCAGCGCCAACCCGCCGAGGCCGTCACGTCAACCAGTGCCACCACAGCAACGTCCCCACCAGGCCCACCACCGAGACGATGGTTTGCAGGATTGACCAGACCCAGATCGTCTGTTTCAGCTGCAAGCCAAAATACTCGCGAACCATCCAGAAACCGGCGTCATTGACGTGGCAGAAGAACACCGAGCCGGCGCCAATTGCCAGCGCCACCAACGAACTCTGCGTTGCGGCGAGACCCGCCATCATCGGCGCCAGAATCCCCGCCGTCGTCGTTGTGGCCACCGTCGCCGAGCCTGTGGCCTGACGCAATGCCACGGCGATCAGCCAGGCCAGCAACAGGTATGGCATGTGTGCGCCTTCAGCGACTTTGCTGATGGTCTGGCTGACGCCGGCATCCAGCAAGGTCTGCTTCAAGCCGCCGCCAGCGCCGATGGTCAGCAGCAGCACGGCAATCGGCGCGAGGCTTTTGCGCAGGGTGCCGCCGACGTCTTCACGGGGCATGTCGTTGGCCCAACCGAGGCAGATCACCGCTGCCATCACCGCAATACTTAGTGCAACCAATGGTTCGCCGAGGAACTTCAGAGTCAGGGCGACGCTGCTTTCCGGGCTCATCGCGACTTTCGCCAGAGTGCTGCCGAGCATCAGCAGCACTGGCAGCAGAATGATCAACAGCGACATGCCGAAACTCGGCTGGCGCGGCGCTTTCGGCGGCGCACTGAACAGCGCGCCGAGTTCGGCCGGCTCATCGACGTGCATGCGTTTCGACAGCCAGTTGCCGTACAGCGGCCCGGCCAGAATCACCGCCGGAATGGCGATGCTGAAGCCGAGCAACATGGTCAGCCCAAGGTCGGCGTGCAAGGCGCTGACGGCGATCAACGGCCCGGGATGCGGCGGCATCAGCGCATGCAGAGTGGTCATCCCGGCCAGCGCCGGAATCGCGATTTTCAACAGCGGCTGCCCCGAACGGCGAGCCATGACGAAGATGATCGGCACCATCATCACCAGCCCCACTTCAAAAAACAGCGGCAGGCCAATCACCATCGCCACCAGCGCCATGACCCAGGGCAGCGACTTGCCTTTGCCCAGTCCGAGCAAGGTCGAGGCGATGCGGTCGGCGGCGCCGGATTCGGCCATCAGCGCACCGAGCATCGAACCCAACGCAATGATGATCCCTGCCTCACCGAGAATTGCCCCGGCACCTTTGCTGAACGCCTTGGCCACGTCTTCGGGCGGTAAACCGGCGCCGACACCCGCGATAAAAGTGCCGATCAGGATCGATAGAAACGGCGGAAGTTTGGTGGCGCTGATCAACACGATGATCGTCGCAATGGCCAGCAGGCAGCAGAGAATCAGGCGGGTGTCGTGAACCATCCAGGCAGCGGTCGATAAATCCAAAACGGGACTCCTTATCGGGCGGATAGCTGCAACATGTTGTTGCAATTTGCCTTGAGAATACCCGATATGGCCGGGCCAGAGCGCTGGGTTTTGTTTCCGCTCGGAAGGAGATAGATAAGACCAGTGGCCTCTTGAGATTATTTTTGACTGGCCGGTCGCGAGCGCTCTTCAGAAAAGATTTCCAAGGCCGATGGTTAGGCTGCATCCCGCTTTCTATCCTGCCCATCGGTACTTCCCCATGTTCAACAAACGCCTGAAGCAAGAGCTGGCCGCTCTTCGTGAAGAACTCTCCAGCCTTGTGCAAGTGAAGGAAAGCCTGGAAAGCGAGATGCTGGTGCTGAACCTTGAGCCCGACGGGCGCATTCAGTCGGTCAACCAGAACTTCCTCACCGAGATGCTCTACAAGAGTCAGGATCTGATCGGTCGGGCCATTGAAGACATCGTCCCGGCGCATGTGAAGACTGACGAATTCCATCACCGCTTCAAAAACGCCATGACCCGCGGCGAGCATTTCGCCGGCGCGGTGCGCCTGTTGCGCGGCAATGGTGAAGAAGCGTGGCTGCGTTCGATCGTGCAACCGGTGCGTTCCTCGGATGGGCGCATCAAGCACATTTCGCTGTTTGCCAGCGACCTGACCCGCACCATCGAAGCCTCCCGCGAACATGAAAACCTGATCGGTGCACTGGTGCGTTCGACTGCCGTGATCGAATTCGACCTCAACGGCAATGTGCTGAACGCCAACGATCGCTTCCTCAGCGGCATGGGTTACAGCCTGGCGCAGATCAAGGGCAAACATCACCGCACGTTCTGCGCGCCGGAGGAATACAACAGCGCCGAGTATCAGAACTTCTGGCGGCGTCTGAACAATGGCGAGTTCGTCGCTGACCGCTTCAAACGTGTCGACAGCCATGGTCGTACGGTGTGGCTGGAGGCGTCCTACAACCCGGTGGTCGATGCCAACGACAAACTGTACAAAGTGGTGAAGTTCGCCACGGTGATTACCGATCAGGTCAATCGCGAACAAGCGGTAGCCGACGCGGCCAGCATTGCCTATAGCACTTCACAGCAAACCGACAGCACCGCGCAACGTGGCACCACCGTGGTCACCGAGGCGGTGAATGTGATGCGTGATCTGTCGCGGCACATGCAAGCTGCCGGTGAGGGCATCGAAGCGCTGAACGAGCAGTCGCAGGTGATCGGCACCATCGTCAAAACCATCAGCGGCATTGCCGAACAGACCAACCTGCTGGCGCTCAACGCTGCCATTGAGGCGGCGCGCGCCGGTGAGCAGGGTCGAGGTTTTGCGGTGGTGGCCGACGAAGTGCGGCAACTGGCCTCGCGCACCAGTCAGGCGACCGAAGAAATTGTCACCGTGGTACGGCAGAACCAGGAAATGGCGCGTAACGCCGTAGCGCTGATGACCGACGGCAAGCTCCAGGCCGAACAAGGCCTCGCGCTGGCGGCAGAGGCGGGCACGGTAATTGTCGAGATTCAGGACGGTGCGCAGAAAGTCGTCAACGCCGTCGGCCAGTTCGCCAACCAACTCTCCCACTAATCTCCGCCCAACCCCTGTAGGAGCTGTCGAGTGCAACGAGGCTGCGATCTTTTGATGTTGACTCCGAGGAGCAACATCAAGATCAAAAGATCGCAGCGTGCCGCAGCTCCTACAGAGTTTTCACCTGCCGGTGTTTCGGTGCTGGCGCTACAATCGGCTCCTTTTCCCCGGAGCAGATCCCATGAGCGACTCCCACCGCCGCCCGGTGCCCCTGAACAAAGCCTACCGTTTGCTCAACCACGGGCCGACCGTACTGGTCAGCGCCGCCCACGACGGCCAGCGCAATATCATGGCCGCGGCTTGGGCAATGCCATTGGATTTCGAACCACCGAAAGTCGCCGTCGTCCTCGATAAATCCACCTGGACCCGCCAACTTCTCGAAGCCTCGGGCACTTTCGTGCTCAACGTCCCTTGTGTCGATCAAGCCGACATTGTGCAAACCGTCGGCAATACCTCGGGTCTGGACATCACCCAAACCCAAGGGCAAGACAAGTTCCAGGCGTACGGCTTGCAGACGTTTTCCGGCGAACAAGTCGAAGCGCCGCTGCTCGAAGGCTGCGTGGCCTGGCTTGAATGCCGCTTGCTGCCGGAGCCGCGCAATCACGAGCAATACGACTTGTTCCTCGCCGAAGTCATCGCCGCCCACGCTGATGAGCGCGTGTTCAGCGACGGACGCTGGCATTTCGAAGGGCATGACGGCTTGCGCACCTTGCACCACGTGGCGGGCGGGCATTTCCTCAAGATTGGTGATGCGGTGGATGGAAAGACGTTGTCGGTTTGAGTTCCGTTTATGCGGGATCCAACGGCAACAAAAAAGGACTACCTCGCGGTAAGCCTTTTTTGTTTTGCGTCCTAGCCTCAATCCCCTAACGCTTCCCCCTCACGCCGCGGATCCGCGCCACCTTCCAAAGACGCTTTCCCCTGCGCATCCTTGACCCGCACGATGGCCTGGGTGCCGCTGGTCATGTCGATTTCATTCACCGCATGCCCTTTGTCTTTCAGTGCCTGAATCAGCGCCGGGCTGAACTGGCCTTGTTCCAGTTCGGTCGGGCCGTTGCGGCTGCCGAAGTTGGGCAGGCTGATGGCGCTTTGCGGGTCGAGGTTCCAGTCGAGCAGGCCGACGGTGGTTTTGGCGACGTATTCGATGATTTGCGAACCGCCCGGCGAGCCGACCGTGGCGACGAATTCGCCGCTGTGGCGATCGAAGATCAGCGTTGGCGCCATCGACGAGCGCGGGCGTTTGCCGGGTTCGACGCGGTTGGCGACTTTCTGGCCGTTCTCTTCGGGGATAAACGAGAAGTCGGTCATCTGGTTGTTGAGCAGAAAGCCCTGAACCATCAGGTGCGAACCGAACGCGGCTTCGATGGTGGTGGTCATCGACACGGCGCCGCCGAGGTCATCCACCGCGACCACTTGCGAGGTGGAAATGCGCAGCGGCGAACGGTCCGGCGCGTAGGCAACCTGTACGCCCGGCGGCGTGCCCGGTTTGGCGCTGCCCATGCTGCGTTCGCCGATCAGGCTGGCGCGGCTGGCGAGATAACCCGGATCGACCAGGCCTTTGACTGGCACCGGCACGAAGTCGGTATCGGCGACATATTGTGCGCGGTCGGCGTAGGCCAGACGTTCCGCTTCAGCGATCAAATGCACGGCTTGCGGATCCGGTTCAATGCCGGCCGGTTTGTCGGTTTTCACTGGTTTGAGCGGTGTCAGGGAAAGGCGCGGGTCGCGGGTTTCCAGCGCCTGCAACGTACCGAGAATCTGCGCCACGGCGATCCCGCCCGACGACGGTGGCGGCATGCCGCAAACCTGCCAGCGTTTGTAATCGGTGCACAGCGGCGCACGTTCTTTGGCCTGATAGCGCTGCAGATCGTTCAGCGTCAGGCTGCCGGGGTTGGCATGGCCTTGCACCTTGGCGACGATTTCTTCGGCGATCGGGCCTTTGTACAACGCATCGGCGCCTTCATTGGCGATGCGTTTGAGCACCGCGGCCAGCGCCGGGTTTTGCAGGCGCTGGCCGACGGCTTTGACGTTGCCATCAGCGTTGAGGAAGTACTTCGCCATCTCTGGCGACTGGCGGATCACCGGGTCTGCTTCCAGCAACGAATGCAAACGCGGCGAAATCGCGAAGCCTTGCTCCGACAGTTTGATCGCCGGTTCAAACAGCTTCGCCCAAGGCAGGCGACCGTGTTGTTTATGCGCCAGCTCAAGTGCACGCAATACACCTGGCGTACCGACTGAGCGACCGCCGATCTGCGCCTGCGGGAACGACATCGGTTGGCCATCGGCGCGCAGGAACAGTTTCTCGGTGGCGCCGGCCGGTGCGGTTTCGCGGCCGTCAAACGTGCGCACCTGTTTGCCGTCCCACAACACGATCATCGCGCCGCCGCCGATCCCGGACGATTGCGGCTCAACCAGGGTCAGCACCGCTTGCATCGCAATCGCCGCATCAATCGCCGAACCGCCCTGACGCAGCATCTCGCGACCTGCCTCGGCGGCCAGCGGATTGGCAGCGGCGGCCATATGTTTGCTGGCGTGACGGGTTTGCAGATCGGTGCGGTAACCGGAAGCGGCTTCCGGGGCCAGCGGCAAGGTCGAGGAGGGCGGGGCGTTGCACGCGGTGAGGGTCAGGGCGCTGATGATCAGCGTCAGGGCAGGCAGGCGAAAGCGGCTCAAGGGCAAGGCTGAAAACACGCGGGCTCTCCGTCCGTGGGATAAAAGTCTGAGGGACTTTATCGACCGCTCGGTCGCGACGCAAACCGGTGGGCATTTTTGTCTTTCTTTTCGGGGCGGTTGTTCGCTACGGTCAGCGTCAAACTCATCGAACTGAAATACGCCCCTGTGGGAGCGAGCCTGCTCGCGAATGCGGCGTGTCAGGCAACCAAAATGTTGGATGCACCGCCGCCTTCGCGAGCAGGCTCGCTCCCACAAATACAAGATCAACAAGAGGCCACGCATGCACAGCGAGTTCCCCACCGAGTCCAGCTACCGCGATCAACGCGAACAGTTCATCGCCGCCGCCAATGCCGCCGGCGCCACGCTCACCTCCTACGCACATCCAAGTTGCGGCCCTTTTGGCGAACCGCTGAGCACAGACGTCGCCGTGCTCGGCAATCCGCAGGCCAAACGCCGACTGGTAGCGCTCAGCGGCACGCACGGAGTCGAGGGTTATTACGGTTCCGACTGTCAGATCGAATGGCTGAAGGCATTCGTACCCGGTTCGCTGCCCAAGGATGTCGCGGTGGTCATGGTTCACCTGATCAACCCATGGGGCACGGCGTGGTTACGCCGGGTCAACGAAGACAACATCGACCTCAACCGCAATCACCTCGATTTCACAGGACCCTTACCGGATAACCGCGCGTACGCCGCACTGCATGAAATCTACGCCTGCACCGATTTGCACGGCCCCGAGCGCCAACGCGCCGATGCCTTGCTCGATGCACAAATCAACGAACACGGCTGGCCAGCGGTGATGTCGATTGTCGAGGGCGGTCAGCACAGCCATCCCGATGGCCTGTTCTACGGCGGCCGCGCGCCGAGCTGGTCGAACCGCACGCTGCATCAAATCATCGAAACGCATCTGGCTGGCGCTGAAACCGTGATGTGTTTTGACCTGCACACTGGCGCCGGCGAATACGGCCATCCGATGTTGCTGACCATCACCCAAGCGCCGTACCCGGCACTCGCGCAAGCCCAGGCGATTTATGGCCCATGGCTTTACACCCTGCACACTGGCGCCGAGACCTTGAGCGAAACCGGAGTGGCAGCGACGGCTACGGGGTACACCTCGCAGGCGTTGCTCAATGCTCTACCGGACGTGCGGTTAATGCCGTTCGTGATCGAGTGCGGGACGTATCCGGGGCCGGATGTGCATCGGCATTTGCGCGATGACCATTGGCTGCATCTGCATGGCGATCCGCTGGACGCGACGGGGAGGGGGATCAAAGTGAATTTGCTGGAGCAGTTTTATCCGGCCGATCCGGATTGGCGGGCGATGGTGGGGCTGCGGACTCGGCAGATTTGGGCGAAGGGGTTGGCGGCCCTATCGGTAGAGATTTTTGAATAGGTCAGACATAGCCCTGTGGTGACGGGATTTATCCCCGATGGACTGCGCAGCAGTCCCATTCATTTCTACTGAGAAGAGGGGGCGCTTCGCACCCCATCGGGGATAAATCCCCTCGCCACGGGTTCGGTGTTGTCTCAAGGTATACAAAGCGCTTATTGCTTAAACCGGGGTAGTCTATTAGCTGCACGCCATGTTGCAACTGTACGGGCTATACCAGCGGAGGACGTGTCAGATCCGGGTTTGGGATAATAAATGAGGTCCATCCCGTCTGGGTGCCCAACAACCTCGTTGAAGTGCCGCACCAAGACATCTGCACGCTTGTCCGTAGGCGCTATATCTTCTTTCCTAATCTCGTCCACGAGCTCAACGAACTCTTGTTCGGTGTAGTCCGCGACGCTGCGTTTGATGAATGGATCGGCCATGTTGTTATTTTCTACGACGCGTCGAGTTGCTAAGCATTCTTGAACCCTGGCAAGCCCTGCGCCGCTCGCCAGTCTTTTACAATTTGCGTTACGCCCTGAGGTGAGCTATCCGCACCAGTCTCGGGATAATAGATAAGATCCGACCCGGCGGGGTGTTCGCTGATTTTCTCGAAGTGCAACAACAGCAAATCAGCACGGTTATCGTTTTCGGCTTCTTCGTCTTCTTTGGCGAGTTCTTCCAATAGTGCGACGAATTCGGCCTCGGTGTACTCCGAAATACTGTTTCTCAGTAGTTTGTCCGCCATGGTTGACCTATTCGTTCCTGTGGATGTGAATGTGGTTTCGCGGCGTGTTTACCCGCAGATTATCTACGTCGTAGACGCCGCCTCCCTCGGATATTTTTTCGAGGTGATGAAGTTCGTAGGATCTTCTACCGCCGACACTATCTGCTTTGCGCACACGTGGCGCTTTACCTTTACGCATGCGGCCAGTGCTCTGTTTAATGAACTGATCCGACGCGGCAGACTCGGAAACAGCTTTCCAAAGGGCTGCTCTGAACGAATCAAAATTTTGGAATTCGCGTCCCCGCAGTGAGTTTGCCACGTCCGTTGGAATTGGCACTCCTACTCCCGAGCTTGCTCCGATGAGCCATGTACCAAACACATCCTCTCCAACCCCCGTCACCGTACCCGGCGTCAATCGGGCCGGTTTCGAAAACACCACATACAGCGACTTCAACCCAGTCTCTGCCGGGAACACCAGAATGCAATCCTCGGCAGTAATGTCCTCGCCGGGCAGGCCTTCTATCTGGCTGTCGGTGTTCTGCGCGATCGGATGAACAAGGATCGTGTTCAGTTGCTCGCCGTGATCGGGATAGACCAGCGGCGGCATTGCACCGAGTGGCCCGCGTTGCGGCGTCCACAAAATCGTGATGCCGTTGAGCTTGGCCTCCATGGCGGTCTTGTCGCTGTTCCACGCGACTTTGACGGTACGCACCGAGTCATCGCCCGAGGCGCCGGTGTGGATGCCGTAGACCTGCATGACCCCTTCGACGTCACGCCGGAACTGGAAGCGAACGCGGGTGGTGGCGCGGGTCATGCGGCGTAATTCGTCATCGGTGTGCAGCGTGCCGTCGCCCATCCTGGTCGGCAGCATCCCGAGGATGAACACGCTGGCCGGCCCGCCCGCGCCGCGAATGGCCCAGTTGAGGCGTTGTTGCAGAATCCCGCCGCCGGCTAAACGGCCCAAGGCCAGATCGGCACCTATCGCCGTCGCGACAGCGGTGCTGGCTGACGGAAAGAGCATGGCCCCCGCGACCATGATCTTGCCGAAGTTGGCGGCAGATTCGGGCAGCGTGCCGGCGTCCGTTCGGCACCAGTTACCCGGCGTGCAGGACTTGGCGAACACCTGACTTTCGCGGGGCTTGGGCGTTGGCCATTCATCCTTTTCGATGTAAACCGGCTCCGGTGGGGGAGGCGGACTCCATGCGGCCCACGAGCCGCTCCATCTCGGACGTTTCCAAGGCCAGTCTTCATCGAAGATAGATTTGAATCGAGCCACGACAACTCCCTGTATGGCCTTGAATCGAGCCAGGGAAGCTTGTCGGTCAGTGGGGATTTCGGGCAAACCGCAGGGGTGAGTTTTATGCGCCTGGATTTACGAAAAATCCAATTCGTACCTGGATCGAATCCGTTTCCTACAGCGCTCTCTCGGTCTGTTGATTTGGCGATTGATACAGATGAACCAGCGGTGTTTCGCGCTTGTAGTCCTTCGGTTTGGATGGCGGGGTAGTGTGTATTTCTCCTACAGACTTTTCAGGTCGACAACTTACGCGCCTTTACCTGAGGATGGTTTCTATCATTTTTTCCAGGATGGATTTCAGATGAAAAGGATGAGTCCGTTGCCATTCAACTCTATTTTCAGTCGGCCATTGTCATGAGCATTTCCAATGAGGACCGTGATTTTCTGGTGGCGATGGGCAGTCGCATTGCTCACTTACGCACAGTGCACGAGATCACACAGACTCGGTTTGCACGGGCTTTAGGTCTTTCCCGGCAGACCTTTCAGGGCTACGAGGAGGGCACGCGCAGCATGCCGGTCACGACACTGGTGAAGATGGCATTTGCGCTGCGCGTGCCTGTTGAAGACCTGCTCGGCGTTCCCTCGTACACGGAGACGCCCAGACGCAGCTTGACCTCGACGTGGTATCGACGGCTTCAGTCCATCAATGAGCTTTCGAAGGTTCAACAGAAGGTTATTGCGCAGATGCTCGACGCACTGATCTCGCAGGCAGCGACCAAAACTAGCGACGAAGAGAAGGATGTATTGAAGTAACCGATTACCGAGACTTTTCTCGAGGCATAAAAAAACGGCCTACCTTTCGGTAAGCCGTTTTTAGTACTTGGTGGCTACACAGGGACTTGAACCCCGGACCCCAGCATTATGAATGCTATGCTCTAACCAACTGAGCTATGTAGCCAAGTGGCGCGCATTATTCCCCTGAAATGGAAAAGCGTCAAGCGTAAATTTAAAAAATTTTTCTACGCTTTCAACCGTTTATCAAAATCACTGGCTCAGCAGCGGCGAAGGGCAGCGTTGGAACCAGCGGCTGGCCTGCTCATACGCGTGCGCCAATTGCAGGACAGCGAAGTCGGCCTGGTGCTTGCCGATGATTTGCAGGCCCATCGGTAAACCCTGCGCATTGAATCCCGCCTGGACGCTGGCGACCGGGCAACCCGACAGCGTGCCGGGGATGACCACCTCCATCCAGCGGTGATACGTGTCCATCGCCACACCTTCGATAGATGTTGGCCAAGGCTGGGTTTTATCGAAAGGGAACACTTGGGCGCTGGGCAGCAGCAGGTAATCGTACTTTTCGAACAGCCGAGAAATCGTCCGATACCAATCGCTGCGCACCACCGAGGCTGCAAATACTTCGCTGGCCGACAGCTTCAAGCCATTCTCCACTTCCCAGATCGCCTCCGGTTTCAACAACGCGCGTTTTTGCGGATCGGCATAAGTCGCGCCCAAAGACCCCGCGACCATCCAGTGCCGCAACGTCCGCCAACTGCTCCACAGCCGTTCCGGCGCGAAACCCGGCTCAACCGATTCAACGTGGCAGCCAAGGCTCTCAAAGTCGGCAAAGGTCTTCTCGCACAGCGACAGCACCCCTTGCTCCATCGGCAGATAACCGCTGAAGTCCCCCAGCCAACCCAAACGCGTACCCTTGAAATCACGCCCCAGCGGCGCCGCAAACGCCTCACCGGACTCCGCGATGGACAGCGGCGCCCGCGCATCGCCCCCGGCCTGCACCGACAACAGCAACGCCGCATCCCTCACGCTGCGCGCCATTGGCCCCTCATAACCGAGCTGATCAAAAAACAGATCCGCACTGTCATCAAACGGCACACGCCCTTGCGACGGACGAAAACCAAAAATGTTGTTGAACGCCGCTGGATTACGCAGCGAACCCATCATGTCGCTGCCATCCGCCACCGGCACCAGATGCATCGCCAGCGCCGCCGCCGCGCCGCCACTGCTGCCGCCCGCCGTTTTGCTCGGGTCATACGCGCAAGCGGTGGCGCCAAACAACGGGTTGTAGCTTTGCGAACCGAGACCGAATTCCGGGGTGTTGGTCTTGCCAATAATGATCGCCCCAGCAGCCTTGATCCGCTCGACCATGATGCCGTCGCGCTCAGGCACAAAGTCCTTGTACAGCGGCGACCCCAGCGTGGTGCGGATGCCTTGGGTCAGCGACAGATCCTTGATCGCATGAGGCAAACCATGCATCCAGCCGCGGTATTCACCACGCGCCAGTTCGGCGTCGCGTTCATCGGCCTGAGCCAGCAGATGTTCCGGTGATTGCAGGCTGATCAACGCATTGACCAGCGGGTTGAAACGTTCGATATGGGCAAGGTAAGTCTGCATCACTTCCCGGCAGGAGACCTGATGCAGGCGGATGCGTTCGGCGAGCGCATGGGCCTGTAACAGGACCAGTTCGCTGATGTTATTAGAGTTCATTGCAAGCGCCTTTCAGACGGCTGGAAAAACGCCCCGCCAGTGCGCCGGGGCGGTAGCGATCAACGCATCAGGTTGGTCCAGAGACGGTCAGCGAGGCGGATCGCACCCTCGCCGCAAGTCTTGCTGAACACCACATTCGTCCCTTCGGGAATGTGCAATTCCGGCGCGTCCTTGAGCGCCGCGTCGAGGAACGGTTCGACGCCCTTGATCGGGCTCTGGTGCTTGAGGAAATTCTGCGTCATTGCCGAGTTTTCCGGCTGGCTGAGGAAGGCGATGAACACCTTGGCATTCGCCGGATTTTTGCTGCCGGTGGGGATGACCATGTTGTCGACCCAAGCCAGCACGCCTTC
This sequence comes from Pseudomonas sp. NPDC085632, assembly GCF_044541255.1. Lineage (NCBI taxonomy): Bacteria > Pseudomonadati > Pseudomonadota > Gammaproteobacteria > Pseudomonadales > Pseudomonadaceae > Pseudomonas > Pseudomonas sp. NPDC085632. Next base: position 9,412 of record NZ_JBITSX010000057.1, on the reverse strand, counting down.
TTTCGGGTAGAGGTATTTCAGCGTCGGTTTCATCTCACGGGCACGCATCGACGAACCGCCCCAGAACATCGACATGTCGATTTCACCCGAGGCGAGGTTCTCGCGAATCGAACCGGCCTTGGAGCTGTAGGTTTTCACGAACGGCTTCTGTGCCTTGAGCAAGGTCAGCACTTGCTGCATCTGTTTCGGGTCTTCACTGCACAGCGGAATGTTCAGATAGAGGCTGGCCATGTCGACCATGTCGCTGACCGAGTCGAACATGTTGATCCGCCCCTGCAACTCGGCTGGCGGCTCATACAAAACCTTGTAGCTGTCGGCCGGGCCTTTGTAGCGTGCGGAATCGAGCACGACGCTGGTGGTGCCCCAGATGAAGGGCACCGAATACGCGCCCTCCGGGTCCCAACTCGGTTTTTTCAAGTTATCCACAACGCTGGCGTAGTAGGGCTCTTTGACCGGGTCGAAGCGTTCCAGCAGTTTTTCCTTGATCAGGATCGGCACGAACTGGTGCGACGGAATCGCCACGTCATAACCGGCGCCGCCCTGTTTCAGTTTCGCCAACAAGGTCTCGTTGGAATCGTAGGAATCAACGGTGACTTCGATGCCGGTCTGCTTCTGGAACTTGGCGAGAATCTCCGGCGAAAAGTAGCCGCTCCAGCTCACCACGTTGAGTTTCTCGGCGGCCTGAACACTCGCGGCCATGCTCAGCGGCAGAGTCAGAAACAACGAAGTGCCAACGCTTTTTATCCACTTGCTCATGCTATTTCCCCACAGGTCGTAGAAGGTTCAGGCGTTCTTTTTGCCCAACAGGTAAGAGAGGCTGACGAACAGCACCGAGACGCCGAGGATCAGCGTCGACACGGCATTGACGTCGGGTGTCACCCCCATGCGCAGCAGGCCGAAAATGAAGATCGGCAGGGTCGTGGTGCCGGCCTGCGAGACCATCATCGAGATCACGAAGTTATCCAGCGAGACGATGAAGGCCAGCATCAGCCCGGAGAAAATCCCCGGCATCAGCAGCGGCAAAGTTACTTTGCGAAAGGTCCGCCATGGGCCGGCATACAGGTCGGCCGAGGCTTGTTCCAGCGACAGGTCCATATCATTTAGCCGAGCGCGAATCGGCAGGTAGGCGAAGGGAATGCAGAACACCGTGTGCGCGATGATCAGGTTGCCGTAACCCAGCGACAGACCGATGGTGGAGAACAGCGCCAACGTCGCTACACCGACGACAATCTCCGGCAACACCAGCGGCAACATGATCGCGCCCATCGACAAGTGCAGGCCCTTGAACTTGGCGCCGCGCGAGGTGCCGAGGGCGGCGAGGGTGGCAATCGCCGTGGCGATCATGCTCGCGCACACGGCGATCAACAGGCTGTTGCCGGCAGCTTGGCGCAAGGCCTGATTGGCGAACGCGGCGCGATACCAATCGAGGCTGAAACCTGTCCACACCGTCGCCGATTGGTTGGCATTGAACGAGAACACCACCAGCACCACGATCGGCGCATACAGGTACAGGTAGAACAGAAAACTGAAGCCGCCGAAACCGGGAAAGTCCTGCACGCCCAGCCCTTTGCGTTTGAATAGGCCGATCATCACGCACCTCCTTTGGCGATGCGCTGGCGCTCGGCGCGCAAGGCATAAACGGTCAGCACCAGCATCACGGCGGCCATCAGCACGAGCGACAGCGCTGCACCAAACGGCCAGTTACGCGCATCGCTGAACTGCCGGAAGATCAGGTTGCCGAGCATCATTCGTGTGCCGCCACCGAGCAGTTCAGGGGCGATCATCGCGCCCAGACACGGCACGAAGGTGAGGATCGCACCGGCGAGAATCCCCGGTTTGGCGATCGGCAAAACTACTTTTCGCAAGGTGCGCACGCGTCCGGCGTAGAGATCCTGCGCGGCTTCGAGCAGACGGATATCCATCTTTTCCAGAGTCGCGTAAATCGGCAACACCACGAACGGCGCGTAGGTGTAAACCAGCCCCAGCAGCACCGCGCCGTCGGTGTACAACAACTGTAACGGTTCATGGATAACGGCCATGCCCATCAGGCTGTTGTTGATCACCCCTGTGTTACGCAGCAGCAGAATCCACGCGTAAGTGCGGATCAGCAGGTTGGCCCAAAACGGCACGGTGATCAGAAAGATCAGCAAGCCACGGCGATGCGCCGGCTGCATGGCCAGCCACACCGCCACCGGAAATCCGATCAACAACGTGATGATCGTGGTCAGCCCGGCGATGCCGATCGAGCGCAGGGCGATGATCAGATACGAGTCGGCAAACGCGAGGCTGTCGTCCAGTTGCCGCTCGAACAGCAGCGAGGTGTAGGCGTCGCTGCTGAAGACTTTGTTGACCCCGCCGTAGGGGTTGGCCTCCATCAGCGAATAGCCGATGACGATGAGGATCGGCACTACCAGAAACAAACAGATAGCGATCAGCGCCGGGCTGACCCCGAGGAAACTCTGGAAAGCCTTGCGGCGTTCCAGTGTGTTGGCAATCGGTAAGGCGTGCATGGCAATTCCTCCGGCTCAATCGTGCAGGACGCTGGCGCTGCCCGGGTCGAACAGCAAACCGGCCTGGGAGCCGACGGCAAAGCGCAGGCTTTGGTCGACGCAATTGGGCGTACGCACGGTGAGGCGCGAACCGTCGCTGAGGCTGACCTGATATTGCAGATCAGTGCCGAGATAGATCTGCGCTTCGATCCGGCACGGCAGCGCGTTTTCGCTATTGGCCGGCAGCAGATGCAGGCGCTCGGGGCGTACCGACAAGATCACGCTGGCGCCGACTGCCACGTCGCTGCACGGTTGCGCCGGCAGCGGATGCCCCGCCGGCCCGGCGAACCAGGCCATGCCGTCCTCCACGCGAGTGACCGAGCCTTCAATGAAATTGGTTTCGCCGATGAAGTCAGCGACGAAGCGATTGCGCGGTCGTTCGTAAATATCTTCCGGCCGACCGACCTGCTGCACTTCGCCTTCGGAGAGCACGGCGATGCGGTCGGACATGGTCAGCGCTTCTTCCTGGTCGTGGGTGACGAAAATGAAGGTAATGCCGGTCTTGGCCTGGATGGTTTTCAACTCTTCGCGCATCGCCTGCCGCAGCTTGAGATCGAGTGCTGACAGCGGCTCATCGAGCAGCAGCACTTTCGGATGCGGTGCCAAGGCGCGGGCGAGAGCGACGCGTTGCTGCTGACCGCCCGACAGTTGCGCCGGTTTGCGATTGGCGAAGCGCTCCATCTGCACCAGCGCCAACATCTCGCGCACACGCTCGGCGATTTGCGCCTTGGTGAGGACTTTGCCCATCGGCTGCGATTCAAGACCGAAAGCCAGGTTCTCGGCGATGGTCATGTGCGGGAACAGCGCGTAATGCTGGAACACCGTGTTGACCGGGCGCTGGAAGGGCGGGCGATCAGCGATGTTTTCGCCGTAGAGGAGAATCTCGCCTTCGGTGGGAAATTCGAAACCGGCGATCATCCGCAGCAGCGTGGTCTTGCCGCAGCCGGACGGGCCGAGAAGGGTGAAGAATTCGTTGTCGCGGATGTCCAGGTCGATGCTTTTCAGCGCCACCGGACCGGTCTGCGGATCACCGTAAACCTTGCGCACTGAGCGGATCGAGACCGCCAGCGTTTGCAGCGAATGCAGGGCATTCATGCGTTACCTCCGATTCCCCCATCGCCTGCGACTCGCTGTGCAAAGCGTTGCCGTCGGGCCATGGATATTATTTTTTTGGGCAGGATCGAGATTGCGTTCGGGTTTGAAACCAGCTGTTTTTTTATTCTGCTGTGGCTCGATTATCAGCCAGGGGTTGCGCGGCGCGACACTTCAATTTAAACATGGCAGGTGTTAGTTAATTTAACAGCCGAAGGTGCCAGGAATCATGCCCGACCACCGTTTGCCGCCGCTCAACGCGGTGCGCGCCTTTGATGCCGCCGCCCGTTTGGGCAGCTACGTCGAAGCCTCGAAAGCCCTGCACGTGACCCAGCCCGCGATTGGGCGGCACGTGAAGTTGCTCGAGGACTGGTTGGGTATTCAACTGTTCGAGCGCACCTCACGCGGGGTCAACCTGACCCCGGCGGGGGACAAGTACCACCGCAAGATCAGCGCCGCTTTGCAGTTGATCATCGAGGCGGGCAAGGAAGCGCAGCCGAAAGATGCCGAGCGCTGGTTGCGGATCATGGTGGTGCCGGGTTTTGCCAAGCGCTGGCTGATGCCGAGGATCGAAGCGCTGCGGCATCTGCGCCCGGGATTGAAACTGGCGATCGAGCCGAACTCGACCTTCACCGAAGTGGATGGCAAAAGCGCAGATCTGGGCATCGTCTACGGTCTCGACGGGCAATATGCCGACTCACGGGAGGCGCTGATTTGTCCTCGGGTTTTCCCGATCTGCACACCGGCGTATCTGGCCAGCATCGCACCGATCAACAGCCCGGCCGATCTGGTCAGAAACGATCTGATCCACGTCGATGACGGCGAATGGTGGAACCTGTGGTTCGCTGCGCACGACCTCGATATCCATCTCAATTCCGACATGCTCTACGTCAACAATGACCACGCGCTGTCGGTCGCCGAAAGCGGGCAGGGCATCGCGCTGGCCAACGAAGTACTTGTGCGTCATGAACTCGCCAGCGGCAAACTGGTGCGCGCGGTCGACGCTCAGGTGAAGCTTGAGAGTTATCGGGTGCTGACGCCGTCCGCCGAACTCTCGGCGGATGTGGCGTGGTTTATTCAATGGCTCAAGGCTGAGCTGGAAGCGGACTTTCCCGAGGCCGTGATCAGCTGAGGCGGAAACGCGCGGTGTTGTCGCTCAGCGCCTTGCTGCCTTGGCTCAGGGTGTCTGCGGCAAGATTCACTGCGCGTGCGCCTTCGAGCAAACGTACGGCGGCCTGATCGACTTGCTGGATGTTGCCACTGACTTCGTCGGCGGTGCTCGCTTGTTCCTCAACGGCCGTGGCGATCTGCGCCAACGTGTCGGTGACGCTCTGCACGGCGCTGGCGATTTCGCCCAGGCGTTCGCCGAGACCGGTGACCGACTCGGCATCGGTTTGCGCCTGACCGCACGCGGCTTCCATCAGGCTCACGGCTTCGTTGACCGTGGCGCGCAAGCTGTCGACGGTGCCAGCGATCTGCGCGGTCGACGATTGTGTGCGTTGCGACAGGCTGCGCACTTCGTCGGCGACCACGGCAAAGCCACGTCCCTGTTCACCGGCTCGCGCAGCTTCGATGGCCGCGTTGAGCGCGAGCAGATTGGTCTGTTCGGCGACGCCACGAATGGTGTCGACCACCAATTGAATCTGCTGGCCTTGCTCGCTGACCCGACCCAACGCCGCTGCGGTGTCGTTCAAGCGTTGATTGAGCTGCTGAATACTCGCCGTGGTGCGTTGGCTGTCACGGCTGCTGTCGGCGGCGATGCGTCGGGTGTGCTGAGCGCTGCCCGAGGCCTGCTCGCAACTCTGCGCGACGCCTTGCGAAGTCGCGGCCAATTGCGTGGCGGCTGCGGCGATCTGGCTGATCTGCAACTGCTGCGCCTCGACTTCGCCAAGAGCGCCGCTGGAGTGTTCGTTGAGACTGCGCACGGCATGGCTCAACTGTGAGGTCTCGTGATCGACGCCGAGCATGCTCGCGCGCAGTTGCACCACGGCAACGTTGAGCGCGGTGCTGATCGCCGCCAGCTCATCACGGCCCACCACCGGCACTTGCAGGCTCAGGTTGCCGTCGCGCAGGGCTTCAGCGAGCAGGGTGATGCCGCTGGCGCTGCGGCGGATCGAGGTTTGCAGGCAGACAAACAGATACAGCGCCGCGAGCAGCAGGCAGCCGAAGATGGCTGCGACGATGATGAACTGACGGATCGCCGAGCTGTGGTAGGCATCCAGTCGTTGGTCCAGCGACACCAGCGATTGCTGGCGCAGGGCCGCGAGGTCGGTCAACAGGGCATCGAGGCTGCGTTCGAAGTCGTCCGGCTTGAGGTTGATGCTGCCGCCGAACACGCCGTCATCCAGCACCTTCAAACCGCTATCGAGGTGTTTCAGGCTGTCGTGGTATTGGCTGGCCCAGCTCTGCTGATCTTTCGGCAGGCGTGCTTCGAGCAGCGTGGCAGTTTTGACCAGTTGCTCGCGGGCATCGCCGATGCGGCTGCGCAGGTCGCGCAACTGCAAACGGCTTTGCAGGGTGAATTGTCCGGAGACGACCGAGGCTTGGCCAACGGCAGCGAGGCGGCCGACCCGTTCGATCAGGTCCGGCGCGTGTTGCGTGGAAATTTGCGTCAGCAGATAGGTTTCCAGCCACGGTGCGAGGGTCAGGCGATTGTCCATGACGATCTGCTCGCGCAACGCTTGCAGGGCGCTGAGGGCGTTGGTGAAACGGTCGTAACCGTCCGGCCACCAACCGACACCGCTGAGGCTTTTCGAATCCAGACCATTCAGCGCGGTTTGCAGCGCCTGATAGCGCGTGAGGGTTTCGCCTTCCGCGCCTTCGTTTTTCAGTGCGTTGCCCAAATCAGTGGTGGCTTGCTGCACGGCCGGTTGCACCGCGTCGAACGCGCCCATGGCGGCGAGCGTGGCCGGCGTCGGTTGGCGATTGGTTTCGGTGGCGCGCCAACGGGCGGCGCGATCACGTTGGGCGGCGAGCAGGTTGTCCAGCGCGTCGAGTGCCAGCAGCTGCCGCACGCCGGCACGTTCGCCAGAGATCAGATTGAGCTTGTCGCGATAGTCCTGGCCGATCATCAACAGGCTGCCGGCCAACGGCAGAATGAACAGCAGAAACAACAACTGGAATTTACCTGCGAAGCCAAACCGCCCCAGCAATTTGATCCCCGGTGAAAGGAAAGCCTGCATGCCCCATGACTCCTCTGGACACCACGCACCAATGGCGTGCATCGCGGTCGTGCGACCTGGATGTTGTGCCCTGCTAAAAGGCCTCGAAAGTTCACTCTCGCCCGCTCTGTAGGCCGGCTCTGTAGCGAAACTTCCCATTGTCGGTGCCCTTTGTAAGGGCGCCGCGTTCAAGCGGAGAAGCAAGGCAAGATTCAGACCATGGCGTTGCGCTATCACCTATCCCTTGTAGGAGCTGCCGAAGGCTGCGATCTTTTGATCTTTGTTTTCAAGATCAAGATCAAAAGATCGCAGCCTTCGGCAGCTCCTACATGATTCGGTCAGGTTGGTTAGTTAGCTGGCTAAGGGGATGGCGCTCGCGCACTGAAAAATGGCACATTGACGCACCTGCCTGTGCGCACCCATCTGTTGTCCGGAAATTCTCATGGCTATCAGCAACGCTCAGACCGCCGCTGCCTCGGCGCCTGCTGCTCCGCAAAGCAGCCCATTGGTGATGCGTATCATCGGCGCGGTGGCGCTGGCGCATTTGATCAACGACCTGATCCAGTCGGTGCTGCCGTCGATCTACCCGATGCTCAAGGCCAATTACGGCCTGACGTTTACTCAGGTCGGGCTGATCACTTTGACCTTTCAACTGACCGCCTCGCTGTTGCAGCCGTGGGTCGGTTATCACACCGATCGGCATCCGAAGCCGTGGCTGTTGCCGGCCGGTTCGATCTGCACGCTGATTGGCATCGTGATGATGTCGATGGTCGGCAGTTTCCCGTTGATTCTGCTGGCGGCGGCGCTGATCGGTATCGGTTCCTCGACGTTCCACCCCGAGGCCTCGAGGATTGCGCGACTGGCGTCCGGTGGACGCTTTGGTCTGGCTCAGTCGACCTTTCAGGTCGGCGGTAACGCCGGTTCCGCGTTCGGCCCGTTGCTGGCGGCGGCGATCATCATTCCGTTCGGTCAGGCCAATGTGGCGTGGTTCGGGTTGTTCGCAGTGTTTGCGCTGTTCGTGCTGTACCGCATCAGCCGCTGGTACGCCCATCACTTGAATCTGTTCAAGCTCAAGGCTGGCCAGGCGGCGACTCACGGGCTGTCGAAGGGCAGGGTGACCAGTGCGTTGGTGGTGCTGGGGCTGTTGGTGTTTTCGAAGTATTTCTATATGGCCAGCCTTACCAGCTATTTCACCTTTTACCTGATCGAGAAGTTCGACCTGTCGGTGGCCAGCTCGCAGCTGCACCTGTTCCTGTTTTTGGGCGCGGTGGCGGCGGGGACGTTCTTCGGCGGACCGATTGGCGACAAGATCGGGCGTAAGGCGGTGATCTGGTTCTCGATCCTCGGCGTGGCACCGTTCACGCTGCTCATGCCCCACGTTGACCTGTTCTGGACCACGGTGCTCAGCGTGGTGATCGGCTTCATTCTGGCTTCGGCGTTCTCGGCGATTGTGGTGTACGCGCAGGAACTGGTGCCGGGCAATGTCGGAATGATTGCCGGGGTGTTCTTTGGTTTGATGTTTGGTTTCGGCGGGATTGGTGCGGCGTTGCTGGGGCATCTGGCGGATGTGCACGGGATTGAGTACGTGTATTTCCTCTGTTCGTTCCTGCCGTTGTTTGGCGTGTTGGCGATCTTCTTGCCGCGCACCAAAAAGGCCTAAGATCAAAAGATCGCAGCCTTCGGCAGCTCCTACATGGGATTGATGTACACCTGTAGGAGCTGCCGCAGGCTGCGATCTTTTAACAATCTGCCAGGCACAAAAAAGCCGCGTATCAAACGCGGCTTTTTCTTGGGCGTAACGCTTACACGTTGAAGCGGAAGTGCATCACGTCGCCGTCCTTGACGATGTAATCCTTGCCTTCCAGACGCCATTTACCGGCTTCTTTGGTACCGGCTTCGCCCTTGTACTGGATGAAGTCGTTGTAGGCGATCACCTCGGCGCGGATGAAGCCTTTCTCGAAGTCGGTGTGGATCACACCAGCAGCCTGAGGTGCGGTGGCACCGACTTTGACGGTCCAGGCGCGGACTTCTTCGACACCGGCGGTGAAGTAGGTCTGCAGGTGCAGCATTTCGTAGCCGGCGCGAATCACGCGGTTCAGGCCAGGCTCTTCCAGGCCCAGGGCCTCGAGGAACATGTCCTTCTCTTCACCGTCATCGAGCTCGGCGATTTCTGCTTCGATCTTGTTGCAGACCGGAACGACCATAGCGCCTTCTTCTTCGGCAATGGCGCGAACCACGTCCAGGTGCGGGTTGTTCTCGAAACCGTCTTCAGCAACGTTGGCGATGTACATGACCGGTTTGGTGGTCAGCAGGTGGAAGCCCTTGATCACGGCCTTTTCGTCAGCGCTCATGTTCTTCATCAGGCTGCGTGCTGGCTTGCCTTCGGTGAAGTGCGCGATCAGTTGCTCCAGCAGAGCTTTCTGAACCACAGCGTCCTTGTCACCGCCCTTGGCGTTGCGCGCGACTTTCTGCAGTTGCTTCTCGCAGCTGTCGAGGTCGGCGAAGATCAGTTCCAGGTCGATGATTTCGATGTCGCGTTTCGGGTCGACGCTGTTGCAGGGGATGAACGCGGAAACATGCTCGGGCATCTGCCAGATCTGCACGTTTTGG
>NZ_JBITSX010000056.1:0-43839 GCF_044541255.1 Pseudomonas sp. NPDC085632 | reverse complement strand
GTCGGTTAGAATACCGGCCTGTCACGCCGGGGGTCGCGGGTTCGAGTCCCGTCCGCTGCGCCATATTCGGTAACCTGGACCACTGAACGCCAGGTCACCACGGAAAAACCCGCCAAGGCGGGTTTTTTTCTGCTCCAAGGTTGTACCCGCGGGATGTGTCGTTTTACCGGTTTTCGGATTTATTTGAAAAAAACTTCAATTAAATCAACACTTTACGAAAACTTGTGGCATAATGCGTCCCGTAACGAAGCGAAGGGTGATTAGCTCAGCTGGGAGAGCGTCTGCCTTACAAGCAGAATGTCGGCGGTTCGATCCCGTCATCACCCACCATTCGTTTCAAGCGTTTCGCGCAGCGGTAGTTCAGTCGGTTAGAATACCGGCCTGTCACGCCGGGGGTCGCGGGTTCGAGTCCCGTCCGCTGCGCCATATTCGGAATCTGGAACACTGAACGCCAGATTCCACAGAAAGCCCGCCCAGTGCGGGCTTTTTGCTGTCTGGCGTTTGAGTATTTTTTCGCTGCATATATCTATGTAGTGCCTGCCAGCCAAGTCGCTTTCGGAGAATAGCAACGTTGTTCATGACTCATTTCGCGTCATGAACCCGTTCAATTGCTTACCGAGAGACTGAATTCATGAGTGATTCCCTTCCAGCAAAACCTGCCGAAAACTCGGTGGACTTAGCGTTTCTGTCCCGTAAACCGCCATTCCTCGAATGTGATGACGCCGCCGCCTTTCTCCATGGCTTGAAGTTCGAGGCAAACACCGAGGTTCTCTGGTTTATCCTGAAAAATAGTCAGGGACGGTATGTTTGTGCCGAGTTCTTGAAATCAGACGCACCGCAATTGAGTAACGACAGCGCCTCACTCGAAGATTCACTCTTCGTGTCCAAGTGTGCGAGGGGGCAATTGTGCGTTCCTGTCGGATATACCGTCGCCGCGAGTTTCCATTTACATCCACGCGCAGAGGGGGGCATAAATGAAATCCCGGTGGAGTTGTCTTATCGCAATCGCTTTTTTTCGTGGGCCGATCTGTGGAGCGTAATGAATCCACGGCGCCAATACTCCAGGTGCTATCTGTCCACAGGTAAGGACGGTCTTGTTTCATACACTTCAAACGCATCAGACTTTGAATCTGAATTGGCCCGACAGATTGCGAAAAATACAGACAAAAGCGCCAGTTTGTTTCAGCGCTTGTATGAAAGAGGCGCTTTTCCGGCCAGCATCTGGATCCTGCTGGCTATCGGGGCCGGTGAACTCAAGATGGTGGTCAAAGGCGTTGTCGAAGATGCGATGTGGTCGCGCCGAGGCGCACTGAAAGCCAGTTGGAAATGGGATATTGACCCGAATAACAAGACAAGGAATACGTCGGTTGAACTGATGCCGGTTTTCAGTCCCGTTTTCCATGACGTTGCGAGCGTTGCGTCTTATTGGCGTATCAGGCAACGCAATTCACTGGCCGGGCAATATGTCGGCATTGTTCTCAAACATACAGCCCGTGATGAGTTTATTACCACTGCTGCCGAATACAGCGAGTACGTCAACTTTGACTTGCCTAAGGTGTTCCCCAAGGATCGGCATGGCAACCTCCAGTATCCCGAGGGGTTCCGGGTCTATGGTTTCTATCATTCGAGCAAGCCGTCGCTTCCAGACCTTTTGCCCGCCGCAGACGTCGAACGCTTCAAGAACTTTTTTTCCCCCGCCGATATGACGGTCGGTCTGAATCGGCTGGTCGCCGCCCCTCAGCACCACTTGTTCATGATCACACCTGATGGGGCAGTCTTGAGCTTTTCGCAACCCGATATTCCAGTCAGATCGTTGATTGTTGAGTTGACGACGGACTTTGAACGGAAGTTGGTCTCGGGTGAAATCACCACACAAATGTATGTCGACAAAGTAGCGGCCGCCGGAAACCTGAGCGTGATCGTGCCGAGCAAGACATGGCCGGATGCCGGCCGGTTCAGGCCGTCTACCGAGATAGTAGCGGTGATGGCCGATCCGGCGGAGTGATCATTCGTCATTACGCTGGTGACGATAATCACTGACAGCCTCGTACACCGCCTTGCGCAGTCGGTTGATCCCACCGATGGGGCGGTGGGCTTCAATGCCAAACCATGGGTTGAACGACAGGTTGTCGCATTGCAGATTCAACGCCGGGGTATCGAAATCCTGCGGCGGCAGGGTGATCCGCGCGACCGTTTCGAAGGGCGAGTCCTGCTCGCGCCATTCGATGCTGGTGTCCTCGATCGGCATGTATTTGTGGGCATCCTGGCGCTGGATCTGCAGCACGAAACAGGCCGGCACCCGATCCGTCGACAGCTGCTGGTTCAACGCGCTGCGCAGGAAATTTGGCAGGTCATGGTTCTGTTTAGGCAATGTGTATGCAGGGCAATTGTCCGGATCTGGTGCTACCCGGAACTTTGCATTGGTTTCACCGAATTTGTAGGGCGAAACCGAAAAGTATGTAGTCGTCGTCGGGCTATCCGGCGGCGGCGCCAAGGTTGCCAGCGCAATAAACAAATGGCGGATCTGCCAGCTGCGCGGATCCCAGCCGGGGAAAAACGCCATGACCTTTTTGCCGTCAGCCTGGGCTGCCACATTCTGACGGTATTCGGCGACATCGCTGACAAAGAAGTTCGGATGGCTGAACATCACGAAATCCTGTTCCTGCTGTGCCTGACGGTTGCCGAGCAGCTGTTTTCCCGAAACGTCCAGCAGTTTGATCGCCATGCCCCGGGCGTCGCGGATGCTGTCGAACTGTGGGTAGGCATTGCCGTTGGACAGGCGGATCATCGCTTGCCAGGTTTTGCCAGGCTCACTGAAAACGCCCTGTCGCAGCGACTGCGCGAGGTCCGGCAGAACCTGCACCTGCGCCTTCACGCAGCCATGGGCCTTGGCATGTGCGTCACGTAGATACCGTGTGCTTTCACGGTGTTGATCGACAATGCGTACGGCGGTCTGGATCACGTCTTGAGTCATCGCGGCTTCGCCGGGTGGAATCTGCTCCAGCGCTGACACCGGGCCACGGTGTTGCCAGGCAAACCACGCCGTGGATATGGCCCAGCCGAGCAGGCCGATGGCGAGCACTATCAGCACAGTCTTGCCAAACAAACGTCCAAGCCATAACCAGATTCTGGCCAACAACGACTGTTCTTTCTTGAAGGTCGAGATCATGGCAATTGCGCCTCCAGTGGGCCGCCGAGTACTTTCAGGTATTCCAGCAGTGCCCAGCGTTCTTCCGGCTGCAACAACCGGCCAATCACGCCGTTACCACGTTCACCGGCACGGAATTCATGGCCGCTGTTGTGGTTGCCGGTGATCCGCGTGTCGAACAGGAAGCCATTGGTAAACGCTTCGGTGCGATAACCCAGATGTCGCGGATCGTATTCAAAGGTGCCTTTGAAGAAGGTCGTGGCGCGCTCATCCTGCGGCGACAGCAACTGATAAATGCTCGGCACTGAACCGTTGTGCAAAAACGGCGCGGTGGCCCAGACACCGGTCAGCGGGCGGGCCTTGTAAGCGACTTTTTCGCGCACACCGATGGGTAGGCCGAAGCCGTCCAGGCGTGGTTTCTCTGGCGGGGTGACGTTGGCTTCGCGGTAGGCGCGGTCTTCGACGAAGGCGGTGACGTAAGCCAGGCCTTTGGCCACCGACAACTGGCTCAGATCCAGAGGTTCCTTGGGCGTCGGGTGCAGTTTGACGTCCATGGTTTCGAGTTCCTTCAGGTCCCATTGCAGGGCGGTCAGGTCGAAACGGTGGGTGGCGATATTGTTGGCGGCGGTCGGGTCGGTGCCGATGACATCGACTGGCAGCATATGCAAATGCTGCACCCAGCGCTCACCTTCTTGAGTTTGACGCGGGACGTGGCAACTGCCGCAATTCTCGGCAAACAGCGCGCGTCCCTTGGCTGCCAAGGGTTTGTCGATGGCGCCAAACAGCTCCTCTGGCCAAGCGGGCGGCTTGAGCTTTTGCAGGGTTTCTTCGATCTTGTTCAGATCACGCACGCGCACGCTGGAGGCATAGCGTGCTTCGCCTTGCAGCGGCTGCCCGTTGGTATCAAAAAAATTCAGGGTAGCGCCGACGCCCAATGCCTCGCCGATATTGCGCGCCATCGGCTGCTGCGCCGAGCCGTTCCACTGCACCCAATCGAACGTCCACATGTCCCAGAGCTGCGGGTAATCCACCGGAGCATTGGCCACGCGGTAGTTGGCGGAAGAAATCGCATCGCCAAACGTCGCATTGGCAATCCGGCCGAAAGCATCGGCGCGGCCGGGACCTTCCTCGGTCGGGTAGAGGCCGCGATGGGTATCGTTCCAGGCGACTTTGAGGAATGTGTTCAGTGACGTTTTGAAGTCTTTGCGCAGTTGCTCGTGGCGGGCGTCGTATTCGTCGCCAAGCACGGTTCTGGCAAAGCGTTCGAATTTCCATGGGTTGTAGTAAGTCGAGGTCAGACTTGCCACCAGAGCCTGTCCGAAACTGCCGCCGCGCAAAGTAGGAACACTTGAGGGCAGCACATGTTGCGCGGTACCGCCGTCAATCCGCACGGCCTGGCCTTTGAAGCGCAATTCGCCGGTGTGGCAAGCGGCGCAAGTGATGTCCAGATATTGCTCGGAGCTGCCGGGATTCTGATGTCGGGCAAACCCGACAGGGAGGTTGCCGGGGTTGTTCGCGGTGGCTTTCTGCTGCGGATCCATCAGAAAACCGAAGCGCGCGAGGTAATCGGAGGACGCAAAACGCTGCTCAGAAAAAGGCAGTTCCAGGGCCTGGAACCACTCATAGCGCAGGCCTTTGACCTGCGTGCCCTGAGGCGTGAAATAGTAGGTTTGCCGGTCTTCATCACTCCACTGATCGAGGTAATGCACCTGCTCGGCGGGGCTGTAGAAGGGCAATTTCGGGTTGGCGACGTAATACAGGACCACAGCAAGAACCAGTCCCAGCAGCACGACGATCAGGGTCAGCACACGGAATAAGAGGCGCAAGATAAACATCCTTGTCGATTTGTTCCGCTGTTATGCCTGAGCACGGCCCCATGCGGCAAGTGGCCATTACGCCAGATGATGCAAGAAGGAACGACGCTGATTGTCGGGACAAGATGACAGAAGCTTCATCGTCGCTTCGCCTCAATGCGTTTTAATCCCTGAACTTATCGGAAGATTCCTGCTCTCATGCCGGTAGCCATTGGTCGTGGCGGCCTGATAAGCTCGCGGCTTTACTCGATTGCCCTTTCGGCGCATGAACAAGGAAATAGCATGAAACAGCATCGGTTGGCGGCGGCGGTTGCCCTGGTTAGCCTGGTCCTCGCGGGTTGTGATTCGCAGACAGCGTAGAGCTGAAAACCCCGGCGCAAAAAGCTTCCTACGGTCTGGGCCTGAACCTGGGCCAGCGCCTGGCTCAGGAAGGCCTGGCTGATCTGGACTCCAAAGCGGTAGCCCAGGGCATCGAAGATGCCGGCGGCAAGAAAGAACAGAAGCTGAAAGACGAAGAACTGGTCGAAGCCTTCGCCGCGCTGCAAAAGCGTGCTGAAGAGCGCATGGCCAAGATGAGCGAAGAGTCGGCAGCCGCCGGCAAGAAATTCCTCGAAGAAAACGGCAAGAAGGCGGGTGTAACAACCACTGCTTCGGGCCTGCAGTACGAAGTGGTCAAGAAAGCCGACGGCCCACAGCCTAAGCCGACTGACGTAGTGACTGTTCACTACACCGGCAAGCTGACCAACGGCACCGTGTTCGACAGCTCCGTCGAGCGCGGCAGCCCGATCGATCTGCCAGTGAGCGGCGTGATTCCGGGTTGGGTTGAAGGTCTGCAACTGATGCACGTTGGCGAGAAGTACAAACTGTACATCCCTAGCGATCTGGCTTACGGCGCCCAGTCGCCAAGCCCGGCAATCCCGGCCAACTCGGTTCTGGTCTTCGACCTGGAACTGCTGGCCATCAAGGATCCAGCCAAAGAAGCTGCTGCTGCCAAGTAATCGGTAACGGCTCTGCCAACAACGCCTCGCTTATGCGGGGCGTTGTTGCATCTGGAGTCTGGCAAGGGTAAACAGAGCGAACCGATGGCGGTCGGGAGAGTCATACCCAGTGAGGCTGCCCGCGCTAGCCGCCCTGAGCAGCCAAGTCAATGAAATATTGGGCTTTTTTATGTGAGTAAAAAACGCCCGATCTGAGCGCAGCCCTTATGAAACGGGGCTTCCAGCGCCGAAATGCAGCTCTGTTCACAAGGTTATCCACAATTTGTGTGGATAACATTTCAATGGGAGGAATAGATGAAAGCTCCGTGGGATTTCGCTCGATTCCTGCCCTTGGCCGGCCGCCTGCTGGCGCGTGGACGTTTGCCGACCTTATTGTTTGCGGTCGCCAGCAAAGGCGCCGCGCAAGGCAATCGCCTTGGTAAACTCAAGGACGATTTACGTTTGCTCCAGGCACTGTGCCTGGCCTATTGGCGCGGCGAGTATCGGGCCATCAGCGGCAAGGCACTGGTTTCAGTCGTGGCGGGTTTGATGTACTTCCTCAGTCCGGTGGATGCGATTCCGGATTTTATTCCCGTGTTCGGCATGCTCGACGACATCGCGGTTCTCGCCTGGCTGATGAAAACCCTCGACGATGAGCTCAATGCTTTTCGCTTGTGGCGCAATCGTCAGCAGCCGGAAAAACTGGCAGTCGTCGAACGCCTGCCGGATACCCCCGAGCAACTGCAACTGCAGGGGCCGAAAAAGCCCTGATTCATTAAGTCTTCCTGTAGATAGATACCCCCCGCGACCTTGGCCGCTGTTAGGATTACACTTCTAGGGAAAAGTGCCGACTCGCTAAGTGTTGTTGTCCTACGGGGTAGTCATGGATATTCAGATAATTGCACGCGATGGCGAACCCGAATACGCGGTTCTGCCGTGGGCTCAGTATCAGGCTCTACTAAAAGCAGCAGGCATCAATGAAACACCGTCGCGTCCGGCACCTACGCTGCTCGCGGCCTCACCAGACACGATTCTTCCAGGTCTGGATCAACTACGCAGTTTGCGCGAAGGGAAGGGCATCGCCATTGAGGCGCTGGCCCGCACGGTAGGCATCAGCCCGTCATACTTGGCCATGATCGAAAGTGGCGAGCGTCAGCCCGACGCCGCGATTCGCCGCAGCCTGGCCTGGGAACTGACGGTGCCAGGGTGGAGGGATGAATCGTGAGCGTACGCATCAGTCGTCAACATTGGGACGGATTGCTGGGAGAACTGGATCAGGCGCGCCGGCAGCGCCATCTGCTGACTTATCGGGCTTTGCTCGAACGGTTGCAATTGCCGACACCGGCCATGCAAACCTTGACCGCCGCGCTTGAGCATCTGGCCGCGCTGGATGCCAAGGCCGAACAACCGTTGCGCAGTTCGCTGGTGATCAGCCAGGGGGCGAGTCGCCTGCCACGCACCGGTTTCTTTGAATGTGTTGAACGCCTGGGGCGTTTTTCCGGGCCGTCCGATGGCGTTGCTGCGGCCTCTTGGCATGCCTCGGAAGTCGTTCGTGTTTTTGAATACGAGTACCCGGAATCGGCGGAGGCCTGAGTGTTTTTACGACTCAAGGCGCGGGCCTGTTACTGGCTGGCCCGCAGGCTGTTTCACTGGTCATGGTTCGTTCGACAACCGCGTGGCTGGCGCTGGCTTGAAGGTCAGTTTGCGCGCATGGCCAACCTTGGCGATGTCGGTGCGCAGAGCTTCTATGGGCACATCCTGACCTTTCGCGGTGTCGGCCTGGGCGCGCGTGAAGAAGGTGTGCGCCTGTTGCGGTTGGCGGCACTTGCGGGTGATGGCAAAGCGGCTTATCAGGTCGGTGTGATCAGCCTGGCCGGGACTACGAGCAAACCGCCGGATCCTGGCGAAGCCGCGCGCTGGTGGGGGATGGCTGCCAAGGCCGGGCACCCGTTGGCTGAGCTCAAATTGCAAGAGCTGAGCGCTCGCGGCTCAACACTGTAAATCCATTTATGTCTGCTCATATAAACGCGGCGTGAGGTTTTCCTCATGCCGCGTTTGCTTTTCCGCGCACTCGTTTATCCGCCTGTTGTTTTTTGCAGACAAGTCCTACAGGCATCGCCTACTTGCCTGACTTCTTTCCTGATTGATACCCCGCACAGTTCCCGCGCCTAATTTTTTGCGCGAGGGAACGCTCATGTTTGATCCGCTTATTCAGTCCACTTCGCACACCCGCGTGCGCTGATGGAGGCCGTCACCCGTATCGAGCAAGCACTCGACAGCTTTCCCGCCACCCTCAGTATTTACCGCGAACAGCTCAGGCATTGGGCCAGTCGAGCGACGGATAAATTCAGTCACGCGGCGGATCTGCCTTCGTTGATGGGCATGGAGCGGATCATTCGCTTTGGCTCCGCTAGCACTGCCGTCAGTAGCAGCGACAGCGAATTTTTCTCCGGTGTCGTTCAGTGCCCGAAGGGCGGGTTGATGCAGATCGAGAGCAAGTTCGAGTCGGTCTACGATATTCCGCTGGGCAACATCGTGGTCGATGTGATCGCCATGGACGGTGGCGAAACCATCCCCATCACCCTTGATGCGCAAGGCAAGGGCTCATTCAAAGGAATACCAGGCAAGTTCTACCGGGTGCAGGTGCACAGCGATGTCACTGCGGATCAGGTCGAGGACCTGTTCAAAGCCTATGACGGCCTGACCACTGAGCTGGATGGCTGGCTGCGCAGTGAATGGAAGGGGTTCAAGCCGCAGTGGTCGCAGTCGGTGGCGACGGCGGCAGGCAACGGCATGCTCGCCGGGAGCTGGGCGGCGATCGAGGGCGTGTGGGACAGCATCGGCATGCTCTCGGACATTCTCAAGGATCCCGGGGCGTACGCCGAGCGGTTGGGGGAGGGGGCCACGCAGTTGATGGCGTTGGCGGCGACTGCCCCCGACGTCATGGAAAAGCTGCAACTGCTGGTCAGTGACGAAGCAGCACTGTGTTTATTGCTGCGCACTGCCAGCCTTTGGCTGGAGATGCTCCCGCCCAGTGAAATCGCCGGCAAAACCGCTGAAGCGGCGTCGATGATGATGGTGCAGTTGCTCATCGATGTGCTGATCAGCGTGGTTTTGACGTTCGTCAGTGGTGGTGCAGGCATCGCCTATTTGACCCTGCGCCTGGCGGATCGCGCCGTTCAATTGCTGTCGGCGGTGAAGCGTTTGGTGAAGGCGATGTTCGGCATCGTCGAGGGGTTCATCAAATACGTCGATCAATACAAAGCCGTTGCCGCCCGTGGCATCGCCGCCGGGGTGAAAAAGGGCCGGATGCAATTGCGCTGGAATGCGCAGCGCAACACGTTGCTGAAGAAAGACGAGCATCACGACGACTCGCCGGATCAGGCGAAAAATCCCAACGGCGACAGCGCTGATTGCGTGCCCTTCACCTGTACCAACGGTTGTCCGGTGTCGATGGTCACCGGTGAAGAACTGCTGACTCTGACCGATGCGGTGCTCGATGGCGTGTTGCCGTTTGAGTTCAGCCGGTTGTATCGCTCCAGTGCCGCCGAAATCGATGTTGGGTTGGGCTTTGGCTGGAGCCATTCGCTGGCGCATCGGCTGGAGTTTTTCGCTGATGAGGTTGTTTGGGTCGATCACGAAAACCGTCGAACACAGTTTCCGTTGCCGAGTAGCGAGCGACCGGCGATTCACAACAGCCTGTCGCGGGCGGCGATTTTTCTGGGTGATGAGCCGGAGGAACTGATCCTCGCGCTGGCCGGGGACACGGCGCGGTTTTATCACTTTCGTGCAGGACGGCTGACGGCAATCAGCGATGCCTACGGCAATCGTCTGACGGTGCAGCGCGATCGCTCTGACCGGGTGCAGCGCCTGGACAACGGCGCCGGGCGTTCGCTGCTGTTGCGCTATGACCGGGCGCAGTTGTTGGGTGTCGATTATCAGGTGTTTCGCGACGGTGCCTGGAGCACTGAACAGGCGCTGGTCAGCTATCGCTATGACGCCTATCAGCACCTGATCGAAGCCAGCAACGCCGTCGGCGACAGCGAGCGCTACGACTACGACGACGCCCACGTGATTCTGCAGCGGCAACTGGCGGGCGGCGCGAGTTTTTTCTGGGAGTGGGAGCGGTCGGGGAAAGCTGCCCGTTGCGTCAGGCACTGGGCTTCGTTTTCGCAGATGAACACGCGTTACGTCTGGGCGGACGACGGCAGTGTCGCGGTGCATTACGTCGATGGCACCGAAGAGACTTACGTGCACGACGAGCGTGCGCGGCTGGTGCGCAAGGTCGAGGCCGATGGCGGCGAACAGCTCAAGGCTTATGACTCATCGGGCCGTTTGATCGCCGAGCAGGATGCCTTGGGCACGGTCACCGAATACCGCTACGACGAGGTCGGACGGCTGATCGCGTTGATTCCGCCGGATGACGCGCCCACGTCCTACGAGTATCGCAACGGTTTCCTGCACAAACGCACTCGCGGCGACGCGGTGTGGATCTATCGGCGCAATGCCGAGGGCGATGTCACCGAAGCGGTCGATCCTGACGGTCAGGTCACCCATTACTACTACGACACCCGGGGTCAGTTGCTGTCGATTCGTTACCCGGACAGCAGCCGGCATCGGCTGGTCTGGAATGCCCTCGGCCAGTTGACCGAAGAAACGCTGCCCGATGGCGGCGTGCGGCGTTTTTCCTACGATGCGCTGGGGCGGCGGACCACCACCGCCGACGAACATGGCGCAGTCACCCGTCAGCATTGGGACGCCGTTGGCCGACTGATCCAGACGACGTTTCCTACCGGTAGCACCCGCGCCTACAGCTACGGCGCCTACGGTCAGGTCACCGCCGAGCGCGATGAACTCGGGCGCATTACCCGTTATGAATACGACGATGACCTGCACCTGGTTTCGCGGCGGATCAACCCCGACGGCACGCAGGTGCAGTACCGCTACGACCATGCGCAACTGCTGCTCACCGAGATTGAAAACGAGTCCGGGGAAAAATATCGGCTGGACTACACGCCGACCGGGCTGATTCGTCAGGAAAGCGGTTTTGACGGCCGCCGTACCGCGTACGCCTATGACCTCAACGGCCATCTGCTGGAGAAGACCGAGTTCGGGGATGACGGCTCGCAATTAGTCACTGCCTATGCACGCGATGCTGCCGGGCGCCTGTTAATCAAGACCCTGCCCGACGGCATCAAGGTCACTTACCAATACGACCGCCTAGGTCGTTTGATTGGGGTCGATGACGGCCAGCAACACCCGCTGGCCTTCGAGTACGACCGTCAGGACCGCTTGATCACCGAACATCAGGGCTGGGGCACCCTGCGTTACCGCTACGACGCCTGCGGTCAGCTCAAGCGCCTGCGTCTGCCGGACAACAGCGTGCTCGACTACCGCCACGCCAAGGGTGGCGCGCTGACCGACATCGACCTCAACGGCACGCCGCTGACCCGTCACGTCTACCAGTCCGGACGCGAACGGCAACGCCAGCAGGGCCTGCTGCTCAGCGAATATACCTACGACGATCAAGGACGATTACTCGCCCACGCCGTAGGCCATCAGCGCGATTCGCTGTACCGCCGCGATTATGCCTACAGCGCCAACGGCAATCTCGCCCACATCGCCGACAGCCGCCACGGCCAGCGCACCTACGGCTACGACACCCTCGACCGCCTCATTCGCGTACGCCATTCCCGCGACGAACTGCCGGAAAGCTTCGCCCACGACCCGGCCGGCAACCTGCTGATGCAGGACCGCCCCGGCCCCAGCCAGATAAAAGGCAATCGCCTGCTGATGCAAGGCGATCGCCACTACGACTACGACGCCTTCGGCAACCTGATCCGCGAACGCCGCGGCCGCGCGCAGACCCTCGTCACCGAATACCGCTACGACAGTCAGCACCGCCTGATCGGCTTGACCCGCCCGGACGGCCAAACCGCGTCCTACCAATACGACGCCTTTGGCCGGCGCATCCGCAAAACCGTCGGCGACGCCACCACCGAGTTCTTCTGGCAAGGCGACCACCTCGTCGCCGAAAGCAGCGAACACGAATACCGCAGCTACGTCTACGAACCCGGCACCTTCCGCCCCCTCGCGCTGCTCGACGGCAAAGGCCCGAAAAAAGCCTGCCCGTTCTACTACCAACTCGACCACCTCGGCACCCCGCAGGAACTCACCGACTACAGCGGCGACATCGTCTGGTCCGCGCAATACGACGCCTACGGCAAAGTCGCCGCGTTGACCCTGGCCGGCGACGACTACCTGAACCAGCCGCTGCGCTTTCAGGGGCAGTACTTCGACGGCGAAAGCGGCCTGCATTACAACCGCCACCGATACTACGACCCGAGGCTGGGGCGGTACCTGACGCCGGATCCGATCAAATTGGCCGGTGGCTTGAATCAGTATCAGTACGTGCCGAATCCAACGGGGTGGGTGGATCCGTTGGGGTTGAGCTCTAACTGCCCGCCGCCGAAGAAACCAGGATGTGAGGTGCCGGGTGGGATTGGTGGGGCTAAGGTTGATGAGGGGGAGCCAGCGCTGCCGAAGGTGACGGCGGAGCAGCGTAGGGCGAGGATTGATAAACTAGCCGAGGGAAATGCAAAGCGGCGTGTTAGTGAGTATGAAAAAATTTATGACATGCACACTGTGAAAAAACATAGTTCGGAAATTTCTGATCCTGCTCTAAAACAGCGAGCGATCAATGGAGCGGATCCTCATACCGGTGAGGTCCCGAAAGGTGCCAAAGGTAATCCAAGCTCTCAGTTTCATAGTTGGCGCATGCATTTGGGGGCATTGAATAAAGCGATGACGAAGGATACAAATGGATTGATTAGACATACAGGTCAGGATCAGAAGAAAAATCCAATAGTTAGATTGGAGCTTCCTGGAGCTGGGCGCGGTTACAGACCCAATAAAAAAGATGCACAAAACCCGGGGCTTAATGAGGATATGAATTGGTTTGAGGTTAAATTCGACAAAGTGAATACACAGGAGCCTTTCACGGGCTTCCCCGCGGAGGGAAAATGATGCTGAAAGACCCATTTTTAAATGAACGGTTTGAACCTGACTTAATGTGGTTCGTTGGGATATTTGATGTTTATGATAGAGAGGAGTCTAAGGGTGTAGAACTCGAGGCTTATGATCCGAATGATCAAGCTGATAGAAGTATGCTAATAAAGAAATATTGCTTGAATCAGCCTTATCTCTCATATAGGCATAAATTGGCTCTCGTTGAAAATCTCGAGGCGGTACTTAAGGATCCAAACTTCGATTTTCAAGCGATATTTGAAATAGATGAATGCGAGACAAACAGTTGGCCGCGTGAGGAGTGGTATTTGTTAGAAAGTCCACGTAGGTTTTTTCAAGATGTCTATCAACTAGCGACAGAAATCTGGAAAGAGGATCTGTTGGTGGCTGCTAGTGAGGATAAGTCGACTTGGTAAACTAAAAATCAAGTCAACGTTGTACGCTAAGCTGCAATCGATGTAGCTCGGCAGCGGCCAGACTATCAATCACATGCACGCTATACCCCGGAACACTCTTCGCATGATGCTTCGCCTGCGATGCCATCTCAGCAAGCCGACTGGCATCAAGCTGTGCGCAGGCTTCGGGATGTAGATGCACGACGCCGATGGACAGTGACAACAACGGAAACTCCTGTCGCACTCCTTGGCGATTCGGTGCGATGAAGCAGCCGGCGTCGAGGTGTTCAGTGCGATAGAAGCGTCGGCATTGGCTCTGGAAGTCATCAAGTAATTGATTAAGTCGTTTGCGCCAGTCTTCGGGGCCGAGGACCAGGAGAAAGTCGTCGCCACCAATGTGGCCAACGAAGTCGCGGGTAGGGTCGACGCGTTCGTTGAGGCATTGCGCCAGACACAGCAACACTTCGTCACCACGCCCGTAGCCGTAGATATCGTTGAAGGGTTTAAAGCTGTCGATGTCGACGTAGCAAATGACCGACTCGCGCCCCTGCTGCAGCAGCCGCGTCAGGCATTGCTGAATCGGCACATTACCCGGCAACAAAGTCAGCGGGTTGGCATAACGAGCCTGCTGGATCTTCAGCTCGGTGATCAGCTTGAGCACGTCGATCACCCGGCCAAGACCGAGGTAGCCGCTGTTAAGAGTAATGATGAAATCTTCTTCGATGCGTTGCCGGGCACGGCTGGTGATCAGGCGGCTGACCTGTTGCAGCGACTGACTCATTTCCACGGCGAGAAAATCATCGTTCATCAGGCGGCTGATCGGTTTGCGTGCGAACAGGTCGGTGGCGAACGGTTTCAGCAGGGCATCCGACAAGGAATGGCGGTGGACGATACCGCAGGGTTGGCCTTGTTCGTCGAGTACTGCCAGTGAGTTGAGGTTGGCCTGGCGGCGAAAGGCTTCCAGTACGGTGGCGGTCGGTGTGTCGCGATGCACGGCGGGTTGGTCGTTGAGCAGGGCGCTGAGGTCGCTGCCTTCGTCGTTCAGCGCAACGCTGCTGCTGTCGTGTTTGGGCATCAAGGCGCGGGCATCGCGCGGTGGGTGTTCCTGAGGACGACCGAGCAAATATCCCTGCACCAGATCGACGCCCATTTCAGTCAGCACCGCGAGTTCTTCCGGCAACTCGATGCCTTCGGCGATGACTTGCGCGCGAGAGGCTTTGGCGATTTGCAGGATCGAGCCGACGAACTCGCGCTTCAGCGCGTCCTGATGAATGCCATCGATGAAGTGCCGATCGATCTTCACGTAATCCGGACGCAGTTCCGACCATAGACGCAGGCTCGAATACCCGGCCCCGAGATCATCCAGTGCAATGGAAAATCCCATCGCCCGATAGTGATGCAAGGCCGTTTGCAGCAACTGAAAATCGTCGATGGGTGTCTGTTCGGTCAGCTCGATGACCACCTGACACGGAGGAATGCCGAAATCCTGCAGCAATTGCAACGTGCGCCCCGGTTGATGTGCGGCTTCAAGCAAGGATTCCGGCGAGACGTTGAGAAACAGTTTGCCCGGTAACTGCTGCTCGTTGAAACGGCGGCAAGCGCTTTGCCGGCAGGCGATTTCCAGTTCGCTCAAACGTCCCGCCTGACGTGCTACGGCGAAGAGTGCGATCGGCGAGTGAAGAGGGCTGTTGGACGGGCCACGGGTGAGGGCTTCGTAGCCGAGAATGCGGCGTTCCGAGAGAGAGATGATCGGTTGGAACAGGCTGTGTAAACCGCTTTGAGTCAGGATCGAGCTCAAGGCACTCAGCTGTTCGGTCGTGGTCATGGCAATCTCTGGCGATAAAAAAAGGACTGGGAGCGCTCTCGATGAAGAGAGTGGCTCCCAGTCCTTTATTGCACGACAGAATGATGACTGTTTGATGACGATCCGGGGATCGTCAGCACTAAATTGCCATCATCTTACTTCTTGGCCACCTGATTGCTCAGCTTCAGGTAATCCAGCAATACGCGCCCGGTTTCGCTCAGGTAGGCGTCGTCTTCTGGTTTGACCTTGTCCGGGTCGGCAGCCGCGAGGGCGTCGTCGTCTTCTTTCTTCAGCTCTTTGAGCGGTTCTTCGCCTTTGGCCTTGCGACGGATGTTTTCCATCGCCAGTTGCTTGGCGTCGATGTCGTTGTGCTGGGCACGGCGTTCGGCTTCGTTGAGGCTGACGGTTTTTTCTTCCATCAGTTTCTGCGCCAGGGCCAGTTTGTCCCGGATGAACACGAACTCGGCATCCTTGGCGGTGCGGGTGTCATGTTCGGACTTGAGCTGGGCCAGGAACGGCTTGAACGGATCGGCCGCCGGTTTGATGGCCGCGCGGATGGTGTCCCACGGCATGGCTTCCGGCAGGGCGCTCTCGCCGATTTCCTTGGTGTCGATCAGCGACGGGTAGTCGATGTCCGGCAACACGCCCTGATGCTGGGTGCTCTGACCGGAAACCCGGTAGAACTTGGCCAGAGTCAGTTTCAGTTCGCCATGGTTCAGCGGCTGGATGGTCTGCACGGTGCCTTTACCGAAGGTCTGGCCACCGATGATCAGCGCGCGGTGATAGTCCTGCATGGCGCCGGCGAAAATCTCCGAGGCCGAGGCGGACAAGCGGTTGACCAAGAGTGCCATCGGACCTTTGTAGAACGCGCCCGGGTTTTCATCTTCGAGCACGTCGACACGGCCATCGGCATTACGTACGAGTACGGTCGGGCCTTTGTCGATGAACAGGCTGGTCAGCTCGGTGGCTTCCTGCAGGGAACCGCCGCCGTTGTTGCGCAGGTCGATGACCACGCCATCAACTTTGTCTTTTTGCAGCTCGGTGAGCAGCTTCTTGACGTCGCGTGTGGTGCTCTTGTAGTCCGGATCACCGGCACGGAACGCCTTGAAGTCGAGGTAGAAGGCTGGAATCTCGATCACGCCGAGCTTGTAGTCCTTGCCGTCCTGTTTCAGGTTCAGGATGGATTTTTTCACGGCCTGATCTTCGAGCTTCACCGCTTCACGGGTGATCGGCACGATCTTGGTGGTCTGGTCGTTCGGGGCATTGCTGGCCGGAATCACTTCCAGACGCACCACGGTGCCCTTCGGACCACGGATCAGTTTGACCACTTCGTCCAGACGCCAGCCGACCACGTCGACCATCTCTTTATTGCCTTGGGCAACGCCGATGATCTTGTCAGCCGGGGCAACTTGTTTGGTCTTGTCGGCCGGGCCTGCCGGCACCAGACGCACGACTTTCACCTGGTCGTTGTCGCTCTGCAACACGGCACCGATGCCCTCGAGGGACAGGCTCATGTTGATGTCGAAGTTTTCCGCGTTATCCGGCGACAGGTAGTTGGTGTGCGGATCGTACGACATGGCGAAGGTGTTGATGTACGCCTGGAAGATGTCTTCCGGACGGGTCTGGTCCAGGCGCGCCAACTGGTTCTTGTAGCGCTTGGTCAGGGTTTCCTGGATCTGCTTCGGCTCTTTGCCGGCGATCTTCATCCGCAGCACTTCGTCCTTGACGCGTTTGCGCCACAGGTCGTCGAGTTCAGCAGTGGATTTGAGCCAAGGGGCGTCCTTGCGATCGATCAGCAAGGTTTCCTTGGTGGTGAAGTCCATCTTGTCGACGCCTTTGCTCAGCTCGGCAAGGGCGAAGTCCAGACGCGACTTGACGCGGTCCAGATAGCGCTTGTAGATGGTGAACCCGGCGTTGAGGTCGCCGCTTTTGAGGAAGTCGTCGAACTGGGTCTTCCACTTGTCGAATTCGGTGATGTCGCTGGCCATGAAGTAGCTGCGCGACGGATCCAGCAGCTTGAGATAGCTGTCGTAGATGATTACCGAGCGCGCATCGTCGAGCGGCGGCTTGCTGTAGTGGTGACGCTTGAGCAACTCGACGACGTTCAGGCTGGCGATGACTTCATCGCGATCAGGCTGCAATTTGTCCCAGCTGTTGGCTGCGAATGTATTGCCCGACACCGGCAACAAACCGATACCGATGAAAAGAGCGAGGGCGGTGCTGGGGAGCAAATGCTTCATGCTGATTCGACGCGGGGACAATTGATAACGCATATTAGGCCGTCTTTGAAGTCGCCGGTTCTACGAGAGCCGGTCGCATAATGCAAAAAGCCCGGCGCTACAGCTTCGGGCTCAGTCCAGACTCACTATGGAGGCACTGTGAAGGCATTGCAAGGCGTTGACGGTCAAGTGGCATGGGTTGAAGAGCCGAGTCCTACGTGCGATGTAGGACAAGTCCGCATCCGAGTGGCGGCGGCGGGCCTCAATCGCGCCGATTTATTACAGAAAGCAGGGCTCTATCCGCCACCGCCAGGGGCCAGCCAAGTGCTCGGTCTTGAGTGTTCCGGGGTGATCAGTGAGGTCGGCGCGGGCAGTGCGTGGCAGGTCGGCGATCGGGTTTGCGCCTTGCTGGCCGGGGGTGGCATGGCCGAAGAGGTGGTCGTCGACGGGCGGCACGTGCTGCCGGTTCCCGAAGGCGTCTCGCTGATTGAGGCCGCGGCATTGCCCGAGGTTTATGCAACAGTCTGGCTGAATGTGTTTCAACTTGCGGCGCTCAAACCGGGTGAGAAAGTTCTCTTGCACGCCGGCGCAAGTGGAATTGGTTCAGCCGCCATTCAGTTGTGCAAGGCGTTCGGCAATCCCTGCTGGGTCAGCGTCGGTTCGGCCGAGCGTTTGGCCTACTGTGAGGCGCTGGGCGCGCAGGGCGGGGTGGTGCGCACCGATGATCTGGAGAGCCTGCGCGATTTTGGGCCGTTCGATGTGATTCTCGACCCGGTCGGCGGCAATTATTCGGTGTTGAACCTCAAGCTGATGGCGCTGGACGGGCGTTGGGTGTTGATCGGTTTGATGGGGGGCCGTGAGGCGAAGCTGGATCTGGCGCAGGTGTTGGCCAAGCGTGTGCAGTTGCTCGGCTCGACGTTGCGCAGTCGTGACGATCAGTTCAAGGCCGATCTGTTGAGTGATCTGGGCCAGCAGGTGTGGCCGCTGTTTGCCGAGGGGCGGTTGAGTCCGCAGTTGGCCAAGGCGTTTGCGGTGAAGGATGCCGAGGCGGCGTTTGCGGAGCTGGCGAGTAATACGGTTTCCGGGAAACTGGTGTTGGTGATCGACGATAGCCTGAACTGACTTGTAGGCAGAAGAAGCCCCTCACCCTAACCCTCTCCCAAAGGGAGAGGGGACTGACGGAGTTGTTCTGTCGAGGTACATCGACCTGACACATGGTGTCGAACTCAGGTTCGGGATGTCAGCCTGCAACTCCAGATTAAATCTTTGTCATTTCCAGAGGTGGATTGGCCATCCGGACTTTTCGGCGTGCTCCAGTAGCACCGTGTCCGGGTTGACCACGTGCGGGAAATCCACCTTCAACAGCAATGGCAGATCATTGCGCGAGTCGGAATAAAAACTCGCGCCTTCGAGGTTTTCTTCTTCTGCATCCAACCACTCCAGCAAGCGAGTGATCTTGCCTTCGCGGTAGGTCAGGGTGCCGACGGTGTGGCCGCTGTAAACACCATGCGCGACTTCAAGTTCGATGCCGAGAATTTCATCGATGCCCAGTCGATCGGCAATCGGTTTGACCAGGTGCGTGCCTGACGCCGAGATCACCAGAATCCGGTCTCCCGCCTTGCGATGGGCTGCGATGGTCTTGGTGGCATCGCTGAAGATGATCGGTTCGATAAAGTCTTCCACCCACGGCCCGACCAAGTGCTCGACTTCTTCCGGCGTGCGGCCGATCAGCGGTTCGAGGCTGAACTCCATATACTCTTCCATGCGCAATTTGCCGTGGCTGTAGGCGTCCATCAGTTCGTTGTTCTTGCGCATGAACGACTCGGGATCGACCCAGCCGAGGCGCCCCATCTGCTCGCTCCAGAGGGTGGCGCAGTCGCCGTGGATCAAGGTTTCGTCCAGATCAAAAATTGCCAGGGCCATCAGTGCAGTTCTCTCTTCAACGTCAGCAAAGTCATCAGGCTACCTCACACAGGGCCGTCGGATCGATTGAAAGCGCCAGACGCTGACCGTCGGGATGCAGGTCGGCGGCCGAGCGGTTGAGCACATCCACCACCAGTTCCACGCCGCGCGCTTCGATCCGGTAGCGGATGACGTTGCCGAGCAGGCTGTGGCTGCGGATCTGCGCGTCGAGTTCGCCTTCCAGGCTCAGCTCGATGGCTTCCGGGCGAATGGCGATGCGGTGGTTGATCGGGCGCTGCAACAGCTTCGATGCGTCGTCGGCATCGAGCAGGTTGTAGTTGCCGATGAAGCCGGCGGCGAACACATCGACCGGCGCAGTGTAGAGGGTTTCGGCATCGCCGCTTTGTACGATCTTTCCCTGATTCATCAGGAAAATCCGGTCAGACATGGTCAGCGCTTCTTCCTGATCGTGGGTGACGAAAATCGTCGTCAGGCCAAGTTCGCGCTGAATCTGCCGAATCTGTTCGCGCAGGTGTTTACGAATCCGTGCATCAAGTGCCGACAGCGGTTCATCCAGCAGCAACAAGCGCGGGCGGGTCACCAGCGAACGGGCGAGGGCAACACGT
This sequence comes from Pseudomonas sp. NPDC085632, assembly GCF_044541255.1. NCBI lineage: Bacteria > Pseudomonadati > Pseudomonadota > Gammaproteobacteria > Pseudomonadales > Pseudomonadaceae > Pseudomonas > Pseudomonas sp. NPDC085632. Next base: position 23,928 of record NZ_JBITSX010000056.1, on the reverse strand, counting down.
TGGCATTGGCCACCAGAAAGCTGATGCGGATAGCGGCTGGCGAAGTCGTTCAGTTCAACCAGTTTCAACACTTGCGAAACGCGTTTGTGGCTGTCGTCGGCATTGACCTTTTGCATGCGCAAACCAAACGCGACGTTTTGCTCGACGGTCATGTTGGGGAACAGTGCATAGCTCTGAAACACCATGCCGATCCCGCGTTTTTGTGGACTCAGCGGCACGATATCGACGCCATCGAGCAGGATCTTGCCGCCATCCACCGGTGTCAGGCCGGCGATGCAACGCAACAGCGTGGATTTACCGCAACCGGACGGGCCGAGCAGGGTGACGAACTCGCCCTTGTTAATTTCGCAATCGATGTCGCTGAACACGGTCGTGCCGGCGTAGCTTTTCTGCAGGTGTTGGACGCTGACATAGCTCATTCGCTTTTGTCCTTGTTCAAAATGTTGGCGATCCAGGTCAGGACCAGCACAAAAAAGAAATACGAGATGACCAGCGCACTGGTGAAGTGGCCGCTGCTGTTGCGCATGTTGTTCAGGTACACCTGCAGGGTTTCGTAGCGTGTGCCGACGAGGATATTGGCGAACACGAACTCACCGAACAGGAACGAGAACGACAGCAGCAACGCGACCATCAGGCCTTTGCGCAGGTTGGGCAGCACCACCAGAAACGCTGCCTGAAAGGTGCTGGCGCCGAGCAGTTGCGCAGCGTCCATCAGGTCGCGCAGGTTGATCGCTTGCAGGTTGTTGGTGATCGCCCGGTACATGAACGGCAGCGCCACGGTGAAGTAGCAACCGATCAGGATCCACGGTGTGCCGACCATCGCCATCGGCCCGGAACCGTAGAGCTGCAACAGGCCCACCGAGGACACCACCGGCGGCACCGCGAAGGGCAGCAGGATCAGGATGTTCATCAGCGCATCGAGCTTCGGGAAGTGGTAATGCACCACGAACAGCAGCGGCAAAATCAGCACCACCGACAGCACCAGCGCACCGACGCACACCAGCAATGACTGACCAAAGGCGTGAAGGAAGCGCGGGTCGCTCCACAACTGGATGTACCACTTGAAGGTGAAACCGCTGGGCAGGATGGTCGCCGACCAACTGCTGGCGATCGAGTAGATCAGGGTGCCCGCCAACGGCAGCAAGAGGATCGCGAACAACAGGTAAACCACGACGCGGTGGTAGAGGCCGGCCGGGCCGGATTCAGCGCGAGACATGGTAGCTCCTCTTCAACAGCAGTTGATGCACGACGGTGACGATGGTCATCAGCGCCACCAGCACCACGGCAAGGGCGCTGGCCAGATTCGGGTCGAGGGAAATGTCGCCGGAGACCATTGCTGCAATACGGATCGGTAGCACGTTGAAATTGCCGGTGGTCAGCGCATAGACCGTGGCGTAGGCGCCTAGGGCGTTGGCCAGCAGAATCACGAACGTCCCTAGCAATGCAGGCGTCAACACTGGCAAACCAATATGCCGCCAGAACTGCCAGCCGTTGGCACCGAGCAGCGCGGCGGACTCGCGCCAGTCTTCACGCAACGCGTCGAAGGCTGGGTACAGCAGCAACACGCCAAGCGGAATCTGGAAGTAGGTGTAGAGGATAATCAGCCCGGTTTTCGAGTACAGGTTGAAGTCCTGAATGATCCCCGACTGTTTGAGCATGATGGTAATGCTGCCGTTGAAACCGAGCAGGATGATGAACGCGAAGGCCAGAGGCACACCGGCGAAGTTGCTGGTCATGTTGGCGAAAGCGTTCACAAAGTTGCGCAGTTTCGAATCGACGCGGCGCAGGGAATAGGCACCGAGTACGGCGATGATGATGCCGAATACGCTGGACCAGAAACTGATCTCCAGGCTGTACTGGATTGCCTGCAAATAGAATTTCGAGCTGAAGATTTTCGTGAAGTTTTCGACCCCCCAACCAAACTCTTCCGATTGCAGGCTGTTGATCATCACCCAGACCAGCGGGGCGATTTCGAAGATGATAAAGAACAGTGCGAAGGGCACAAGGCACAGGGCTGCCAGCCATTTGCCGCGAGTCATTGAGTTCACTTGAGCAACTCCCGGCACACAGGTTTGTCATGGGGCACGCCGAGCAGTTCGCAGACAGTGCCGCAGATTTCCGTCTGCTTCGGTGTGGCATCGGTGTTGAGGCTGAACGCATCGCCGAGGACGAACAGCGGCACCTGACGCTCTTCCGGCAACAAGCCATTGTGCGAGCGGTCGTTGTTCATGCCGTGGTCGGCGGTCACCAATACCTGATAGCCCGCGTCGAGCCAGTTCTGCAAATAGTCGGCGAGAATAATGTCGGCGAAGCGCGCGCTGTTGCGGTATTGCGAAGAGTCGAGGCCGTGTTTGTGCCCGGCATCGTCGATGTTCATCGGGTGGATCAGCAGGAAGTTCGGATCGTGGCGCAGACGCAGGTTTTCGGCGTCGGCGAACAGATGCGAATCCGGATAGTGATCGCTCCAGTAGAAATGCCCGTGCTGGATCGGCAGCGACAGATTGTCGGTGTGGCGGTCGCGCGCGGCTACGAACGGTGAGCGGTTGTACAACTCGCTGACCCAGTGATACGCCGCAGCGGCGGTTTTCAATCCGGCATCGCGGGCGTAGTGATAAATGCTGCGCTGGTTGGATAGGCGCGAGACGTTGTTGTGGACGATGCCGCTGTCGATCGGCGGCACGCCGGTGAGGATGCATTCGTAAAGCGGTCGCGACAGGGCCGGCAGTTCACACTCCAACTGGTAGAGCGCGGCGCGTCCTGCGCCAACATAAGCCAGCAGATGCCCCATGGCGTGACGCGCGACCTCGTAATTGAGGCCGTCGAGCACGACAAGGATGACGTTGTGCTTCATAGGGGCAAATACTCCGAAAACAAAACTGGAACCAACCCCTGTAGGAGCTGCCGCAGGCTGCGATCTTTTGATGTTGCTTTTAAAGGGCAAGATCAAAAGATCGCAGCCTGCGGCAGCTCCTACAGATGAAGGATTACTTCATCTCTACGATGACTTCTTCGTTCCATGCCTGTGGCAGGGCTTTGGAGGTTTTTTCCCACGCATCGGCGTCTTTGATCGGGGTGACCTTCTTGTACTGCTCGTTCGGCAGCAGTTTGGCCTTCACGTCTTCCGGCAGTTGCAGGTGCTCGGCGCGGATCGGACGGGCGTTGCCGCGAGCGAGGTTGGTCTGGCCGGCGTCGCTGAAGATGTATTCGCGGGTCAGCTTGGCAGCGTTAGGGTTTTTTGCGTACTTGTTGATGATCGTGGTGTAGCCGGAAATCACCGAACCGTCGGACGGGATCAGCACGACGTAGTCATCCGGGTTGGCCATCTTGGCCTTGTAGCTGAGGCCGTTGAAGTCCCAGACCACGCCGACTTCGATCTCGCCTTTTTCCATGGTGGCGATGGTCGGGTTGGCCATCGACAGGCGACCTTGCTTGGCGATGTCTGCAAACAGCAGCAGGGCGGGTTTGATGTTTTTCTCATCGCCGCCGTTGGCCAGTGCCGCAGCGAGAACGCCGTTGGCCGCTTGAGCGGCGGTGCTCACGTCGCCGATCGAGACCTTGTATTTGCCGCCCTTGAGGTCAGCCCATTTGGTCGGCACTTCGGAACCGTGCAGCAGCTTTTTATTGACGATGAACGCGATGGTGCCGGTGTAGGCCAGCGCCCAGTTGCCGTCCTTGTCCTTGGCCCAGTCCGGAACCTGATCCCAGGTGCTTGGCTTGTACGGTTGCACCACGCCTTGTTTGACCGCGATCGGGCCAAACGCAGCACCAACGTCGCCGATGTCGGCAGTGGCGTTGTCTTTTTCGGCGGCGAACTTGGCGATTTCCTGGGCCGAACTCATGTCGGTGTCGATGTGCTTCAGGCCGTAGGTCTTGGCCAGGTCTTCCCAGGTGCCTTTCCAGTTGGCCCAGTCATCGGGCATGCCGACGCTGTTGACGGCGCCTTCCGCTTTCGCAGCGGCTTCGAGGGTTTTCAGATCGGTGCCGGCCGCCATGGCGGAGGTGCACATTGCAATGGTCGAGCCTAACAGTGTTGCCAGGAAAAGCTGTTTCATTCCGAAGCTCCTTGGTCGTGTTCAACGCTGCGATTGCGGTGTGTGTTGGTCTAGGTCAGCAATACCTGAGCCAATTTAAGTGGGCTGGATGACACTTTGATGTCGGCGACCTCGTTTCAGGCCTTTTATTTGCCCGGTATTGGCGGCTGCCAGTTAAGCGTAGACCATGCTCAAAGGCCCGGAGAGCAAGGGACTTGGCCGATGTATTGCAAGTCGTGAAGACGACCGTTCGGTAGTTTTGTCATCTCTCGGTCATCTGCACTGCCTAGGCTTGCGACATCAGGAAACGGCGCGATTGCCGTGTGGTTTTGCTCCGAAACAGTGCTGGTCTAGTCCAGATAGGTAACGTTGATGCGCGATGAGGCAACGAAAGCGGTGACAGCGATTGGCCAGGTGCTGCAGGAGCAGCTCGATCACGGGTTGCTGGCGGCGGGCAGCAAATTGCCGGCCGAGCGCAAGCTCAGTGAGTTATTTGGTACTACGCGGATTACCGTGCGGGAGGCGTTGTTGCAATTGGAGGCGCAGGGGCAGATTTATCGCGAGGAGCGGCGCGGCTGGTTCGTCTCGCCACCGCGTCTGGCCTACAACCTGATGCAGCGCAGTCACTTTCACGCGATGGTCAGTGCGCAGGGGCGGGTGCCGTCGACCGAGGTGATTTCGGCGCGGTTGCAGCCGGCTTCGGCGGCGGTGTGTGCCTGGCTGCAACTGCCGGCTTTGTCGAGCGTGATTCAGATTTGCCGGTCGCGGCGCATTGATGGGCGGTTGGTGTTGTATGTGGAGCACTATTTGAATCCGCAGTTTTTTCCGGGGATTCTTGAGTTTGATTTGAATAAGTCGATGACCGAGTTGTATGCGCGGCATTACGATTTGCGTTATGGGCGGGTGCGCTTTGAGATTGTGCCTACCTCGTTGTCGGTGGATGCGGCGGCGGCTTTACGGGTGTCGGTGGGGAGTCCGGGGTTGCGGATTGCTCGGGTTAATTATGATCAGCATGAGCGGTTGATTGATTGTGATCTGGAGTTTTGGCGGCATGATGCAATTCACGTCGGGGTTGATGTGGTTTGAGCTTTGACCTTGGCGGCCTGTGGGCCGACCAGGTTTTTTTTGGGGGGGGGTGTATATCCGTTGCTTCGGGTGCTGCCGCTGACGGTTTCGCTCTTACAGCGACTCACTTTTCCAGACGCCGAAAAGTAAGCAAAAGGCTGGGCCCCGGCGTTCGGCCCGCTCGCTGGGGCTCGGGGTTCCTTCGTTACGGGATCGATCCGAGGGCATCGCTTCCGGTTTGCTTCGCTGCACCTCCTTTCGATGTGTTCGACTTCGTCGAACGGCGCTGCGCGCCCACCCCCGGATAGACCCCTCCACTCAGCCTGCCGAAGGGGCCGGCACGGCAAGATCAAGAGCGGTACTCGAGCTTGCGCTCATTGTGTTGAGTGGTGAAAAGCAGAAGCGATACGAATATCTAACGGTGAATTCAATCCCTGTGGGAGCTGGCTTGCCAGCGATGGCGGCTTCAGAGGTGAACATTTGCTAACTGAATGCACTCAATCCAAATGTGGGGCGGGCCTGCTCGCGAAAGCGCCCCCACAGTCACCTCATCCCTATTTGCCCGCCCCTGCATTGGCATACAAATAATCCGTCGCCAACGACGCCAATGTCCTCACGCCCACCACCAGCGCCGACTCATCCACAAAGAACCCCGGATTGTGATTCGGCGCCGCTTTGCTCATGTCTTGATCCCTCGGTGTCACGCCGAGAAACACAAACAGGCCCGGCACTTCCTTGGCATAGAACGAAAAATCTTCCGCGCCCCCCACCAGCGGTGCATTAACCACATCATCCTTGGCGGCCCACTTCAGCGTCGGCAGCATCTTTTCCGTCAGCGCCGGGTTGTTAATCGTCGGGTCGTATTTTTCGATGATGGTGACATCCGCTTTCGCACCGCCGCTCTCGGCGATTTTTTCCACGGTCTGGCGGACGTCGGCATGCAGTTTCTGGCGGATGCCATAGTCGTAGGAGCGGATCGTGCCGGTCATGTCGACCGATTCGGGGATGATGTTGTAGCGCGTGCCGCCGTTGATGGTGCCGATGCTGACCACTGACGGATAAGACGAGATGTCGGTGCGGCGGCTGACCACGGTTTGCAGGCCGACGATGGTTTGTGCGCCGACGGTGATCGGGTCGATGCCGTCCCAGGGGCGGCCGGCGTGGGTCTGTTTGCCGAGGATTTTGATGCGCAGGTCGTCGGAGCTGGCGAGGGTGGCGCCGGGGCGGTAGGCGATCTGGCCGGCGGGGACGCCGGCCCAGACGTGCAGGCCAAAGACCGCGTCGGGTTTTGGTGATTTCATCACGCCTTCCTCGACCATCATTTTCGCACCCCAGGTGTTTTTGCCGTCGGGGATGAAGTCGCTCGGGCCTTCTTCGGCGGGCTGGAAGTAGAACACCACGGTGCCGGGTAATGTGTCGCGCATGCCTGTGAGAATTTTCGCCGTGCTGAGCAGGATGGCGGTGTGGGCGTCGTGGCCGCAGGCGTGCATGACGTCGACTTCTTTGTCGAGGTAAGTGCCTTTGGCTTTTGAGGCAAACGGCAGATTCGAGACTTCCTTGACCGGCAGTGCGTCCATGTCGGCGCGCAAGGCCACGGTCGGGCCGGGCAGGGCGCCTTTGAGGATGGCGACCACACCGGTGCGGGCGACGCCGGTTTTGACGTCCAGACCCATGGCCTTGAGTTGTTTGGCGACCAGCTCGGCGGTGCGTTTTTCCGTATTGCCGAGTTCCGGGTGGGCGTGGATGTCGCGGCGGGTTTCCAGCAGTTCCGGTTCAAGTTGTTTGGCTTGTGCGGCGATTTGTTCGCGGGTGCTGTCCAGCGTGGCAGCACCGGCGTGACCAGCGAGCAGGGTAATGAAAACGGCTTGGGCAATGCGTGTCAGCTGCATCGGGATTCTCCTTGTTTATTGTTCTTGGCTTCCCTGTCTGTGACAAACGCCCAGCAGGTAAGTGCTCTTGGGTGATTGAAGCGCTGCGCTACCTTCCAAAGTTGCTGAAGAAAAAGAGTAGTAGAGAAACTTCCTACTGCTTTATCAGTTCCGTCCGGCGTGACAGAAAAAACCGCGCACGATAAATATGTACCGCACTGCGCAGCATTTATTTCCATAAATTTCTCTAGGTACCGGTCACGTTATTGGCTGTTTGAAGGTGACCGGCCAGCGCGACAAAACTATTGTCCATGGAGGATTTATAAATGCAGCGTAATGGAATAACGCTTCCGCCGAGTGTGGTGCGTCCGGATAAACAAGACGAATATTTACATTATTTAGGGGCAGGAGACGGCTCGGGACCAAACATCAACTTTGCGCCTTTGGGTGAAATACTCGATATGGAAAGTATCTATAAAGATACTTCCAGGAATATTGCTCAGGTCATTGAACATGAACTGGCAGAAGTGCGGGCAGCAGGTGATCAAAGTGTATTGCCTCCTTTGGATGCGCTGGCGCGGGAGATGCGATTCAGGGAATCGCTGACGACACGAAAATTCAATGCGTTTTTCGTGGCGAGAGACGTTGCCATTCAACGTTTCAGTCATGCCCAAATTGAAACTTTTTTTAACGGTGGCCGGTTACCACAGGTAAATCGGCGAGGCAGCGGTGTCAGCGTTCGGCAGGCCTATAGCGCCTTGTTCAATGCCAAGTTGCTGGTCGAAGGCATCAACTTGTTGAACAGCCAGTCGGCCACGGTCAAAGGCATGATTGCTGTGGTGCAAGCGCAGGAAGCCGAGCGGATCGCCCAGGAGCAGGCGCGGTTGGCGGCGGAACATGCCAGGCAGGTTGCACAGGAACAGGCCCGCGTCGCTCAAGAGCATGCTCGACGGCTGGCGGAAGAACTGGCGCGGCAGGCCGCCGCCAATGAACTCAGGCGACTTGAAGAAGAACAGGTCCGCCTGGCGGCTGAGGCACTGGAGCGCAAGCGTTCCGAGGAACAGGCGGCGCTTGAGGCTGAAGCCCAAGCACACAGGGCCGCTGAGGAGCAGCGTCGGCGGGAGGCCATCGAAGAGGCCAATCGCCTGCTTGAGGAGCAGCAACGTAGCCGCGGTCATGGCAGCCTTCTACGCCTTCAGGGCAATGTCAGCCACGCCCAACTGGTATTTGCGACATCCGGCGGTGCGGTTGCGATTGCGGACAATCTGATGGCGGGGGTAGCTGCCGTCATTCGCTCGGCGGTTGCCGGCCTGTCGGGTCTCGCGGCAGGCACGGCGTCGGGTCTGATGGTGGGTGTGAGTGCATTCATCTACTCACCGACGCTGGGCAATGGTGAGTTGCCCCAGCGCTTCGTGCTCAGCCATCCGTTGTCGGACCTGCTTCCCGGGCCGTTGCCGGATCTGCACAGGCTGGCAAGCGAAAGGGCGTTGCTGGATTTACCCGTACGTTTAAGTCCCCGGCCATTGACAGGCAATCTTGCAGAACTGCTCGTTGTTCCGGTAGGCGGCAAAAGACTCCCTTCCGGCGTGCGAGTGATTGCAGCTGGCTATAACCCCGGGGATAACACCTACGCCACCACGCTTACTGACCTTCCCCCAACAACCGTGGTCTGGACGCCCTCAGTAACGCCGACTGACAGTTCAACGCAGTTGCCCGTCGAAGAATCAGCTCCACCGCGATACTTCGGCGGCAATCTCGTCCCGATTGAAGGACGGATCGATACCTATCCTGTCCCGGGCAACATTCACTTCGACGACTTCATTCTGGTTTTCCCGCCGGAATCGGGACTGCCACCGCAGTACGTCATGTTCCGGGACCGTCGGAATGATCCGGGGGTTGCCAGCGGCTATGGAGAGCCGGTTGTGGGTCGATGGCTGGAGGGGGCTGCGCAAGGTGAGGGGGCGGCGATTCCTTCGCAGATTGCTGATCAGTTGAGGGGGAAGGAGTTCAAGAGTTTCAGGGTTTTTAGAGAGACGTTTTGGAAGACTTTGGTTGCTGATACCGAACTAGCGATCTGGTTTGATCCAGGTAGCTTAAAAGAAATGAGCAACGGGCGATCGCCGTTTGTAAAAAGAGATAATCGTGTTGGAAAAAGAGTGAAATTTGAGTTGCATCACAACGTTGCGTTGTCAAATGATGGGGGGTTGTATGATATGGAAAATTTGCTCGTACTGACTCCAAGGCAACATGTTGAAGTTCATAAAGGAGGTGTGTAGTGGCTAATTCGATTAGTGATATGTCCGAGAAGGAATTCTTGGATTTTGTATGGAAAATATATCAGTCCGAATATGCGACTGAGAAACAGCAAATTGCAGCTGTGATGGAGTATGAGAGGCTGAGCGAACATCCTGCGGGGTCTGATTTGCTTTACTACCCCGAGCCAGGAAAAGAAGGCCCGGAGCGTGTGGTCTTGGAAATAAAGAATTGGCGCAAAGCCAATGGAAAATCTGGTTTCAAAGATCAATAAAACTCTATTTTCTAAAGCACACGTCGAAGTTCATAAAGGAGTTTGATATGAAATCGATACGTGAAATGAGTGAGGAGAGTTTTCTTGAATTTGTCAGAAAAATCTATAACGCAGAATTTCGTACAGAGAGACAGCAAATTGCTGCCATTCTTGAGTTTCAGCAGCTAGCTGAGCATCCTTCTGGCTCAGATTTGATCTACTACCCGAAAGAAGGTAAGGATGGGCCTGAGAAAGTTGTAATCGAGGTGAAAAAATGGCGCTCCGCTAACGGTAAGCCTGGTTTCAAAGATCAGTAGAAGTAACCCCCTATTGGCGTTTTCTGCCATAGGGGGCACCCTTCGGTTCAGTTGTCCTTTTTATACTCCGCGCCCGGTGTGATCACCTGCACGCTCATGCGCGGCGTTGCCAAGTCGAGTCCTGCTTCGTCCAGGTGACGTTTGAGCGACAGGTTGAAGGCCCGCGAAACTTCCCACTGTTTGATCGGCGCGGTCTTGAACCGTGCGCGCAGAATCGCGCTGCCGGACTCGAAACTCTCGACACCCTGAATCTCCAGCGGCGACCAGATATTGCGCCGCTGCAGCGGGTCGGTGCGCATCTTCTGGCCGACTTCGCGCATCAGTTTGATCGCGTCATCGATCTCCATGTTGTACGGCACCGCCACACGGAAGATCGCGTAGCCGAACTCCCGTGAGTAGTTCTTGATGCTTTTGATTTCGCTGAACGGGATGGTGTGAACGATGCCGTCGATGTCGCGCAGGCGCACGGTGCGGATGGTCAAGCCTTCGACGGTGCCGAGGTGGCCGCCGACGTCGACGTAGTCATCGATGGCCAGCGAGTCTTCGATGATGATGAACAGGCCGGTGATCAGGTCAGCGACCAGCGACTGCGCACCGAAACCGATGGCCAGACCGATCACACCGGCACCGGCCAGCAGTGGCGTGACGTTCATGCCCATGTTCGCCAGCGCGACGATCAACGCGATGATGAAAATCGCCACGAACAGCACGTTGCGGATCAGCGGCATCATCGTTTGTGCGCGGGCATTCGCCAGGCCTTTGCGAGAACGGGTGAGGGCGTGGTGCACGGCGGTGTCGGCGAGGATCCAGATCAACCAGGAGAAAATCAGTGTGCCGATCAGGCTGAACAGTTTGACGCTGACATCGTGCCCTTCGCCCTCGGCGAAACCGATCAGCGACTGGCCCCAGACGCGCAGGCCGAGTTCGATAAAGACCAGCCAGACCACCAGGTGCGCGAGAGTGTAGAAAAAGCTTTTCAGGCGTTCGGAGTAGAGCGCATGGCGTTTCGGCCCGCGTTGCGGTTTGAGTGAATGACGGCGCACGAGGCCGTTGATCACCATGCACAACACCAGCAATACGGTGCAGATCAGCGACTGGCGCAAGGCGGTGCTGGTGTCGCCGGCGGAAACGAAGGTGGCGAACAGCGAGATACCGACCAGCACCAGCGCCGGCACGTACCAGAAGGTGCCAAGGATTTCGATGGTGTCGCTGAGGGCGCGGCGGGTCAGGCGTCGGGACAGCGGCTGGTTGCGGATCAGATGCGCGATCGGTCGACGGAAACGCAGGATGAACAGACCGGTCGACAATGCCGCGAGGACGTTGGCGATAGTCGCGGCGGTGTGGGCCAGATGCACGCCCAGGCTCTCGATCAGGCGCGGATCATTCAGCGCTTCACCGAACGCGGCGAAGCTGCCGATCAGCCACAGCGGCCGGAACGCCTGATGACGCAGGATGTACAGCGCTCGATGGCGGTGCGGGCCATCGAGCAGGGAAAACGCGATCACGCAGATCGCCGAGAAACAGGTGCCGACCACCAGCGCATAGGCCAGCACCATCGCCAGGCTTTTACCCAGTGACGACGGCAGCGCGTAGCTCATGTAAACGGTCATCACCAAAGCAATCAGCCACGGCCCGAGCTTGCGTAATGCAAAGCGCAGCATGTCGAGGGCCTTGGGGTGTTGCGGCAGTTCTTCGGTGAGGCCGAAGCGCATGCGCACCCGATGGCCGAGCCAGATCAGCGCGGCAGCGAGCAGGCTCCACACCGCGAGGATCATGGCGAAGCCGAAGATGATCGGCAGCCACTCGTTGGCCGGCAGCATCATCGCGCTCAGTTCGTCCTTGGCCAGATCGAACTCACTGCCCCAGCGGTTGAGCGGACTGTCGGCGCCGGTGAATTGTTTTTCGAAATTGGCGAGGGTCCCGCCGATCAGGCCGAGCACGCCTTCTTCGGGGCTGGCCTGAGCCTTTTTGGTGGCGTCGCGCAGCTTCTTCAGGTCGGTCAGCAACTGTGCGCGTTGCTTGTCGTTTTCCAGCGACTTGATGACTTCGTCGAGGGACTGGCCGAGCGGCTCCTGCGCCTCGGGCTGCGCTTTGTTGGTGTTGAGCAGACCGGGCAAACCGACCGCGTGGGCGGGGGCCAGCGGCAGCAGCGTCATCAGGCAGACGAGGAACAGACTGGGCAAAGCAAAAAGACGAGCGAACACTAGGCGGTCAACCTCGCAAGGGGCGGATTCGCTGGAGTGTACGAGGCCCACCCATTCAATGCGAGCCGGGCGCGGATTTATTCGTTGAGTTTGGCGAGGATCTTGTAGACCACGGTAGCGAGGATCATCAGCATGCCGACCCACATGGCAAACACACCGGCGTTCTTGTCACGGAAGTTGAAACCGATCGCCAGCAGGAGCATTCCGCACAGGATGGGAATGAGCATGGCGTGGAACGAAGACATCGAGATCATGGAGACTGCCTTGTCGAAATGAATGATGTAAGTCTAGGTCGGTTTCTGCCGGCCGGTATTGATCTGAGTAGGAGCTGCCGAAGGCTGCGAACTTTTGATTTTGTTTTTAAGATCAAAAGATCGCAGCCTTCGGCAGCTCCTACATGGAACAAGTGGTCCCGAATGGTTACGGCAACTCGCGGCAGGCGTAGAACGCGCTCAGCACTTTGACCAGATGCGCCAGGTCATGGCTGCCGCACAGTTCGCGGATCGAGTGCATGGCGAAAGTCGGCAGGCCGATATCGACAGTACGCACACCGAGGTGGCTGGCGGTGATCGGGCCGATGGTCGAGCCACAGCCCATATCGCTGCGCACCACGAAACTTTGCACTGGCACTTCTTCGGCCATGCACAGATGGCGGAAGAACCCAGCGGTTTCGCTGTTGGTGGCGTAGCGCTGGTTGCTGTTGACCTTGATCACCGGGCCGGCATTGAGTTTCGGGCCGTGGTTGGCGTCGTGCTTTTCTGCGTAGTTGGGGTGCACGCCGTGGGCGTTGTCGGCCGAGACCAGCAGGGATTTCTGGATGGTGCGGACGAACTCGTCACCTTCCGGCAGCAGGCGGCGCAGGGTCTGTTCGAGCATCGGGCCATCGGCGCCGCAGGCCGAGCAGGAGCCGACTTCTTCGTGATCGTTGCACACCAGCACGCAGGTTTCGTCGGTTTCGGCGGTGAGCAAGGCTTGCAGGCCGGCGTAGCACGACAACAGGTTGTCGAGGCGCGCGCCAGCGATGAAGTCACCGTTCAGGCCGATGACCGCAGCACTTTGCGTGTCGTAGAAACTCAGCTCGTAATCGAGCACGACGTCGGCGTTCAAGCCGTGTTCGCGGGCCAGTTGATCAGTCAGCACGGCGCGGAAGTCGACGCGCTCGTCACCGGCAAATTGCGCGAGGATCGGCGGCAGCTCGGTCTGCGCGTTGATCGCCCAGCCCTGATTGGCTTCACGGTTGAGGTGAATGGCCAGGTTGGGAATGATCGCGATCGGTGCCTTGAAGTCGATCAATTGGCTTTCGACTTTGCCGTCGCGGCGGAAGGTCACGCGGCCGGCCAGCGACAGGTCGCGGTCGAACCACGGTGCGAGCAGCGCGCCGCCGTAAACTTCAACGCCCAGTTGCCAGAAGCCCTGACGCTGCAGTTCCGGTTGCGGCTTGACCCGCAGGCACGGGCTGTCGGTGTGCGCGCCGACCAGGCGAATGCCGCCGTGCAGTGGCGAAGTGCGGCCCATTTTGATCGCGACGATCGAGGAGTCGTTACGGGTGACGTAATAGCGGCCGTTCGGCTCGGTGGTCCATGGCTCGCGCTCGTCGAGGCGCACGTAACCGGCGGCCTCCAGACGCTGAACCAGACTGGCAGTAGCGTGGAACGGGGTAGGGGAGGCCTTGAGGAAGTCGATCAGGCCTTGGTTCAACTCTTCGCGCATAAGAAACTCCAGACAGCAATGGGCGGGAGTTTAACGCATCGGCCGGGGAATTGAATCTGCACCCGAACCCTTGTGGGAGCGAGCCTGCTCGCGAAAGCGGTTTCACATTCAGCATTGATGTTGACTGATCAATCGCTTTCGCGAGCAGGCTCGCTCCCACAGGGGGGCAGTGTGGTCTGTCAGAACGGCGCAGGGCACTCGAAGCGCAGGCGTTCGCCGGTTTGCGGGTGGGTGAAGCTGAGCATGCTCGCGTGCAGGCACAGGCGTGGCCATGCTGCCAGCGCCTGTTCGTGGGCGTAGAGCCCGTCGCCGAGCAGCGGATGCCCGATCGACAGCATGTGCACGCGCAACTGGTGCGAACGACCAGTGATCGGTGTCAGCTCAACGCGACACCAGTCGCCACAACGCTCCAGCACGCGCCAGAAGGTCAGCGCGTGCTTGCCGAATTCATGGTCGACCACGTGGCGCGGTTTGGTCGGCGGGTCATAACGCAATGGCAAGTCGATGCTGCCGCTGTCGAGTTCCGGCTGACCCCAGGCCAACGCGGTGTAGGCCTTTTCGGTTTCGCGGTCGTGAAACTGCCGCGACAGTTCGCGATGCGTGTCGGCGTCACGGGCGAGCAAAATGATGCCGGAGGTTTCCCAGTCCAGGCGATGGACGATGCGCGCTTCCGGGTAGCCGTTTTCCTGCAAACGGGTAATCAGGCAATCCTTGTTGTCGTCAGCGCGACCGGGCACCGAGAGCAGCAACGTCGGTTTGTTCACCACCAGTACGGCGGCGTCCTGATGGATGATGTGGATGTTGGACAGCGGCATTAAAACAGCCTCGTAACAAATGCCAACGGCGGTTCAGGGCCATTCCCGCATGGGGATGGCCCTGAACCGCCGTCGTTCCTGCCGGATCGACTCAGCGATCAGGCAGGGTGATGTTGAGTTCCAGAATCGAGCAACTGCCCTGGCTTTCCAGTGCAACATGTACGTCGTCGTTGCCGATGTTGACGTACTTGCGGATCACGTCGACCAGTTCCTTCTGCAAGGCTGGCAGGTAATCCGGCGTGCTGCGCTGGCCGCGCTCATGCGCCACGATGATCTGTAGACGCTCTTTCGCTACCGAGGCGGTACTTGGCTTTTTGTTGGCACGAAAGAAGTCAAAAAGGTTCATTACCTACCTCCAAACAGGCGCTCGAAGAATCCCTTCTTCTCGACATCGAGGAAACGGTGGGCTTTTTCTTTGCCCAGCAAACGGTCGACGGTATCGCTGTAAGCCTGACCGGCATCGCTCTGGTCGTCGAGAATCACCGGGACGCCCTGGTTGGAGGCTTTAAGCACCGCCTGGGATTCCGGGATCACGCCGAGCAGGGTGACCGAGAGGATTTCCTTGACGTCTTCAACGCCAAGCATCTCGCCCTTTTCAACACGCTCTGGATGGTAGCGAGTGATCAGCAAGTGTTCCTTGATCGGGTCTTCGCCACGTTCGGCGCGACGCGATTTGCTCGCCAGCAGGCCGAGCATGCGGTCCGAATCTCGTACCGAAGACACTTCCGGGTTGGTCACGACGATCGCTTCGTCAGCGAAGTACATGGCCAGGTGTGCACCTTTCTCGATGCCGGCCGGGGAGTCGCAGACGACGAACTCGAATTGTTCCTTGAGCTCCATCAGCACTTTTTCCACGCCTTCGACAGTCAGCGCGTCTTTGTCGCGGGTTTGACTGGCGGCCAGTACGTAGAGGTTTTCCAGACGCTTGTCTTTGATCAATGCCTGTTGCAGGTTGGCTTCGCCGTTGACCACGTTGACGAAGTCATACACCACGCGGCGCTCGCAACCCATGATCAGGTCAAGGTTACGCAAGCCCACGTCGAAGTCGACGATCACTGTTTTGTGGCCGCGCAGAGCGAGGCCGGTACCGATAGCGGCGCTGGTGGTGGTCTTACCCACACCACCCTTGCCGGATGTAACCACGAGAATCTTGGCCAAGGTGTTTCACCCCTAAGGAAGAAGGACTTTTTAGCCCCTGAAAAACATCTCTTGAAAACTACTGCAGTCGGACAGCCTTGGCTGGAATTCGGCGTTGAGCCTTTTTCCTACTTCGTTTGAGCCGTTTTCGCTACGTTTTAGAGATGCTTGGAAAATGCGGCAGTATCCGTTAAAGCCGAATGATGTTCAACACGTCGCCCGACAGGCTGACCTGTACGCCCGAGCCCCACATTGGGTCGCGGCGCAAATCTTCGGAAACCTTGTAATGACCGGCGATGGAGATCAGTTCAGCGCTCAATTGCTGACAGAAAATCCGTGCCTTGGTATCACCCTTCACGCCGGCCAGCGCCCGACCGCGCATCGGGCCGTATACATGGATGTTGCCATCGGCGAGAAGTTCCGCCCCCGGACTGACCGAAGACACCACGACCAGATCGCCACCCTGGGCGTATATCTGTTGGCCACCACGTACTGGCGTGGTGATGACACGGGTCGGTTTGACGGTGGGCTCAGGTGGCTTTTCCGGCTTCTTTTTGACTTCGGCTTCCGGCGTTTCCAGCGGTCGCTCACGGGCGCCCGACGGCGGCAACACCGGAATGTCGATGGCGATGGCGGCGGCGATGTCTTCGATGCGGCTGGCGCGAATCGCCAGGGTGCGCAGCCCATGTTGGCGGCAGACGCGCATCAGCCCCGGCAGATCGACGGCGCCTTCGCTCGGCGGCAGTTTGTCCAGCGCCAGAACCAGCGGCGCGTTGCTGAAGAAGTTCGGCGCCTGGGCGACTTTGGCGGCCAATTGCCGATCGAGGCTTTCGAGGTCGTTACGGGCCAGTTCCAGCACAGTAATGGCCAGCATGCTGCCCTTGAGCTGGAATACGGGATCTTGGTCTAACGGTTCGGTTTGGCTCATGTCGGCATACAACGGCTTGTCACTAAAAGTGCCGAGACTTATAACGAGAACGCCCGCGGGCCGCAAGCCGGGTCGAACGATGTAGAATGCGCGGCCACTGTATTTACGGAAGCTTTAATGGATCGCCCGCGTTTTCGAAAAGCATTTTTATCGCCACGCTTCTGGCCGCTCTGGTGCGGTCTGGGGCTTTTGTGGCTGATCGTGCAGTTGCCGTACCCGGCCTTGCTGACCATCGGTCGAGTTTTGGGCGCCTTGATGTATCGCGTGGCCGGCGACCGGCGGCGCATCGCCAAGCGCAATCTTGAACTGTGCTTCCCGGAAAAGTCCGCGGCCGAGCGCAAACGTCTGCTCAAGGAAAACTTTGCCTCCACCGGCATCGCTTTTTTTGAAATGGCCATGAGCTGGTGGTGGTCGCGCGAGCGTCTGGCCAGGCTGGCACACGTTGAAGGCCTGGAGCATTTGCAAAAGGCCCGGCGCGAAGGCAAAGGCGTGATTCTGATGGCGGCGCATTTCACCACGCTGGAAATCGGCGCGGCGTTGCTCGGTCAGCAGCACACCATCGACGGCATGTACCGCGAACACAAAAATCCGCTGTTCGACTTCGTTCAACGCCAGGGCCGTGAGCGGCACAACCTCGACTCGCTGGCGGTGGAGCGTGACGACGTGCGCGGCATGCTCAAGTTGCTGCGTTCCGGTCGTGCGATCTGGTACGCACCGGATCAGGATTATGGCGCCAAGCAGAGCATCTTTGTGCCGTTGTTCGGCATTCAGGCGGCGACCGTGACGGCGACGACCAAATTCGCCCGTCTCGGCAAGGCGTTGGTGGTGCCGTTTACCCAAGAACGTCTGGCCGACGGCAGCGGTTATCGCTTGGTGATTCACCCGCCGCTGGAAGATTTCCCCGGCGAAACCGAAGAAGCCGACTGCATCCGCATCAATCAGTGGGTCGAGAGCGCCTTGCGTGCCTGCCCCGAGCAGTATCTGTGGGCGCACCGTCGCTTCAAGAGTCGCCCACCGGGCGAGCCGAAGCTGTACGCCAAACGCGGTTGATTCACCCATCCTTTCAAGCACCATGGAGTGTTGCGATGAGCCCAGCTGAACCGGTCACAGGTTTGATTCTTTCCGGCGGCGGGGCTCGGGCGGCGTATCAGGTGGGGGTGCTGGCGGCGATTGCCGAGTTGCTGCCGTTGGGCGCGGACAATCCGTTTCCGGTGATCGTCGGCACCTCGGCCGGGGCGATCAACGCGGTCAGCCTCGCCAGTGGCGCTACGGACTTTCGCGCCGCCATCGAACGTCTCACCTTGTTCTGGCAGGGCTTTCGCAGCCATCGCGTGCTGCGCAGTGACTGGCCCGGGGTTATCCGTCAGGCCAGCCGCTTTGTCAGCCACAGCTTGCTCGGCGTGGGGCGACAATTGCCGGTGGCGCTGCTCAACAGTTCGCCGCTGCGCGATCTGCTCAATGAAAAACTGCACATGCCCGGCATCGCCGAATCCATCGCGCGCAAGCAATTGCATGCGGTGGCGGTGACCGCGTTCGGCTACGAATCAGGACAAGCGGTGACGTTCTATCAGGGCGGCGGCACCATTGATTCGTGGTTGCGGCATCGGCGCATCGGGGTGCCGACGCAATTGTCGGTGGATCACTTGCTGGCCAGTTCGGCGATTCCGTTGCTGTTCGCGCCGGTGAAAATCGGCGATGAATATTTTGGCGACGGTGCGGTGCGGCAATCAGCGCCGATCAGTCCGGCGTTGCACCTGGGCGCCAGTCGGGTGCTGGTGGTCGGTGTCAGCGGCAACCCGCGCGGCATTGATCCGCAGCAGCCGCTGGAGCGCGCTTACACGGGGCAGCAGCCGACACTCGCGCAGATCGGCGGGCACATGCTCAACAGCACGTTTATTGACAGCCTGGAAAGCGACATCGAGTTGCTGCAGCGTCTCAACCAGTTCAGCCACTTGATGCCTGCCGGAACGCCGACCCGTGAGTTAGGAGTGGCGCCGGTGGAGGTGCTGGTGATTTCGCCGAGTCAGCCGATCGATGAGATCGCGGCGCGGCATCGCCAGGAATTGCCGGCGGCGTTGCGCTTGTTTCTGCGTGGGCCGGGAGCGACGAAGACGAGTGGGGCGGGGGTGTTGAGTTATCTGCTGTTCGAGGCGGGGTATTGCAGCGAGTTGATTGATTTGGGGCGGCGCGATGCGTTGGCCAAGCGAGAGGAGCTGTGCCGGTTTTTGGGATTGCCATTTTAAAACAAAAGATCGCAGCCTTCGGCAGCTCCTGCATTGGAATGCGCTATCCCTGTAGGAGCTGGCGAAGCCTGCGATCTTTTGATTGTTATCAGAAGTGGAACTTCACCAGGAAGCTCGTGGTGCTCTGATTGGTCTTGAACGCACCAGTGTCGTCGATGCCGTACTTGTCTTTCCAGTAGTCGTATTCCACACCGACATACAACTGCTTCTCGCCAAAACTCAGCGCCTTGCCCAAGTCATATTTGATCTGTGGGTTGAAGTGCAGGTTGGCGTGGTAATCGCCTTTTGAGTTGGAGTCGTTGTCGGTGACCCAGTCCATGAAGCCGTCGATCAGGATGTCCGACTTGCCAACCGGGATGGTGTAGGACCAGACCGGGGTGATCTGCCAGACGTTGTCACCGGCGCGAGCGCCCTGGGTGTGACGCTGGTAGAAGTTCAACTGGAAGTAGTCGAAGCCCGGAATCGCCAGGTCGAAGCCTGGGCCGATCAGGTACGACTCGGTGTCGCCTTCGCCGAATTCGTAAGTCATCGCCACCAGGACGTCTTTGATCGGGCCGAACTCTATCTTCTGGTCGAGCACCTTGCCCAGCGAGATGCGCGGGCTGAACTCACCGTAGTAGGTGTTCGGACCGTTGCTGAAGTCCTTGCCACCGTTGTAGAAAATCTTGTCGAGGAAGAAGAAGTTGTCGCCGTACGTCCACGCATCGGCGTGCTCGAAGGTGACGGTCTGCTGGATGCGCGGGTTGACCTGGAAGTCCTTGCCATACAGATAGGTCAGGCTGTTGTTCTGCCACTGCAGCAGGCCCTCGGCCATGGCCTGGCCGCCGGCCAACATCGATCCCGCGAGCATCAGGCTGGTGCACATACGTTTCATTCGGTTGCTCCCAAAGTAGGTGTTCCACGTTTATTTTTTTAAGATCGGCGCTCTGGTGTGGCGCCTTTTTTCGTTGTTGCAAAAGTCATCCAAACGGTCAGCTTTGCTGCTTGTGGCAAGCGATATAGCAAGAGCTGGGCCAAGGCTTTCGAAAAGCCAAAAAACGCCCTCTCGGCTGCTGAAAAACAGTCGATTGAGCGTGTTTTCGGGATGCCTCGGTACTGACCGGGGCCGGGATAAGTTGGCCCGTCGGTCAGGAATTAAATCCGGGCTTTTTTTTAGACCGAATTCAGGTGGCCGCGGAGAATACTGACTCAACGGCCAGGTCTCAAGTGCCCCGCAACAGAGCACCGACGACAGGCATGGGGCACGGTTGCGGGCCATCTTAAAAGTGCACCTTGACCAGCAGGCTGGCGGTGTTTTGATTGGTGTCGAAGTTGTGCGTGTTTTCGACGCCGTATTTATTTTTCCAATAGCTGTATTCGGTGCCGACATACAGTTGCTTGTGGCTCCAGCCCAAGGCTTTGCCCAAGTCATATTTGATCTGCGGATTGATGTGCAGGTTGGCGTGGTAGGTGCCGCGTGAGTTCTCATCGTTGTCGACCACCCAATCGAGGTAGCCGTCGATCAGCACATCGGAGTTGCCCAGGGGAAAGCTGTAGGACCAGCCGGGGGTGATCTGCCAGACGCCGTCGCCGGGGCGCGGGCCTTCGGTCTGGCGGCGGAAGATGTTCAGCGTGACGTAGTTGAAGCCGGGCACCTTGAGGTCGAAACCGGGGCCGATCAGATAGGCCTCGCTGTCGCCTTCGCCGTATTCGTACGTCATCGCCAGCAACACGTCCTTGATCGGGCCAAATTCGAGCTTCTGGTCGAAGATCTTGCCGAACGAGAAGCGCGGGGTGAATTCACCGTAGAAGGCGTGGGGGCCTTTGTTCGCGTCTTCTTTGCCGTTGTAGAAGATCTTGTCGACGAACAGGAAGTTGTCGCCGTACTTCCATTTGTCGGCGTGCTCGAAGGTCAGCGTTTGCTGGATCGACGGGTTGATCGCGAAGTTCTTGCCGTACAGATAGCTGAGGCTGTTGGTCTGCCATAGCAGTAGATCGCCGGCCATGGCCTGACTCGCGGCCAGCAGGCCGCCACTCAACAGAACGTTGGTTTGCGTGCGAATCATCTGTTGCTCCCTCTTGTTTTTATTGTTGAGGCGCAGAGCTGTTGCTTGCCCCTGTGGGAGCGAGCCTGCTCGCGAAGGGGGGTGTCAGTCGCCATCACTGTTGAATGACACACCGCTTTCGCGAGCAGGCTCGCTCCCACAGGGTTTTGTGGTGACTCCATCAGTGCTGGTGCGCGTGGCAGTCGTTGATCGCTGCGCGCTCTTTACCGCCGAGAATGTTGAACAGCAGGTTCAGCGTCAGCGCGCTGAGGGTCGCCATGGCGATGCCGCTGTGGGTAATCGGGCTCATCCACAGCGGCAGGTGCGCGAAGAACTCGGGGCGTACCACCGGGATCAGGCCCATGCCGATGCTCACCGCCACCAGCAACTGATTGCGACGGTCACCGATGTCGGCTTCCTGGAGAATCTTGATGCCGGTGGCCGCGACCATGCCGAACATCGCAATCGCTGCACCGCCCAATACGGCTGGCGGAATCGAGGCGACGAGGAATGCGGCTTTCGGCAACAGGCTCAACACGATCAGCAAGCCACCGGCAACGATGGTCACCGAGCGGCAGCGCACGCCGGTCATCTGCACCAGACCGATGTTCTGCGCGAAAGAGGAGTGAGTAAACGTGTTGAAGAAACCCGCCACGAACGAGGCGCCGGCATCACACAGCAAGCCGCGACGCAGCATGCGTGGGCAGACTTCCTGGCCGGTGATTTTGCCCAGCGCGAGGAACATCCCGGTGGATTCTACAAAGATGATCACCACTACCAGGCACATCGACAGGATGGGTGCCAGTTCGAATTTCGGCATACCGAAATGCAGCGGGGTGACGAACTGAACCCACGGCGCGTTGGCCATGCCGCTCAGGTCGACCATGCCGATCGCGCCGCACAGGATGTAGCCGAAGCACATGCCGATCAACACGGAAATATTCACCCAGAAACCGCGCATGAATCGGTGGATCAGCAGGATGGTGCCCAACACCAGAGCGGCGATGGCCAGATAAATCGGTGAGCCGAATTGCGCAGCGGCGGCGCCGCCACCGGCCCAATTCACGGCCACGGGGAACAGCGATAAACCGATCGAGGTGATGACCGTGCCGGTCACCAGAGGCGGGAAGAAGCGTACGACCTTGGACATGAACGGCGCGATGAGCATGCCGAAGAACCCGGCGGCGATCGTTGCGCCGAAGATGCCTTGCAGGCCGATACCGGGCATGCCGGCCATGGCGACCATGCTGCCGACCGCAGCGAAACTGGCGCCCATCATCACCGGCATGCGAATGCCCATCGGGCCGATGCCTAAGGATTGCACAATGGTGGCGATACCGGCGACCAGCAGGTCGGCGTTGATCAGGAAGGCAATTTCTTCACGACTCAGGCCAGCGGCCTGTCCAATGATCAGCGGCACCGCGATGGCACCACCGTACATCAGCAGAACATGTTGCAAACCGACCAGGATCAGTTGCAAAAGGGGCAATCGCTGAATGGCGGGTGCGTCGGGGATGCGCGCTTTGGACAGCTCGGACATGCAACACCTCGGATCTTTTTATTCTTGTGATTAACAGCTGCCGGGTTGCTCACAGCTGTTTCTTTGCATCAGGTAAAACGCGTTGCGGCCAATCGCTGGCAAGCCAGCTCCCACACAGGCAGTGCAAAACCCTGTGGGAGCTGGCTTGCCAGCGATGCTTTTAACGATTAGTTGGTCTGTGCTCCCTGGGCGATCCATGCACCGATCAGGTCACGTTCCTGCTGGGTCATCTGAGTGATGTTGCCCAGTGGCATGATCTGCGTGGTGATGGCTTGCGCCTGGATGCGTGCCGCGTTCTGGCGGATCTGCTCAGGGGTGTCGAACATCACACCGGCAGGCGCCGCACTGAACAGCGGGCTGGTTGGCTTGGCCGAGTGGCAAACCGCGCAGCGTTCCTGGATCACTGTGTGCACTTTGTCGAAACCCGGGCCGGCATTCGACGCCTGTGCCGGTGCTGCGGGTGCTTCTGCGGGTGCAGCAGGGGCCGCCGCTTCAGCCGGTTTCGCGCCACCGCCCAGTGCCGTTTCCGGCAACGGTTGGTACTCGATTTTGGCGGGTGCCTTGGCCACTTCCGGCGCGGTCGACATCGGTGCAGGACCGGTGACGTACGCCAGGGTGATCATGCCCACGGCTGCAACCGGCAGAGTCCAGGCAAACTTGTGGCTGTCGTGACGGGTGTTGAAGTAGTGACGCACCAACACCGCCAACACGGCGATCCCGGCCAGGATCAACCAGTTGTACTGGCTGCCATAGGTGCTCGGGAAGTGGTTGCTGATCATGATGAACAGCACCGGCAGGGTGAAGTAGTTGTTGTGACGCGAACGCAGCAAGCCTTTGGCCGGCAGCGCCGGGTCCGGCGTGCGGTTTTCGGCAATCGCCGCCACCAGTGCCCGTTGCGCCGGCATGATGATGCGGAACACGTTACCGACCATGATGGTGCCGATGATCGCGCCGACGTGCAGGTACGCACCACGACCGCTGAACACTTTGCTGAAGCCATACGCCGCGCCGATGATCAGCACGAACAGGATGAAGCCGAGCAGAGCAGGGCGTTTGCCCAGGGCCGAGTCGCACAGGAAGGAGTAGATGAACCAGCCGAGGAACAGCGAGCCGATACCGATGGCCACGCCTTCAGGGCCGCTCAGGGTGCTGCCCGGAGCCAGCAGGTAGAGCGTTGGATTGGAGTAGAACACCACGCACAGCAGCGCGATCCCCGACATCCAGGTGAAGTAGGCTTCCCACTTGAACCAATGCAGGTTGTCCGGCATTGCCGGCGGGGCCAGTTTGTATTTTTCCAGGTGATAGATACCGCCACCGTGGATCGCCCACAGGTCACCGGCCAGGCCGGTTTTCGGGTTGACGCGGTTGAGGTTGTTCTCCAGCCAGACGAAGTAGAACGACGCGCCGATCCAGGCCACGCCAGTAATCATGTGAACCCAGCGCACGCTCAGGTTCAGCCATTCCAACAGATGTGCTTCCACAGTCTTTACCTCTCGCCTGTCACTCTTGTTGTCTAGTGATCAGACCTTCTATTTTTGTT
>NZ_JBITSX010000055.1:0-44681 GCF_044541255.1 Pseudomonas sp. NPDC085632 | reverse complement strand
AAAATTTGGCCCGTTCTCGCAAGGAGGACGTGATTTTCTCCCTGCTGAAAAAGCACGCGAAAAGCGGCGAGGAAATCTCCGGTGATGGCGTGCTGGAGATTCTCCAGGACGGCTTCGGCTTCCTGCGCTCCGCTGACGCTTCCTACCTGGCCGGCCCGGACGATATCTACGTCTCGCCAAGCCAGATCCGCCGCTTCAACTTGCGCACCGGTGACACCATCGTTGGCAAGATCCGCCCTCCGAAGGAAGGCGAGCGGTATTTCGCCCTGCTCAAGGTCGACACGATCAACTTCGATCGTCCCGAGAACGCGAAAAACAAGATTCTCTTCGAGAACCTGACCCCGCTGTTCCCGACCGTGCGCATGAAGATGGAAGCCGGTAACGGTTCCACCGAAGACTTGACCGGTCGTGTGATCGACCTGTGCGCCCCGATCGGCAAAGGCCAGCGTGGTCTGATCGTTGCACCGCCGAAAGCCGGTAAAACGATCATGCTGCAAAACATCGCAGCGAACATCGCCCGTAACAACCCTGAAGTTCACCTGATCGTGCTGCTGATCGACGAGCGTCCGGAAGAAGTAACCGAAATGCAGCGCACCGTGCGCGGCGAAGTGGTTGCCTCGACCTTCGACGAGCCGCCGACCCGTCACGTGCAGGTTGCCGAAATGGTGATCGAGAAGGCCAAGCGCCTTGTTGAACACAAGAAAGACGTGGTGATCCTGCTCGACTCCATCACCCGTCTGGCCCGTGCCTACAACACCGTGATCCCGAGCTCCGGCAAGGTTTTGACCGGTGGTGTCGATGCCCACGCCCTTGAGAAGCCAAAACGCTTCTTCGGTGCGGCGCGTAACATCGAAGAAGGCGGCTCTCTGACCATTATCGCCACCGCGCTGGTTGAAACCGGCTCGAAGATGGACGAAGTGATCTACGAAGAGTTCAAGGGTACCGGCAACATGGAACTGCCTCTGGATCGCAAGATCGCCGAGAAGCGCGTGTTCCCGGCCATCAACATCAACCGCTCCGGCACCCGCCGCGAAGAGTTGCTGACGGCCGACGACGAACTGCAGCGTATGTGGATCCTGCGCAAGCTGCTGCACCCGATGGACGAAGTGGCTGCCATCGAGTTCCTGGTCGACAAGCTGAAGACGACCAAGACCAACGACGAGTTCTTCTTGTCGATGAAGCGCAAGTAATACGCAAGCCGCTTGAAAAGAAGCGCCCGAAAGGGCGCTTTTTTTTGCGTCGGATTATTTGTATATGGATTGAAATGTACGCTGCTGATAACTTTCGCGCTTTCCAGGGCTTTGTATCCAGAACGAGAAAGGTTTTTCATGCACACGTTTGGCAATCGCCGTGATATCGACGGATTAAGGGCTCTGGCAGTCATCCCCGTTGTACTGTTTCATTTCGGATTCAGTACGTTCAGCGGCGGTTTTGTCGGCGTCGATGTTTTCTTCGTCATTTCCGGGTTCCTGATCACTTCGATCCTGTTCCGTGAAATCAGCGCGCAGCGCTTCAGCTTTGTGGATTTCTGGGGGCGTCGGGCCCGGCGCATCCTGCCGGCATTGACCGTGATGGTGCTGGTTACACTGGCATTGGGTTGGCTGCTGCTGACGGCGAAGGACCTTGCCGAGCTAGGACGTACGATTCGTTATCAGTCCTTGTTCATTTCCAACATTCTGTTCATGCGCGACCACGGCTACTTCGAACCTGCTTCGGAGCTCAAGCCATTGCTGCATACCTGGTCGCTGGCGGTGGAAGAGCAGTACTACATCTTCTTCCCGTTGATGATGGTGCTGATGATGCGCTACGTCCGTCACTGGCGCTGGATGCTGTTCGCCGTGCTGCTGGTTTCGTTTGGCCTGAACATCGTTTACATCGAGCGCCGACCTGAATTTGCGTTTTTCGCTCTGCCGACCCGCGCCTGGGAGCTGCTCTGCGGTGCCATGTTGGCGGTTATGCCTGTGCCAAAACACGTTGCGCGGCCGTGGCTGCGTGAGTCCGTCGGCGTCGCCGGGTTGGCGGCGGTGTTGTTGGCGGTGTTCAGTTTCGACAAGACCACGGTGTTTCCCGGCTGGGCGGCACTGTTGCCGGTGCTGGGCACAACGGCACTGATCTGGTCAGGTGCACAGGGCACAACGTTGGCCGGGCGCCTGCTGAGCCTGCGGGTGCTGGTGTGGATCGGTCTGCTTTCCTATTCTCTTTACCTTTGGCATTGGCCGGTTTACGTCTATGCCAACGCGATCTCCATTGACGGCATCCAGCCGCTGGAGGCGCTCGGCTGGATGGCATTGGCGTTGGCTCTGGCCTGGCTGAGCTTGCGCTATATCGAGCTGCCTTTTCGTGAGAAACGTGTGTTTGCCAGCCGTAACTCGGTGTTGGTCGGTGGGTTGGTCTCGATCACTGTTCTGGTGATTACCGGCTCGGTGATTCGCTCGGCAGACGGTGTTCCACAGCGTCTGACCGGCAAAGCGCTGGAGTACGCGCAGTCCCGGGAGTGGAAAGCCGGGCAAACCGAATGCATGCAGTTGAGCACGGACAAGGCGCTGGACAAGGTCTGTCGGGTGGGTAGCGATCAAGAGGTCGCCCCGACAAAGATGTTCTGGGGTGACAGTCACACCGCGGCCTTGTTGCCGGCCATTGCAGGCACTGCCGGTCGCGATGCACAGCCGGTCTGGTTGTACAGCCTGACGGCGTGCCCGCCGATTGTCGACGAGCACCTGCGCCAGCAATGCAAAGACTTCAACAAGCGCAACATGGCGCTGGTGCTTGAGCGAGGGATCAAGGACGTGGTCCTGGCGGCGAACTGGAGTCTGTACATTTATGGTCGCGAAGATGGCGACGGCGATAAACAGTTCCTGCTCGATCGCAAAGACAACAGGGCACAAGCCGAACAGCGTCTGGCCGCAGGGCTCAAGGCTCAAGTGGCTGAACTGCGCGCGGCAGGTGTGCAAGTCTGGCTGTTCAAGGAGGTGCCGCTGCAACACAAGAATTACATCGACCGCCTGACCAGCCTGGCGCGCATCGGGCGCTCGGCTGAAGGCCTCGGTCGCCCGCTCAACGAGCATCTGGCGCGCCAGCGGTTCTTCAGTGATTTGTTTGGCGCGATGAGTGCCGCGGATTCTGGTGTGCACGTCATCGATCCAACGCCGCTGATGTGCAAGGAAGGGCTCTGCGCCATCGATGTCGACGGCCACTCGCAGTACAAGGATGCCGACCATCTTTCCGACGTCGGCAGTGCCCGACTGAGCGCGTTGTTTGCGCCGATCCTGCTGGGCACGAGCCACAATTGAGCGATGCCGGACACTGACGGGCTGCTGTTTGCCCGTCAGAGCAGGTAGGATGTACGCCTATTTTGAGGGTGCCATCGTCAATGAAATTCAAGGATCTTCGGGATTTCGTGCAGCAGCTTGAGCAGCGCGGAGAGTTGAAACGCATCCAGATTCCCGTCTCGCCGGTGCTGGAAATGACCGAGGTGTGCGATCGCACGCTGCGGGCCAAGGGCCCGGCGTTGCTGTTCGAAAAGCCCACCGGCTACGACATCCCGGTGCTCGGCAACCTGTTCGGCACCCCTGAACGGGTGGCGATGGGCATGGGCGCCGAGTCGGTCAGCGAACTGCGCGAAATCGGCAAGCTGTTGGCTTTCCTCAAGGAACCGGAGCCGCCGAAGGGCTTGAAGGACGCGTGGTCGAAACTGCCGATCTTCCGCAAGATCATCTCGATGGCGCCGAAAGTCGTCAAGGATGCGGTGTGCCAGGAAGTGGTCATCGAAGGCGACGACGTCGATCTGGCGATGCTGCCGGTGCAGACTTGCTGGCCCGGCGATGTCGGCCCGCTGATCACCTGGGGCCTGACCGTCACCAAAGGCCCGAACAAGGAACGCCAGAACCTCGGTATCTACCGTCAGCAAGTGATCGGCCGCAACAAGGTGATCATGCGCTGGCTCAGCCACCGTGGCGGCGCCCTCGACTTCCGCGAATGGTGCGAGAAGCATCCGGGCCAGCCGTTCCCGGTGTCCGTGGCCCTTGGCGCGGATCCGGCGACCATCCTTGGCGCCGTGACGCCAGTGCCGGACAGCCTGTCCGAATACGCTTTCGCAGGGCTCTTGCGCGGTAACCGCACCGAGCTGGTCAAGTGCCGTGGCAACGACCTGCAAGTGCCGGCCACCGCCGAGATCATCCTCGAAGGCGTGATCCATCCCGGCGAAATGGCCGATGAAGGCCCGTACGGCGACCACACCGGTTACTACAACGAAGTCGACAGCTTCCCGGTGTTCACCGTCGAGCGCATCACCCACCGGATCAAACCGATCTACCACAGCACCTACACCGGCCGTCCGCCGGATGAGCCGGCGATCCTCGGCGTGGCGCTGAACGAAGTGTTCGTGCCGATCCTGCAGAAGCAGTTCCCGGAAATCACTGACTTTTACCTGCCGCCGGAAGGCTGCTCGTACCGCATGGCCATCGTGACCATGAAGAAGTCGTATCCGGGGCATGCCAAGCGCGTGATGCTCGGTGTCTGGTCGTTTTTGCGACAGTTCATGTACACCAAGTTCGTTATCGTTACCGACGACGATATCAACGCCCGCGACTGGAACGACGTGATCTGGGCCATCACCACGCGCATGGACCCCAAGCGCGATACGGTGATGATCGATAACACGCCGATCGACTACCTCGACTTCGCCTCGCCGATCTCCGGCCTGGGTTCGAAAATGGGTCTCGATGCCACCCACAAGTGGCCGGGCGAAACCACTCGCGAGTGGGGCCGCGTGATCGTCAAGGACGACGCCGTCACCCAACGGATCGATGCCCTCTGGAATCAGTTAGGAATAGATTGATGCGTGTAACCCTGCAGCCCTCCGGAGCAGTGCTTGAGATACAGCCCGGTGAGCGGATTCTCGATGGTGCGCGGCGCCTGGGCTACGAATGCCCGCAAAGCTGCCGCAACGGCAATTGTCACGTGTGTGCGGCGCTGCTGGTTGAAGGTAGCGTCGCGCAGGACGGCAAGGTGCACGACCACGGCGAGTTCTACACTTGCATAGCCGAGCCGCTGGAAGACTGCATCCTGCTCTGGGATGGCGTGCTCGCGCTGGGAGAACTGCCGGTGCGCAGCCTGTCGTGTCAGGTCATCGAATGCCGCGACGTCGGTGGCGACACCTGGCGCGTGCGTCTGCGGGCGCCGGCGGGCAAGCCGCCGCGCTATCACGCCGGGCAGTATTTGATGATCGAGCGCGAGAACGGCGAGAAGTCGGCGTTCTCCATGGCCTCGGCACCCCACGGCGGGCGTGATCTGGAAATCCATGTGCTGGCGCGCGAAGCCAGTGCACTGAGCCTGATCGAGCAGCTGCAACGCAACGCGATGGTGCATGTCGAGCTGCCATTCGGTGACACGCATCTGGCCGAGCTGCCGGAAGGGCCGCTGGTGCTGATCGCCGCTGGCACCGGCATGGGCCAGATTCACGCCTTGATCGAACACTGCCGCGCCAACGGCTTCAAACACCCCGTGCATCTGTACTGGGGCGTGCGCCGTCCGGAAGATTTCTATGAGATCGAACACTGGGACGAATGGCTGAAGTTGCCCAACCTGTTCCTGCACAAAGTCGTCAGCGATCAATGTGGCTGGGAAGGGCGCTGCGGCATGCTGCACGAGGCGGTCTGTGAGGACTTCCCTGACCTGAAACCGCTGCACGTCTACGCCAGCGGCTCGCCGGCCATGGTCTACGGCACGCTCGATGCCTTGGTCGAAGCAGGGATGGACGCCCATCAAATGCGCGCGGACGTGTTCGCGTACGCTCCCCGCTCCTGAATCCGTTATAACTCTCTATATAGCCGATCGGTATTTATGTAATTGCATAAATACCGCTAGGTTATATATCAATCAGGCAATCAATTAAGAACTGTGCCATGGCACTCAAATTGCCTTAAAACATATGTGCCTTATTGTTACAGCGGTGCGTTCTATTAAGTAATTCTTCACCCGCGGGGAGCTGAACGCTATTCGCCATGAGCGCCATTGAAAACGTTTTTCTGAATTTGAATTACCCTCCGCGGCTCGATCTTGGGCCGCAGCTGACGCACGAACAACTTATCGCTTCCATGCAATCGACCATGGCACGCCACAAGGGCGGGCCGGTGTGGCTGTTCGCGTATGGTTCGCTGATCTGGCGGCCGGAATGTTCGGCGGTGGAGCGGGTACGCGGACGGGTGCATGGCTACCATCGTGGCTTGTACCTGTGGTCGCACGAGCACCGCGGTACGCCGGAAATGCCCGGTCTGGTATTTGGTCTGGATCGTGGTGGTTCGTGCAGCGGCTTCGCTTATCGCTTGCCGGAAGACAATCTCGACGCTGCGCTGTACGCGTTGTGGAAACGCGAGATGCCGGTGCCATCCTATCGGCCACACTGGCTCAACTGCCGTCTCGCCGACGGTAGCCAGGTGCAGGCCTTGGGATTCGTGTTGGAGCGACACCTGCCCAGCTATGCCGGCAACTTGCCGGATCACGTGCTGAGCCAGGTGTTCGAAAGCGCCAGCGGGCGTTACGGCACCACTCGCGATTATGTCGAGCAGACCGCCCACGCCCTGCGCAGCCACGCCATGCCAGATCGGAATCTGGAGGCGCGGCTCAAGCGCTGTAAATCACAGGCCGATCAAGCGACTGCTTCGCGGCTCTGACTGGCGACTTGCTTGTGCCACAGCGTCGGGGCGAGGAAGGCCATCGACAGCAGGCAAGCGCCCACCAGCAGCACGAAACCGCCATCCCAACCGAAATGGTCCACGGTGTAGCCCATTGCGGCACTGGCCGCGACCGAGCCACCGAGATAACCGAACAGGCCAGTGAAGCCCGCAGCAGTGCCGGCGGCTTTCTTCGGTGCCAGTTCCAGCGCCTGCAGACCAATCAACATTACCGGGCCGTAGATCAGGAAGCCGATCGAGAACAGCGCGATCATGTCGACGGTCGGGTTGCCGGCCGGGTTCAGCCAGTAAACCAGCGTCGCCACGGTCACCAGAGCCATGAACACCATACCGGTCAGGCCACGGTTGCCACGGAAGATCTTGTCCGACATCCAGCCGCACAGCAGCGTGCCCGGGATACCCGCCCACTCGTAGAAGAAATAGGCCCACGAGGTTTTATCAACGGTGAAACCCTTGGCTTCCTTCAAGTAGGTCGGTGCCCAGTCCAGCACGCCGTAGCGCAGCAGGTAGACGAAGACGTTGGCCATGGCGATGTACCAGAGCATTTTGTTGCGCAGCACGTATTTGACGAAGATCTCTTTCGCGCTGAATTCGTCTTCGTGGCTGGCGTCGTAGCCTTCCGGGTAATCGTTCTTGTACTTCTCGATGGGCGGCAGGCCGACCGATTGCGGGGTGTCGCGCATGGTGATGAAGGCAAACACTGCCACGCCCAGCGCTACCGCTGCCGGTACGTAGAACGCCGCGTGCCAGTCGTTGAACAAGCCCATGCCGAGCAGGAACAGCGGGCCGATCAGACCGCCGCCGACGTTATGCGCCACGTTCCATACGGACACCACGCCGCCGCGTTCCTTCTGCGACCACCAGTGCACCATGGTCCGGCCACTTGGCGGCCAGCCCATGCCCTGAGCCCAGCCATTGATGAACAGCAGGATGAACATCATGGTCACGCTGGACGTTGCCCAAGGCGCGAAACCGAAAATGAACATCACCCCGGCCGAGACCAACAGGCCGAACGGCAGGAAGTAGCGCGGGTTGGAACGGTCGGACACCAGGCCCATGAGGAATTTCGACAGGCCGTAGGCGATGGCAATCGCCGACATCGCCAGGCCCAGATCACCGCGGCTGTAGCCTTCGTCGATCAGGTACGGCATGGCCAGGGAAAAGTTTTTGCGCAGCAGGTAATAACCCGCGTAGCCAAAGAAAATACCGGCGAAGATCTGCCAGCGCAGGCGTCGGTAAGTGCTGTCTATTTTTTCTTCAGGCAATGGAGCCTGATGTGCGGCAGGTCGAAAGAAAGCAAACATTCAAGAGCTCCAAATTTCTTGTTTTGACTGCGGATGCGAATGTTACAGTTTCGTTACCGAAAATAGCACCGGTTCGCATCGAGCAAATAGCGGAAAATGTTGGAAGTCGCGCGTTCCTTTACGAACCTGTCGCTCAGCTGTAAGAACAGGGCGTTTTTGTCGCTCTATGAAGGTTGTGTCTTAGACTCACGCTCAGTGAATTAACTGATCGCAGAGATAAACGATGGCTCCGAATGCGCAGGTTATTGCCGAGGTTGTTGATGGTGGCCGTCGTCACCGTTTCGGTGCTGGTGCTGAGTTTCGCCCACGGAGCTGGCGCATCGGGACTGCGCAATACCATCGTACTGATCGTCCGCCATGCGGAAAAACCTGACGTGGGTCGAGAGCTTAACGCGCAGGGCCAGCAACGCGCCGCCGCGTACGCCGACTACTTCACCCCGCTGAAACTGGGTGACGAAACACTCACCCCGCAACGCCTGATCGCCACCGCTGACAGCGCGCAAAGCATCCGGCCCCGGCAAACGCTGATCCCACTGTCACAACGCCTGCAACTGCCCATCGAACAGCCGTTCGCCAATAACGACGTCGACCAACTGGTCAAGCAACTGCGCGCCAGCAATCAGGCGAAAACCGTGCTGATCGCCTGGCACCACGGCCACATCAATAAACTCATCGCCGCATTCGGCGGCAATGGCCCGGCACTGATCGGCCAGCCGAAGTGGCCGGTGGACGTTTATGACTGGCTGATTGTTTTGCGCTTTGATGACAAGGGGCAGTTGATGAAGTCTCATAGTCGGAAGGTTCAGGAACAGTTGATGCCCGGTGACGTTAGCGTCGCAAACGGCAGCTAAACATCCGTCAGAAAAATTACCTGCGACCATTCGCGCATCGGGTTCGCCCGGTTTCCCCGGGGGATCAGGGAAATGTCCTGCATGCAGCGGCGAAGCTGCGCCATTCAGTTAAAAGTCATTGCTCAGTAACCTTTGTGTCGTTGCCGGAGAGGGCAACTCACTAGGGAAGGGCAGGATCATGCGCTGGTTTTTTGCTGGGCTTTTGTTGGTAATCGGCGGTTCTGCGCTGGCATCAGAGGTGTTTTTGATACCGGAAAACAATCCCAAGCCGATTTATCCTCTAGAGCTGCAAAGGGCGGGTGTAACGGGCGAGGTGAAGGTTAGTTTCATCGCCAGTGCGGATGGCTCAGTCAGCGAAGTCAGCATTCGAGAGAGCACTCACCCTGAGTTGGCCGATGCGGTTCGAAACGCGATAGCGCAGTGGCGTTTCAAACCCTGGACGGTTGAAGGGAATAAACCTGAACAGCAGGAAGTCATCGCGCCGATGATTTTCAGGCTCGATCTCGATCAGCCCATTCACGTCAATCAGCAGCTGAAAACCCTGCGATGCCATACGATGAATGAAAATCTCGCCAACATTGCAGAGTATTCATGGATCGATTCAGCGGTGTTTGCACAAATTCGTGCCTATCTTTCGAACGTCTTCCATAAAACCCAGCTGCCGGATGAACAGCGTCTGGCGATAATTGCCAAGATGAATCGGCAGGTTGGGACGATCGTCAGGGCTTGTCGGGAGAGTCCGACGCGCAAACTCATAAGCCTGTTATCGGCGGAGATTCGTGAATTGCTTTGATAACAAAGGCCAGAGCGATCGAACCGGGCATTCTGACCTTCGTCGATAGGTAGCTCAGCGCACTTGCACCACAATCTTGCCCACCGCCTTGCGCTGGCCAAGATCATTGATTGCCTGCGCTGCATTGCTCAGCGGATAGACCTGCGACACCAGCGGTTTCAACTTGCCCTCGGCAAACCAGCCGAATAACTGCTGGAAGTTCGCCGCGTTGTCCTGCGGCTGGCGCTGGGCGAAGGAGCCCCAGAACACCCCGAGCACCGCCGCGCCTTTGAGCAGGGCGAGGTTGACAGGCAGTTCCGGAATCCGACCGCTGGCGAAGCCGACTACCAGCAGGCGGCCGTTCCAGGCGATGGCGCGGATGGCCTGGTCGAACAGATCGCCACCCACCGGGTCGTAGATCACGTCAGCGCCCTGACCATCGGTGAGGCGTTTGATTTCCTCCTTGAGGTTGGCTTCGCTGTAATTGATCAGCTCATCGGCACCGGCAGCTTTGGCCACCGCGAGTTTTTCGGCGCTGCTGGCGGCAGCAATCACGCGTGCGCCCATGGCTTTGCCGATCTCCACGGCGGCCAGACCGACGCCGCCGGAAGCACCGAGCACCAGCAGGGTTTCCCCCGATTGCAGGTTGGCGCGTTGTTTGAGCGCGTGCATCGAAGTGCCGTAGGTCATGCTGAAGGCGGCGGCGATGTTGAAATCCATCGATGGCGGGATCGGCAGGACGTTGTAGCCCGGCACGGCGACTTGTTCGGCGAAGCTGCCCCAGCCGGTCAAGGCCATGACGCGGTCACCGACCTTGAGGTGGCTGACCTTTTCCCCGACTTCGCGCACTACGCCAGCCGCTTCGCCACCCGGCGAGAACGGGAAGGGCGGCTTGAACTGGTACTTGCCCTCGATGATCAGCGTGTCCGGGAAGTTGACCCCGGCGGCGTGCACGTCCAGCAGGATTTCGTTCTTCTTCAGGGCGGGGCTGGCGACGTCTTCCAGCACCAGCGATTCGGCAGGGCCGAAGGCTTTGCACAGCACGGCTTTCATCAGGGCTATTCCTTTGGGAGTGATGGCCGATAAGTGTAGGTGTGTCAGTCAACGGGTCAACGAGCATGCCCGACCCTGATAGTCAGCTATAAGCTTGTGCTTGCGCGGCGGGTCGTTATGCTAGGCCGCAAACCGGATAAGGAGCGAATTGTGAAAGCGTGGATCATGTTGTTGCTGGCCCTGTCTCTGCCTGTGGCAGCGCTGGCCGAAGAAGCCAAAGAAGGCGAGGCGCCGAAGGTTAGCTACATCACCCTGAGCCCGCCGTTCGTAGGTAACTATGGACTCGATGGCACGCCGAAACTCAAAGTCTACAAAGCTGACGTGGCGCTGCGTGTGACGGGCGAAGAGTCGGCGAAACTGGTCAAGGCCAACGAACCGTTGATCCGCAATCAACTGGTGGCGCTGTTTACGCAGCAGACGACTGAGGCGATGGGCAGCATTGAAGGTAAAGAGAAGCTGCGTCAGGAAGCGTTGAAGCAGACCCAGCAAGTGATGAATGACGAGACCGGCAAGCCGGTGGTTGAGGATCTGTTGTTCAACAACCTGATCATTCAGTAACTCTTCTGCTGTCCGGGCGGGCCTCATCGCTGGCAAGCCAGCTCCCACAGTACCTGCGGTGAAACACAATAATGTGATCGCCGCAGAACCTTGTGGGAGCTGGCTTGCCAGCGATTGCATTTTGGCAGGCGCCAATGAATCAGGGTTTCAGCGCAATCACCGCCGCCCATTGCTCCGCCGTAACGGGCATCACCGACAATCGTGAACCCTTCTGCACCAACGGCATCTCCGCCAGCGCCGTCTGCTGCTTCAGATAATCCAGCTTCAGCACTCGGGCAAACGTTTCGACGTGCTCGACATCGATCGCGCTCCAGGCATTTTTCTCCGCTGTAGCCTTCGGATCGAAGTAATGACTTTCCGGCTCCAGTGCGGTGGGATCCGGGTACGCCGCTTCGATTATTTTGCCGATCCCGGC
This sequence comes from Pseudomonas sp. NPDC085632, assembly GCF_044541255.1. Classification (NCBI taxonomy): domain Bacteria; kingdom Pseudomonadati; phylum Pseudomonadota; class Gammaproteobacteria; order Pseudomonadales; family Pseudomonadaceae; genus Pseudomonas; species Pseudomonas sp. NPDC085632. The sequence goes on along the minus strand of NZ_JBITSX010000055.1, from coordinate 33,036 downwards.
AATTCCCGGCTCCGGGCAGCTGGAATGGTAGAAAAAGAACTCATCGCCCACCGCCATCGCGCGCAGGAAATTGCGCGCCTGATAGTTGCGCACCCCGTCCCAGCGCGCTTTGCCGAGTTTTTCCAGACCTTTGATCGAGAGTTCGTCGGGCTCGGACTTCATCAGCCAATAGGCCATGGTTTTTTGCTCCTGAAACGGTCATTGGGCAGGTTGTCGGGCAATTTTATGACAAACCGACAGTCGGTTGACGTCAGCGTTTGCGCGCAGGTTCACGTTGTCGCAAAATGCCGGCCTTTAAAGCTTGACGCTGCTGCACGGCCTACAAACGGAAACCGCTGCTGTCATCGTGATGATGTGCCTTGAGGGGGGCAATCGATGAAACGCAAACCGGATTTACTATGGACTTTGGTAATTTTGTTTGGCCTGGGCGTCGTGACCACCGGTTACGCGCAGAGCCTGTGGGCCAACAAGGCCGATGCGCCGATCGAAGTCGCGCAACAGGTTCAACAGTCGACTGCCTTCAAGCGCTGAACTGCACGCCCGACGCCGCTGATCTGTGCGGCGTCCTATCCCGCGAAATACCACGCCTTGTCGCTGACCGTGCCTTGTAACGGTACATCCCAGCTCGCCTGCGCCAAACGCTCTACCTTCTGACATTCATGGGCCAGCCCCAGCAACGTCGGTTTGCGCCATTTTTTACGACGGGCCAGATACGCCAGACTGCGATCATAGAAGCCGCCGCCCATCCCCAGTCGTCCGCCGACATCGTCAAACCCTACCAATGGCAACAACACCAGATCCAACGCCCAGACCTTGCGTTGCTGTGCCAGATTGGCCCGTGGCTCGAGAATGCGGAAGCGGTTGGGTTTGAGTTTTTCCCCGGGACGAATGCGCTGGAAAACCATCTTGGTCCGCGGCCAGGCGCTGAGCACCGGCAGGTAGGTCGCTTTGCCACGACGCTGTGCTTCACGCAACAGCAAGCGCGGATCAATTTCACCGTCGGTGGGTAAATACAGAGAGATATGTCTGGCCCGGCGAAAGTGCGGGTCTTGCGCCAGTTGCCGGTACAGGTCTTTGGCGGCCTGGCGTTGCTCGCTTTTGCTCAGTGAGCGGCGTGCCTTGCGCAGCAGGCGGCGGAGTTGCGGGCGGGGCAGCAGCGCGGGTTCAGTCATGGTTCGGCTTCGGCAGGTTGGACGAAAACGTACGCATAAAAAATCCGATGTCGGTTTTCACCGACATCGGATTCGAATCAGGCTCCCCGGATGAACCGCTGTCAACTTAGCCCTTGAACCCGAAAGTTCAAGGTGGAAGATGCAGTAGACTTTAAGGCTTTCCGTCTAGCGGACATGCACACCAGCCCAACGTGCAACTTCCAGGGTAGTGCGAATCGGCTCAGGGACATCGTCAACTGGCAAGCACCCCAGGGAGTGCCGCGAGTATACCGCAAGCGGCCAGTCGAATCAGCCCTTGGTGGTGTTCTGATCGTCGGCGAGCACCAGATCGACACGATCGAGCAAGTCGCGCACCTGTTCACGGGTCGAACCGCTGGCCTGGATATCCGGGCGCTCTTCTTTGTGCAAGAGGTCGTGAGTGATGTTCAGCGCGGCCATCACGGCAATGCGGTCGGCGCCGATGACTTTGCCGCTGCTGCGGATCTCGCGCATCTTGCCATCGAGGTAGCGGGCGGCACTGACCAGATTGCTGCGTTCTTCCTGCGGGCAGATGATCGAATACTCTTTATCGAGGATCTGCACGGTGACGCTATTGCTTGAACTCATGAGTCTTGCTCCAGGGCCTTGAGGCGCGAAATCATCGATTCGACCTTACGCCGGGCGATTTCGTTTTTTTCAATGAGGTGAGCGCGTTCCTCGCGCCAGGTTTTTTCCTGAGCTAGTAAGAGTGCGTTTTGACTCTTTAGTTGCTCGACTCGGCCAATCAGCAGTTCGAGTCTGGCCATCAGCGCTTGCAGGTCGGTGTCTTCCATTGTGTCCACTGGGTCGGAGTCTGTCTGATGGGATAGCTGGCGGACAGCCTTTAATAGTCTTGGCGAGTCTGTCGATGTAGGATACAAGGCCTTCATTCTAGACATAGCGCCGTCTGGCGCCTAGCTGCCCATGACCATTGCGAATTCCCCGTACCAAGCCTTTGCCACCCTGCTGACCTCCAGCGGCCATAACGTCTCGCCTGCCGAACTGCACGGCGTGCTGCTCGGGCGCAGTTGCGCCGGTGCCGGCTTCGACAACGAAGGCTGGCTGATCGACGCCGCCGAACTGCTCGAAGGCGACATCCAGGACAACGTCCGCAACGCCCTGATCGGCCTGCAAGAGATGGTCAAAGGCGAGCTGACCGGCGACGACGTCACTGTCGTTTTGCTGCTGCCGACCGATGACGCGCCGCTGGCCGACCGCGCCGCTGCACTGGGCGAGTGGTGCCAGGGCTTCCTCAGCGGTTTCGGCCTGAACTGCCGCGACAGCAGCATGCTCAGCACTGAAGCCACCGAAGTGCTACAGGATCTGGCAGCGATTTCTCAGGTGCAAGACGCCCTGGAAGAATCCGAAGACGGCGAAACCGACTACATGGAAGTCATGGAATACCTGCGCGTTGCGCCGCTGCTGCTGTTCTCGGAAACCAAGAAAGCCGACGTGCCGCCAGCCGCCAAGCCGTCGCTGCATTAATCGCGTGCCAGGGAAAGCCATCTGCCCATGACCCATATCCCGAAAGCGGAATACAGCCGTCGCCGCAAGGCCCTGATGGCGCAGATGGAACCCAACAGCATCGCGATCCTGCCCGCCGCCGCGGTGGCGATTCGCAACCGCGACGTCGAGCACGTCTACCGTCAGGACAGTGACTTCCAGTACCTCAGCGGTTTTCCCGAGCCGCAAGCTGTCATCGTCCTGATGCCCGGCCGCGAGCACGGCGAGTACGTGCTGTTCTGCCGTGAACGCAACGCCGAACGCGAATTGTGGGACGGCTTGCGCGCAGGGCAAGAGGGCGCGATCCGCGACTTCGGTGCCGACGACGCTTTCCCGATCACCGACATCGACGACATCCTCCCGGGCCTGATCGAAGGTCGCGACCGGGTGTATTCGGCGATGGGCAGCAACCCCGAATTTGATCGTCACCTGATGGACTGGATCAACGTGATCCGCTCCAAGGCGCACCTCGGCGCCCAGCCACCGAACGAATTCGTTGCCCTGGATCATCTGCTGCACGACATGCGCCTGTATAAATCAGCGGCAGAAGTGAAGGTGATGCGCGAAGCCGCACGGATCTCGGCGCAAGCCCACATCCGCGCGATGCAGGCCAGTCGGGCCGGGCTCCACGAGTACAGCCTCGAAGCCGAACTCGATTACGAATTCCGCAAGGGCGGGGCGAAGATGCCGGCCTACGGCTCGATCGTCGCCGCCGGGCGCAACAGCTGCATCCTGCATTACCAGCAGAATGACGCGCTGCTCAAAGACGGTGATCTGGTGTTGATTGACGCCGGTTGCGAGATCGACTGCTACGCCAGCGACATCACTCGCACCTGGCCGGTCAACGGCAAGTTTTCACCCGAGCAGAAAGCGATTTACGAATTGGTGCTGGCCTCGCAGGAAGCTGCGTTCACCGAAATCGCCCCGAACAAGCACTGGAATCAGGCGCACGAAGCCACGGTTCGAGTCATTACCACGGGGCTGGTGAAACTTGGTTTGCTGCAGGGTGAGGTCGACGAGTTGATCGCCAGCGAAGCCTACAAAGCGTTTTACATGCACCGCGCTGGTCACTGGCTGGGCATGGATGTACACGACGTCGGCGAATACAAGGTCGGCGGCGAATGGCGCGTGCTGGAAGTCGGCATGGCGCTGACCGTGGAGCCGGGCATCTACATCGCTCCGGACAATCAGAACGTCGCGAAGAAATGGCGCGGCATTGGCGTGCGCATCGAGGATGACGTGGTCGTGACCAAAACCGGTTGTGAAATCCTCACCCACGGCGTGCCGAAAACCGTCGCTGAAATCGAAGCGCTGATGGCGCAAGCAAGGACACACGCGGCATGAGTCGAGTCAATCTGGCAATTATCGGTGGCGGTCTGGTCGGCGCCAGTCTGGCGTTGGCCTTGCAGGCCGGCGCCAAGGCGCGTGGCTGGAAGATCGTCCTGATCGAGCCATTCGCCCCCGGCGACAGCTGGCAGCCGAGCTATGACGCACGTTCGTCGGCGCTGTCCTTCGGTTCGCGGCAGATTTATCAACGGCTGGGCGTGTGGCAGGAAATCTCCCGCCGCGCCGAGCCGATCAAACAGATTCACGTCTCCGACCGTGGTCGTTTTTCCACCGCGCGCTTGTCGGCGATGGAAGAGGGCGTGCCAGCGCTCGGTTATGTGGTGGAAAACGCCTGGCTCGGCCAGTGCCTTTGGCAGCACCTCGATAAAGACGTGATCACTTGGCGCTGTCCGGCGGAAGTCACGCGCATGGAACCGCTGCCCGATGGCTATCGCCTGACCCTCAACGATGAAACCACCTTGGAATGCGACCTCGCCGTGCTCGCTGATGGCGGTCGCTCCGGTCTGCGCGAACAGTTGGGCATCAACGTGCGCAAACGTCCGTACAACCAGAGCGCGCTGATCGCCAACATCACCCCGAGCGAAGCGCACAACGGCATGGCTTTCGAGCGCTTTACCGACGAAGGGCCGATGGCGCTGCTGCCGTTGCCGGAAAACCGCTGCGCTTTGGTCTGGACCCGTCTGGGTATGGACGCGCAGCGTCTGGCCGATTTGAGCGAGCGCGATTTCCTCAGCGAATTGCAGGGCGTGTTCGGTTATCGCCTCGGCACGCTGAAGCAGGTTGGCGCGCGGCATTTGTATCCGCTGACGCTGGTCGAGGCCGAAGAACAAGTGCGCTCGCATCTGGCCGTGCTCGGCAATGCCGCGCATAGCCTGCACCCGATTGCCGGGCAGGGTTTCAATCTGTCGCTGCGTGACGCCGATGCCTTGGCCGCTGCGCTGCTGGCCAGCGATAAGCCGCTGGGCGACTTCGCCACGTTGCAGGCGTATCGCGAGCGTCAGCGTCTGGATCAGGACCTTACCGTCGGTTTCTCCGATCAGGTCACGCGGCTGTTTGGCAGCACACAACCGCTGGTTTCGTTAGGGCGCAACATCGGTTTGCTCGGTCTCGACCTGTTGCCGCCGGCCAAACGCTGGTTTGCGCGTCAGGCCATGGGGTTGGGAACGCGTCCGGATGCTTAAGTGGTTGACCGCTAAATTCGGCAAGGCGCGATTGATGCGCTGGGTGATGACGTTCTACCCGCCGTACCTCGGCGCTGGTGTTCGGGTTCGGCACATCAGCGATGACTTCCGCGACGTGCAAGTGTCGATGGGCCTCGGCTGGTACAACCGCAATTACGTCGGCACGCAGTTTGGCGGCAGTCTGTACTCGATGGTCGATCCGTTCTTCATGCTGATGCTCATGGAAAACCTCGGATCGAAGTACATCGTCTGGGACAAGGCCGCTGACATCGATTTCATCGCCCCGGGCAAAGGCCCGGTGTTCGCCCGGTTCAGCATCGACGAGACCTTGCTCGCCGAGATCCGCCGGCAGACCGCCAATGGCGACAAGTACCTGCCGCAGTTGCAGGTCGACATTCATGACGGCGCCGGCAACCTCGTGGCGCGGGTCGGTAAAACCCTTTACGTGCGGCTCAAGCCGCAAGCGAGACAGGCCTAAAGCATGGAAATGCGCGCAGATCTGCTGATTGTCGGAGCCGGAATGGTCGGCAGCGCCCTGGCGCTGGCGTTGCAGGACAGCGGGCTGGAAGTGCTGTTGCTCGACGGCAGCCCGCTGAGTGTCAAACCCTTCGACGCCGAAGCTGCGTTTGAACCGCGGGTGAGCGCTTTGTCGGCGGCGAGCCAGCGGATTCTTGAACGCCTCGGCGTGTGGGATGGCATCGCCAAGCGCCGCAGCAGCCCGTACACCGACATGCATGTGTGGGACGGCAGTGGCACCGGGCAGATTCATTTCTCGGCGAGCAGCGTGCATGCCGAAGTGCTTGGCCATATCGTCGAAAACCGCGTGGTCCAGGATGCCTTGCTTGACCGTTTGCACGATTGCGATCTGGGCATGCTCGCCAATGCGCGGCTGGAACAAATGCGTCGTTCGGGCGATGACTGGCTGCTGACGCTGGCCGATGGTCGTCAGTTGCGTGCGCCGCTGGTGATTGCCGCCGACGGTGCCAACTCGGCGGTTCGTCGTCTCACCGGGATGGCCACGCGCGAGTGGGACTACATGCACCACGCCATCGTCACCAGCGTGCGCAGCAGCCAGCCGCACCAGATGACCGCGTGGCAGCGTTTTACCGATCACGGGCCGTTGGCGTTTCTGCCGCTGGAACGTGACGGCCAGCAGAATTGGTGTTCGATCGTCTGGTCGACCACGCCGGGCGAAGCCGAGCGCTTGATGGCGCTGGATGAAGCGGATTTCTGCCGGGAGCTGGAGCGTGCCTTTGAAGGTCGTCTCGGCGGAGTGATCAGTGCTGATCCACGCTTGTGCGTGCCGCTGCGTCAGCGTCATGCCAAGCGTTATGTGGCGGAAGGTCTGGCGCTGATCGGCGATGCGGCGCACACCATTCACCCGTTGGCGGGGCAGGGTGTGAACCTCGGTTTTCTCGATGCGGCGGTGCTGGCGGAAGTGCTGTTGCAAGCAGCCGAACGCGGTGAGCGCTTGGCGGATGTGAAGGTGCTGAGCCGTTACGAGCGTCGGCGCATGCCGCATAACCTTGCGCTGATGGCGGCGATGGAAGGGTTTGAGCGGTTGTTTCAGGCGAATCCGTTGCCGGTGCGTTGGTTGCGTAATGCCGGGTTGAAGCTGGTGGAGCAGATGCCGGAGGCGAAGGCGTTATTTGTGCGTGAAGCTCTCGGGTTGACCGGTGATCTTCCGGCCCTCGCCAAAGCCTGACATATCCATCGAGGCTGATGGCCTATTCGCGAGCAAGCTCGCTCCCACAGTGTTCGGTGTGAAACATCAATGTCAGGTACACCGAAAACCTTGTGGGAGCTGGCTTGCCAGCGATGGCGGCGGCAAAACCAACACTAAAATAAAGCTGTGCAACATCTGGTAACTCCTTCAAAAAGAGTTCGATTGAGGTGGTAAATGTGAGTCCTTATCATTTGGCCCACATTTTCCGACCGAGAGACCACTCCCATGTTGGCACCCAAGCGTCTTCTGACCGCACTGGCCCTGACCCTGATTGGCAGCACCACGGCCCAGGCTGCTGATGAGGTGGTGGTTTACTCGTCGCGCATCGATGAACTGATCAAACCGGTCTTCGATGCCTACACCGCCAAGACCGGGGTGAAGATCAAGTTCATTACCGACAAGGAAGCGCCGCTGATGCAGCGCATCAAGGCCGAGGGTGAAAACGCGACCGCCGACCTGCTGCTCACCGTCGACGCCGGCAACCTCTGGCAGGCCGAGCAAATGGGCATCCTGCAGCCGTTCACCTCGAAAACCATCGACGCCAACATTCCGCTGCAATATCGCTCGTCGACTCATGCCTGGACTGGTCTGAGCCTGCGCGCACGCACCATCGCCTACTCCACCGAACGGGTGAAGCCGGGCGAACTGACCACTTACGAAGCACTGGCCGACAAGAACTGGGAAGGGCGCCTGTGCCTGCGCACGGCGAAGAAGGTCTACAACCAGTCGCTGACCGCGACCATGATCGAAGTCCACGGTGCCGAGAAGACCGAGAAGATCCTCAAGGGCTGGGTTAACAACCTCTCCACCGACGTGTTCTCCGATGACGTTGCGGTGCTCGAAGCGATTAACGCCGGTCAGTGCGACGTCGGCATCGTCAATACTTACTACTACGGTCGCCTGCACAAGCAGAAACCGGAGCTGCCGGTGAAACTGTTCTGGCCGAACCAGGCCGATCGTGGCGTGCACGTGAACCTGTCGGGCATTGGCCTGACCAAGCATGCGCCGCACCCGGAAGCGGCCAAGGCTTTGGTCGAGTGGATGACCACACCTGAAGCGCAGAAGATTTTTGCTGACGTGAACCAGGAATTCCCGGCCAACCCGGCGGTGGCACCTTCGGAAGAAGTGGCGGCGTGGGGCAAGTTCGTGGCCGACACCTTGCCGGTGGAAGTGGCGGGCAAGCGTCAGGCTGAGGCGATCCGGATGATGGATCGGGCGGGTTGGAATTGAGGCTTTTTCGATAAATTTGTCTGCTTCAAGATCCAGCCCCTCACCCCAGCCCTCTCCCCAAGGGAGAGGGGGGAAAGGGAGACGATCTGAGTTGGATTCAAATCCTGAGTTCGACTCGATGTTTCAGGTCGGCGTAAATCGACGGAGCACCTCGGTCAGTCCCCTCTCCCTTTGGGAGAGGGTTAGGGTGAGGGCAACAATCCCAACCTGAAACACCCAAGCCAAGAACACCCCACTCCCTCCAGAGATTCAAAAGTGGCCCACCCCGCCCAACGCCGCTGGTACCCCATCGTCTTCGCCATCGCCGCGCTGGTGCTGTTGCCCCTGAGTGTTCTGCTGCTGTCCTGGCAGACCATCGATCAACAAATCTGGTCGCACCTGTGGGAAACCCAGATGCCACGCCTGCTGGGCAATACGCTGACGCTGGTCGTTGGCGTCGGCGTCGGCGTAACACTGCTTGGCGTCAGCCTCGCCTGGCTCACCAGCCTCTGCGAATTCCCAGGGCGACGCTGGCTCGACTGGGCGCTGATGCTGCCGTTCGCCATCCCCGCGTACGTGCTGGCTTTCGTCTTCGTCGGCCTGCTCGATTTCTCCGGCCCCGTGCAAACCTTGCTGCGTGAATGGTTCGGCACAGGCCTGCGCCTGCCCCGTGTGCGCTCCACCGGCGGGGTGATCATCGTGCTGGTGCTGGTCTTCTATCCCTATGTTTATCTGCTGGCGCGCACCGCGTTTCTCGCGCAGGGCAAAGGTCTGATGGAAGCCGCGCGAGTACTCGGCCAATCGCCGTGGCAAGCCTTCTGGCGGGTGGCGTTGCCAATGGCGCGTCCTGCGATTGGCGCCGGCGTAGCATTGGCGCTGATGGAAACCCTGGCGGATTTCGGCGCGGTGTCGGTGTTCAACTTCGACACCTTCACCACGGCGATCTACAAGACCTGGTACGGCTTCTTCAGCCTGTCCAGCGCGGCGCAACTGGCCAGCCTGCTGCTGCTGGTGGTGATGTTGGTGCTGTACGGTGAACGTCGTGCGCGTGGCGCCAACCGGGCGAGCAACGAGCGGCCTCGGGTCAAAGCGCTGTACCACCTGCGTGGGTTCAAGGCTTTCGCCGCGATGAGCTGGTGCGGATTGGTCTTCGCCTGCGCTTTCGTCATTCCGATGTTGCAATTGGTCGTGTGGTTCTGGCAGCGCGGACGTTTCGATCTCGATGAGCGCTACGCCGGGCTGATCCTGCACACCCTGTATCTGGGCGGCATGGCCGCGTTGATTACCGTCAGCGTTGCTTTGTTGCTGGCGTTTGCCCGGCGCTTGGCACCCACGCAGGCGATCAACGCCGGCGTCGGCCTGGCCAACCTCGGTTACGCCTTGCCGGGTTCGGTGCTGGCGGTATCGATCATGCTGGCGTTCAGTTACCTGGATCGCGAGCTGGTGATTCCGCTTTCCGGCTGGCTCGGTGGCGCCGGTAAACCGTTACTGCTTGGCAGCCTGGCGGCGTTGTTGATGGCCTATCTGGTGCGCTTTATCGCTGTCGCGTACGGCCCGCTGGAAAACAGCTTGGCGCGTATACGGCCATCTTTGCCCGAAGCAGCACGTAGCCTCGGTGTCAGTGGGCCGCGACTGTTTTTCAAAGTGTATCTGCCACTGTTGCTGCCCGGCACGTTGAGCGCGGCGTTGCTGGTATTCGTCGATGTGCTCAAGGAAATGCCCGCGACCCTGCTGATGCGCCCGTTTGGCTGGGACACGCTGGCGGTGCGCATCTTTGAAATGACCAGCGAAGGCGAGTGGGCACGGGCGTCATTGCCGGCGTTGACTCTGGTTCTGGTCGGCTTGTTGCCGGTCATCGGACTGATTCGCCGCTCTGCGCACCGAAACACTTAGTCGTCAGTCCTGAATCATGCGGCTACAATGCGCGGCATTCGGTGCGGTTAGTCTGACAGACCTGTTCGCTGGAATCGGCTGGGAGCCTTCTATTTAAAGGCTTTCACCTGTACAGCGGCTGTCCGCACCTTCGCCACGCCCGGAAGGAGAAACCCATGGGACAGCGTACGCCTCTGTATGACCTGCATCTCGCCTTAGGCGCGAAGATGGTCGATTTTGGCGGTTGGGACATGCCCCTGCATTATGGCTCGCAGGTCGAGGAGCACCATGAGGTGCGCCGCGATTGCGGGGTGTTCGATGTATCCCACATGACCGTGATCGATGTCACCGGCCCCCAGGCCAAGGCCTGGCTGCAGCATTTGCTGGCCAATGATGTCGACCGCCTGCACCGCCCCGGCCGTGCGTTGTACAGCACCATGCTCAATGAGCGCGGCGGCATCGTCGACGACATGATCGTCTACCGCCTCGACGACGCTTATCGTCTGGTGTTTAACGCCTCCACCCGCGATCAGGATCTGGCCTGGATGAATGCGCAGCTCGGCAGTTATGACGTGCAACTGCACGAGCGCTCCGAGCTGGCGATGCTTGCCATTCAAGGCCCGCAGGCCCGACACAAGATTGCCGAACTGGTGACCCAGTCCCGTGCCACGCTGATCCAGCACCTCAAACCCTTCGAAGGCTACACCGATGGCGACTGGTTTATCGCCCGCACCGGTTACACCGGTGAAGATGGTCTGGAAATCTGTCTGCCAGCCAATCAGGCGCCGGGTTTCTTCAACGACCTGGTCGGTGCCGGGATTTCCCCGATCGGCCTCGGTGCCCGCGACACCCTGCGCGTTGAAGCCGGGATGAACCTGTACGGTCAGGACATTCATCAGGACGTTTCGCCGCTGGCCTCGAACATGGTCTGGAGCATTGCCTGGGAGCCGGCCACGCGCCAGTTCATCGGCCGCGCCGCGCTGGAAGCAGAAAAAGCCGCCGGCGTTGCGCACAAACTGGTCGGGCTGGTACTGGAAGAACGCGGTGTTTTGCGCGCTCATCAAGTGGTTCGTATCGCTGATGTTGGCGAAGGGGAGATCACCAGTGGTAGTTTCTCTCCTACGCTAAGCAAATCGATTGCCTTGGCGCGTGTTCCGATGGCCACCGCCGACCGCGCCGAAGTGGAAATCCGTGGCAAGTGGTACCCGGTACGGGTGGTCAAACCGACCTTCGTACGCCATGGCAAAACTTTGATCTAACCTTTTTCCGGCGGGCATGACCGCTGACCCAATTCCCGAGGACACCGAAGATGAGCAATATCCCCGCTGAACTGCGTTTTGCCGAAAGTCATGAATGGGCCCGCCTGGAAGCCGACGGCACCGTCACCGTGGGCATCAGCGATCACGCGCAGGAAGCGCTGGGCGATGTGGTGTTCGTCGAGCTGACCGAAGTGGGCAAAGTCTTCGCCGCTGAAGATCAGGCCGGTGTGGTCGAGTCGGTGAAAGCTGCTTCCGACATTTATTCGCCGATCAGCGGTGAAGTCATCGCGATCAACGAAGAGCTGGGTGGCTCGCCCGAGCTGCTGAACTCGGACCCGTACGGCGCGTGGATCTTCAAGCTCAAGCCAAGCGACAAGGCTGAGCTGGACAAGCTGCTGGATGCCGGCGCTTACAAGGCTGCCATCGGCGAGTAAGCATTAAGCAACACCGCAAAGCCCCGACCTGTCGGGGCTTTTTCATGGGCGATGAAAAATCCAATGTGGGAGCGAGCTTGCTCGCGAAGGCGGTTTTACATTCAACATCTTCAGCGACTGACACACCGCTTTCGCGAGCAAGCTCGCTCCCCCAGGGTCAGTGTTGATCTTGAAAATTTAGCCGTGGCTGGGCTGCTATGCTGGTTTGACCGTGTTGCATTGACGCCGAGCGCCAGCCAAGAGAGAGCCCGTCATGTCCCAGTTGCCGTCCCTGAGCCAGTTACGCGACCCCGATGCCTTCCTGCGCCGTCACCTCGGCCCCGACGCTGCCGAACAACAGGCGATGCTCGACAGTCTCGGCCTTGGCAGCCGGGTCGAGTTGATCGAGCAGACTGTACCGCCGGGCATTCGCTTCAACCGCGCGCTCGATTTACCCTCCGCGCTGGATGAACAAGCGGCATTGGCCAAGCTGCGCGGTTATGCCGAGCAGAACCAGGTCTGGACCAGCCTGATCGGCATGGGCTATCACGGCACCCTCACACCGACCGTCATCTTGCGCAACGTGCTGGAAAATCCCGGCTGGTACACCGCGTACACGCCGTATCAACCGGAGATTGCGCAGGGCCGGCTCGAAGCGCTGCTGAATTTCCAGCAACTGACCATCGACCTCACAGGCCTGGAACTGGCCAACGCGTCTTTGCTCGATGAGGCCACCGCGGCGGCGGAAGCCATGGCATTGGCCAAGCGCGTCGCCAAGTCGAAGAGCAATCTGTTTTTCGTCGATGAGAACTGTCATCCACAGACCATTTCCGTGGTGCAGACCCGTGCTGAAGGTTTCGGCTTCGAGCTGATCATCGACGCTGTGGATAACCTGAAACAGCATCAGGTGTTCGGCGCGCTGCTGCAGTATCCAGACACCCACGGTGAAATTCGCGATCTGCGACCATTGATCGATCACTTGCACGCGCAACAGGCGCTGGCCTGCGTCGCCACGGATTTACTGAGTTTGTTGTTGCTGACGCCGCCGGGCGAATTAGGCGCCGATGTGGTGTTTGGTTCATCGCAACGCTTCGGCGTACCGATGGGGTATGGCGGCCCGCATGCGGCGTTCTTTGCCAGTCGCGAGGAATTCAAACGGGCGATTCCGGGGCGGATCATCGGTGTGTCGAAAGATGCCCGGGGGAACGTGGCGCTGCGCATGGCGTTGCAAACCCGCGAGCAGCATATCCGCCGCGAAAAGGCTAATTCGAACATCTGCACGGCTCAAGTGTTGCTGGCCAATATCGCCAGTTGCTATGCGGTGTATCACGGGCCGGAAGGCTTGAAGCGTATCGCCCAGCGCGTGCATCGCCTGACCTGCATTCTGGCGGCAGGGCTTGAGCGCAAAGGCATCAGCAGGGTCAATGTGCAGTTCTTCGACACGCTGACGCTGGACGTTGGCGGTGCGCAAACGGCGATCATTGAAAGTGCTCAGGCTGCGCAGATCAACCTGAGGATTCTGGGGCGCGGTCGGGTGGGTTTGAGTCTCGATGAGACGTGCGATGAGATCACCGTGGCGAAATTGCTCGATGTGCTACTCGGTGCCGATCATGGGTTGAACGTCGAGAAACTTGACGCCGAGATCCTCGTATCGGGGATCCCGGATAACCTCCAGCGCAAAACACCTTACCTGCGCCACCCGGTATTCAACGCCCACCACAGCGAAACCGAGATGCTGCGCTATCTCAAGCAACTGGAGAACAAGGATCTGGCGCTCAACCAGTCAATGATTCCGCTGGGCTCGTGCACCATGAAACTCAACGCCACCAGCGAAATGATCCCGATCACCTGGCCGCAATTCGCCAACCTGCATCCGTTCGTGCCCCGCGAGCAGGCGGTCGGTTACACCTTGATGATCGAAGAACTGGAGCGCTGGCTGTGCGCAATCACCGGGTTTGATGCGATCTGCATGCAGCCCAACTCCGGCGCCCAAGGGGAGTACGCCGGGCTGCTGGCGATCCGCAAGTATCACGAGAGCCGTCAGCAGGGCGCGCGGGATATCTGTCTGATTCCGTCCTCGGCCCATGGCACCAATCCGGCTTCGGCGCAGATGGCCGGAATGCGCGTGGTGATCGTCGAATGCGACGAGGCGGGCAACGTCGATCTGGAAGATTTGAAGTCGAAAGCCGCCGAGGCTGGGGATAAGTTGTCATGCCTGATGGCGACTTATCCGTCGACCCATGGTGTGTACGAGGAGGGCATCAGCGAGATCTGCGAGGTTATCCACAAGCACGGCGGCCAGGTGTACATGGACGGTGCCAACCTCAATGCGCAGGTCGGCCTGGCGCGGCCGGCGGACATTGGCGCCGACGTGTCGCACATGAACTTGCACAAGACCTTCTGCATTCCCCATGGTGGCGGCGGGCCGGGCATGGGGCCGATCGGGATTCGTGCCCATCTGGCGCCGTTCGTCGCCAATCACCCGGTGGTGCCGATCGACGGGCCGCTGGCGCAGAACGGCGCGGTCAGTGCGGCGCCGTGGGGCAGCGCGAGTATTTTGCCGATCAGTTGGATGTACATCGCCATGATGGGGCCGCAACTGGCGGACGCCAGCGAGGTGGCGATCCTCGCGGCGAATTACCTGGCGCAACATTTATCCGGTGCGTTCCCGGTGTTGTATACCGGGCGTAACGGGCGCGTAGCCCACGAATGCATTCTCGACCTGCGACCGTTGAAGGCGCAGACCGGCATCAGTGAGGAAGACGTTGCCAAGCGTCTGATGGATTACGGCTTCCATGCACCGACCATGTCATTCCCGGTGCCGGGGACGTTGATGGTCGAACCGACCGAGAGTGAATCCAAGGCTGAGCTGGATCGGTTTATCGGCGCGATGTTGAGCATTCGTGCGGAAATCACCGAAGTGCAGAACGGCAACTGGCCGGCCGAGGACAACCCGTTGAAACGGGCGCCGCATACCCTGGCGGATGTCACCGGGGTGTGGGAGCGGCCGTACAGCATCGAGCAGGGCATCACCCCGGATGCACACACCAAGGCACATAAATATTGGCCGGCGGTGAATCGGGTGGACAATGTTTACGGTGATCGCAACCTGTATTGCGCGTGCGTGCCGGTGGACGATTACCGCTGAAGATCAAAAGATCGCAGCCTGCGGCAGCTCCTACATGGGAACGCATTCACATGTAGGAGCTGCCGCAGGCTGCGATCTTTTGCTTTTGAGTTACTCGGAAGCTACAGCGTTCTTCGCCAGAATCGCATTGGCCAATTCCATGTCCGTCGCCTGCAGGCCCGGATTGTCGGCGCGGACTTTCTGCATCGCCGCTTCCAGATACGGCCCGCGAATGCCCCCGTCACTGGCGACGAAGCTGCCGGCATCGTCCTGGGCGGCGATGATCAGCTTGTGATCCTTGAAGGTCAGGTAAGTCGAACCGGTAGTCGCACCGGACGAAATGACGTTACGCCAAAAGCTGTCCGCCATGGCCGAACCAACGGGAAGGGACAGCAAGGCCAGCGTGGCGACAGCAAGTTTGAGACGCATGATGAGATGACTCCTGGGGGGTTAACTAGGGCCTTGGATCGCCATTTCCCCGATCCGGTTCCGTGGCGCCTTATTTCTGCTCGCTCTGCGGCGTCACCCTTAGCACTTCCTCAACCGTCGTCAGCCCCGCGGCGACTTTTTGCGCACCGGACAGACGCAAACTGCGCATGCCTTCCTTGAACGCCTGTCGGCGAATCGCCGTGAGGTCGGTGTCCGGGGTGATGAAGGCCTTGAGGCTGTCGCTCAGTTGCATGATTTCGTAGACCCCGGCGCGGCCGCGATAGCCGGTGTCGCGGCATTCCACGCAACCGATGGCACGTTGCGCGTTGCCCGGCAGCGGTGCTTGCCACGGACGGGTCAGGGTTTGCCAGTCTTCGTCTTCGAGCGTCAGCGGCGCCTTGCAATGCGGGCACAAGGTGCGCACCAGACGTTGGGCCATGACCCCGAGCACGGTGGCTTTGATCAGGTAGTGCGGCACGCCGAGTTCGAGCAAACGGCTGATCGCGCTAGGGGCGTCGTTGGTGTGCAAGGTCGACAACACCAGGTGCCCGGTGAGTGCCGCCTGAATCGCCATTT
This sequence comes from Pseudomonas sp. NPDC085632, assembly GCF_044541255.1. Classification (NCBI taxonomy): domain Bacteria; kingdom Pseudomonadati; phylum Pseudomonadota; class Gammaproteobacteria; order Pseudomonadales; family Pseudomonadaceae; genus Pseudomonas; species Pseudomonas sp. NPDC085632. The sequence goes on along the minus strand of NZ_JBITSX010000055.1, from coordinate 17,204 downwards.
CAGCGGTTTCCAGATCGCGAATCTCGCCGATCATGATGATGTCCGGGTCTTGCCGCATCAGTGCGCGCACCCCGGCGGCAAAGCTCAGGTCGATGTTGTGCTGCACCTGCATCTGGTTGAACGCCGGTTCGACCATTTCGATCGGGTCTTCGATGGTGCAGAGGTTGACCTCCGGCGTCGCCAGTTTTTTCAGCGTGGTGTACAGCGTGGTGGTCTTGCCCGAACCGGTCGGCCCGGTGACCAGAATGATGCCATTGGGCTGGCGGGTCATGTCCTGCCAGCGGCGCAAATCGTCAGCACTGAAGCCCAGTTGATCGAAATCCTTGAGCAGCACTTCCGGGTCGAAGATCCGCATGACCATTTTTTCACCGAACGCCGTCGGCAGCGTTGATAACCGCAACTCGACTTCACCGCCGTCCGGGGTCTTGGTCTTGACCCGGCCGTCCTGGGGTTTGCGCTTCTCGGCGACGTTCATCCGCCCGAGGCTTTTCAGGCGACTGACGATCGCCATGGTCACCTGCGGCGGGAATTGATAGACGTTGTGCAGCACACCGTCGATGCGAAAACGCACGGTGCCTTGCTCGCGTCGCGGTTCGATGTGGATATCACTGGCACGCTGCTGGAAGGCGTACTGGAACAGCCAGTCGACGATGTTGACGATGTGCGCGTCGTTGGCGTCCGGCTCTTGATCGCTGGCGCCGAGGTTGAGCAGTTGTTCGAAGTTGCCTAGGTTGCCGCCCTGAGCGTCGGCATTGCTGGCGCCGCTGACCGACTTCGCCAGGCGGAAAAACTCGACACTGAAACGCTGGATGTCCGCCGGGTTGGCCACCACCCGTTTGATCGGCAGCTTCAAGACATGGGTGAGATCCGCCTCCCAAGCAGTGACGTAAGGCTGGGCACTGGCCACGGTGACCGAGTCACGATCGACCGCCACGGCGAGAATCTTGTGCCGTTGCGCAAAGGCGTAGGACATCAGCGGCGTAATCGCGGCGACGTTGATTTTCAGCGGGTCGATACGCAGATACGGCTGACCGGCCTGTTGCGCCAGCCACAGGGTCAGGCTTTCCAGGTCGAGGTGTTTGCCTGGACGGCTAAGGTCGTCGAGTTGCTGGCTGGCGATAAATTCCAGCGGGTGCATCTGGCCGTTCGCGGCGTGACGACGGCGCGCATTCAACGCCTGCTCCGCCGCGTCCTGGCAGATAAAACCCTGGGCGACCAGTTCACGCAGTACATCATTGAGTTCCAGCCAGCGGTCCTGAGTGGCGAGTTGAACGGACATGCGGGCTTCCTTTTAAACGACTGTGCGCAAAAGGATAGTCGCGGCCCGGTAGACCGTTGGGCCACTACCCGACGAAGGCGTTGCCGGATTTGTCAGCCGGCCGCTTGCGTCCGCGCATCCCAAGCGCTGTCGGCGTGTTGCAGATTCACCGAGCAGACGCTGATCAGGTTACGAAGTTTTTCCGCGATCACTTGCGCGCGATGCCAGCTCAACCCGCCCATGACGAGGTCGATGGACAGCAGATCGTCCATGCGCTGCACATTGACCTGCTCGGGCGTGAGGAACTGCAACGCGAACAGATTCAACACCCGCACCAGCAGATCCGGCTCGGCTTCGGCGAGGATTTGATATTGCGCCAGGCAATGGGCGGTGCTGACGTTCCAGACATCGGCGCGAGTGGGCGGGGTGGTGACGGCTTCAAGGTGCGGCATGGCGAGTCTCCAAAATCTCTGGAGGAATTTTTACATTCGGTGCCGGGTATTTCTTGGCTATGATCGGCGTTATTGGCGAATGATCGACTCGATTAATTTGCATAATATTCGATTAGAGGTTTTTTTATGCACAGCGAGCTGGACAGCTACGACCGCAAGATACTCGCCCTGCTGCAAGAGGACGCTTCACTGTCCAGTGCGCAGATCGCCGAACAGGTGGGCCTGTCGCAATCGCCGTGCTGGCGGCGGATTCAGCGGATGAAAGAAGAAGGGATCATTCGCGGCCAGGTGACCTTGCTCGATCGCAAGAAAATTGGCCTGAACACGCAGATCTTTGCCGAGATCAAACTCAACGCGCACGGGCGTTCGAACTTCACTGAGTTCACCGAGGCGATTCGCGGGTTTCCGGAGGTGCTGGAGTGTTACGTGCTGATGGGCGCAGTGGATTTTCTGTTGCGCATTGTCGCGGCGGACATCGAGGCGTATGAGCGGTTTTTCTTTGAAAAGCTGTCGCTGGTGCCGGGGATACAGGAAGTGAATTCGATTGTGGCGTTGTCGGAGATCAAATCCACCACGAGTTTGCCTGTATTGCCTTAAAGCAAAAGATCGCAGCCTGCGGCAGCTCCTACAGGGTGTACACCTGTCCCATGTAGGAGCTGCCGCAGGCTGCGATCTTTTTAGCGGTGTTACATGCGCAGGAGCATTTTCCATGCGCGATTCTGGTAAACCGCAATCGCCTGCTGCTTGCGCGCATCGAGCAGTTCGTCAGTGATCGTCGGCTCGTTGGCCAGTTGCGCCAGCTTGTTCAGCTCGCCATAGAGGCGATCCATTTCCGGGATCTCCAGTATGTTGCGCGCGTGGTGCAGCCAGACCTGAATACGTTCGATACGCGGCAGTTGTTCAGCCAGATCTTCCGGCTGCTGCTGATAACGCTGCAATTGCAGGGCTGTGGCTTCTTCGCCCAAGGTCCGCGGCAACCAGCTGTGCAACTGCGCGCCGCCCTGACGATTACCACGTACGTTACGATCGGCGGTCCAGGTGCGAGCCAGCAACCAACGCGAAGTGTTCAGCGAGAACGAGCCCCAGCGCGGGTCTTCGAGTTCTTCGAGGAACTGCTCCGGCGCGGCTTTGCGTACGTCTTCGTCTTCGATGCCGGCCTGCACCAATGGGCGCCAGTCTTCCAGCAACGCATCCAGGGCAACGCGCAGATCATGGGTCGACTGACGCGGTGCGGCCTGGCCGAGGCTGCTGAGCAGGGCGCGCAGTTCCGCGAGGTTCTCGACCCAGTCGAGCAACAGGCGCCAGTGGCCATTGAAACGGTACTGTTCAGCCAGACGCTGGCTGCTGCCGAGCAAATGCCAGCTCAGTGCGGCGAAGGCGTCGTCGAGTTGGGTTTCCGCGGTCAACTCCGGCGCCGGCAGGCTCAGCGAGTAGCTGTTGGCGTCGTACAGACGATAACCGCGCTCAGCCTTGCTGATGTCGCACGGCATCAGGGCCAGGGTTTCAGCCAGTTCGGCAGCCAGCTCCAGCAGCGCAGCAGGCTCGCCTTCGCGCAATTCCAGTTCCAGCTCGCAGATTTCTTCTTTTTGCTTGCCGACGACAACGTGGCCCAGATCCAGCGCGGCTTCGATGACCACTTTGCTCTTGCCACGGCCCCAGGCGATTTCCGCACGTTCGCGGACGAAATCGGTGGTGAAGATCGGCTTGAGGGTTTTCTTGTCCAGCTCGGCCAGCGACTCGGGCCAGCATTCGCCGTCGAGTTTCTTCACGTCGAGCTTGGCTTTCGGCAACTTCCAGTCGTATTCGTTACGCTCGGACAGACCGGCAACGCTCTGGCCACGGGTCTTGAGGGTCTGAATCACTTCGTCACCGTCCTTGCGCAGGCGCAGGGCGACTTTGGCCTGGGCCAGATCGCGTTCGGGGGTGTCGAAGTACTGGTTCATCAACTCACGGCGTTCCCAGCCACTTTTGTTGCGTTTTTTCAGTAACGGGTGCTCGCGCAGGGCAGCGAGGGTTTCGCGGCTGACGCGGAGTTTGATTTCGGTTTCTTTCTGCATGGCCGGAAAATCCAGGATCGGGAGCGCAGCCGGGGAATATGTGGCTGCCAAGGCCGTGCAGTGTACAGGACTGATTCGTCCTACGCCCTGCGGCGGTTTATTCCTGACGCCGGATGGTTCTATGATGGACCTCAAATCGGGAGTTGGAGTCAGCGATGCCTTTGCCGTCCATGCAAGACCAGTTCGCTGCGCTGATCGCCGCGCCATCGGTCAGCTGTACCCAACCGAACCTTGATCAGTCCAATCGCGCGGTGATCGATCTGCTCGCCGGTTGGCTGGGTGACCTGGGGTTCAGCTGCGATATCCAGCAGGTCAGCCCGGGCAAATTCAACCTGCTCGCCAGTTTCGGCAGCGGCCCCGGCGGGCTGGTGCTGGCCGGCCACAGCGACACCGTGCCGTACGACGATGCGTTGTGGCAGACCGATCCGCTGAAGCTCACCGAAGTCGATGGCCGCTGGGTCGGCCTGGGCAGCTGCGACATGAAGGGTTTCTTCGCGCTGATCATCGAAGCGGTGCTACCGCTGCTTGAGCAACCGTTCAAGCAACCGTTGCTGATCCTCGCCACCTGTGATGAAGAAAGCTCGATGTCCGGCGCCCGCGCACTGGCTGAAGCCGGGCGTCCACTGGGCCGCGCAGCGGTAATCGGTGAGCCGACCGGCCTGAAGCCGATCCGCATGCACAAAGGCATCATGATGGAGCGCATCGACATTCTCGGGCAGAGCGGCCACTCGTCGGATCCGCGCTTGGGCCACAGCGCCCTCGAAGCCATGCACGATGCGATCGGCGAACTGCGCGGCCTGCGCCTGCTATGGCAGCGTGAATTCAACAATCCGCAGTTCAGCGTGCCGCAGCCGACGATGAACTTCGGTTGCATCCATGGCGGCGATAATCCCAATCGCATCTGCGGTCAGTGTTCGCTGGAGTTTGATCTGCGACCGCTGCCCGGCATGGACCCGAAAGTCCTGCGCGCGGAGATTCTGCGCAAGCTCAACCCGGTGGCCGAGCGGCATCAGGTGAAGATCGATTACAAACCGTTGTTCCCGGAAGTGCCGTCGTTCGAGCAGGCTGAAGACGCCGAACTGGTGCGCATCGCCGAAAAGCTCACCGGTCACAGTGCCGAAGCAGTAGCCTTCGGCACCGAAGCGCCTTATCTTCAGCGCCTCGGTTGCGAAACCATCGTCCTCGGCCCCGGCGACATCGCCTGTGCGCATCAGCCCGGCGAGTACCTTGAAATGTCACGTTTGCAGCCTACCGTGCATCTATTACGGCAACTGATTGAACATTACTGCCTGAAGAATTGAACGCCTCCCTTGTAGGGGCTGCCGAAGGCTGCGATCTTTTGATTTTGTTTTGAAGATCAAGATCAAAAGATCGCAGCCTGCGGCAGCTCCTACAGGGGTGGTCGGTAAATTAGTGGGAATCCAACCCGTATTCATGAGGAGAGCGCGCGTGTCGCCAAGCCTGTTCCGACGATAACCATCAGCCCGCTGTGCGTTTTCCGTTTCGCCCCTTTTTAGGCTGCTATTTATTACAGGCCCAGGTTCATGCCCGAATACGTTAACTGGCTTCGTCACGCGTCCCCTTACATCAATGCCCACCGCGACTGCACCTTCGTCGTCATGCTGCCCGGCGACGGCGTGGAGCATCCGAATTTCGGCAACATCGTTCACGACATCGTTCTGCTGCACAGCCTTGGCGTGCGTCTGGTGCTGGTGCACGGTTCGCGCCCGCAGATCGAGACCCGCCTCGCCGCGCGCGGCCTGACCCCGCATTACCATCACGGCATGCGCATCACCGATGCTGCAACGCTGGAATGCGTGATCGATGCGGTCGGTCAGTTGCGCATCGCCATCGAAGCGCGTCTGTCGATGGACATGGCGTCGTCGCCGATGCAGGGCTCGCGTCTGCGCGTGGCCAGCGGCAACCTCGTTACCGCGCGGCCGATCGGCGTGCTCGAAGGCGTCGACTATCACCACACCGGCGAAGTGCGCCGGGTCGACCGCAAAGGCATCAATCGTCTGCTCGATGAACGCTCGATCGTGCTGCTTTCGCCGCTGGGCTACTCGCCGACCGGTGAAATCTTCAACCTTGCCTGCGAAGACGTTGCCACTCGCGCCGCCATCGACCTGGGTGCCGACAAGCTGTTGCTGTTCGGCGCTGACCTCGGCCTGATCGACGAAAACGGCAAACTGGTACGCGAACTGCGCCCGCAGCAGGTGCCGGCGCATTTGCAGCGCCTGGGCAGCAACTATCAGGCGGAACTGCTGGATGCCGCCGCCGAAGCCTGCCGTGGCGGCGTGGCGCGCAGTCATATCGTCAGCTACGCCGAAGACGGCGCGCTGCTGACTGAACTGTTCACCCGTGACGGTGGCGGTACGCTGGTGGCGCAAGAGCAATTCGAACTGGTGCGTGAGGCGGCGATTGAAGACGTCGGCGGCTTGTTGGATTTGATCAGCCCGCTGGAAGAGCAGGGGATTCTGGTGCGTCGCTCGCGCGAAGTGCTGGAGCGCGAGATCGAGCAGTTCAGCGTGGTCGAACGTGAGGGCATGATCATCGCCTGTGCGGCGTTGTATCAGATTGCCGATTCCGATGCCGGCGAGCTGGCGTGCCTGGCGGTGAATCCGGAGTACCGCCATGGCGGTCGCGGTGATGAACTGCTGGAGCGCATCGAAACCCGGGCACGGGCGCAGGGTTTGAAGACCTTGTTCGTTCTCACCACGCGTACTGCGCACTGGTTCCGTGAGCGTGGGTTCGAGCCGAGCAGCGTTGAGCGTCTGCCGGCAGCGCGGGCGTCGCTGTACAACTTTCAGCGCAACTCGAAGATCTTCGAAAAAACCCTCTGACCCGGTGACGATCGTTCCCACGCTCTGCGTGGGAACGCCTCATCGGACGCTCCGCGTTCGGCTTTCGATGGGACGCGGAGCGTCCCGGGCTGAATTCCCACGCGGAGCGTGGGAACGATCAATCGCAGCCTTCGGCAGCTCCTACAGGGATTGGGTTTATTCAGTGATGAATTTCGCGCTGACGTACGGCGAATAATCCGGCAGCACCGTTTCAACCTTGCCCTGTTCCTTCAAAAACTTCGCCGTCTCGCCAATCGCTTTCGCCGTGCCGCCCTCCAGCAGCGCCGTGGTTTGCTGCGCCTTGGCATCCGGGAACGCCGATCCCGCGAGCAATTCCGGTACATCGGCGGCATTGGCACCGGTCAATTTGGCGATTTTCTGCACCGGCTCCGAGTCAGCCGTCCAGCTGTCTTTATGCGCCGCGTAATCGGCAAATGAATCCAGCGTGACCTTGGCGAACTTCGCGACAACGTCAGGATGCTTGTCAGCGAAATCCTTACGCGCGACCCAGACTTCGAATGTTGGGGCGCCCCACTGACCGACCTGCGCTGCATCGGTGAGGGTCTTGCCGGTCTTGCGGATTTCCCCAAGCGCCGGTGACCAGACAAACGCACCATCTATATCCCCACGCTTCCACGCGGCAGCGATTTCTGCGGGTTGCAGGTTAACCACTTTGACTTTCGAGGCGTCCAGGCCCCAATGCTTGAGTGCGCCGAGCAGGCTGTAGTGGGAGGTGGAAACGAAGGGTGTGGCGATGGTTTTGCCGACCAGATCCTGCGGTGTGTTGATGCCGCTGCCGTTGCGCACCACCAGGGCTTCGGCGGCATTGATCTGTGCCGAAACGATGAAGGCCACAATCGGCAGGTTACGCGAAGCGGCGGCCGCCAACGGGCTGGAGCCGAGGTTGCCGATCTGCACGTCTCCGGACGCAATGGCTGTCACAACTTCCGGGCCGCTGTTGAAGCGGCGCCAGTCGATTTTCTCGCCGATGGTTTTCTCGTAGACGCCGTCGGCCTGGGGGACTTTGCTTGGGTCGATACCGGTTTGATAACCGACGGTGAGGTTGGCGGCATGGACAGAAAAAGAAAACAGTGCTGACACACAAACTGTAACAAATTGACTAGATAGTGCGCGTTTGGCCATCATGGCGTCGCCTTTTCGATAGGGTTTGACGAATTGCGGTTGCGCCAAAGCTAATCGATATAAAAAAAGGCTAACAAATACCATTTAGGAATGAGCTTAGTCGCCGATACGCTGTATCCCGGCGAAGATGGCAAGATACTGGCCATATTCCGAAATGATATGAAAAAGAATGAATAAATTCTTTTTGGGTTTATCAGGAAATCTTTACTCTGCACGGACCAAATCACTGCGATTAGACCTTGGTCGTAGACACACAAGGTTACGATTGACTTGTCAGTCACGGTCTGGCGCTAATCGCGCATCTTAGGACCCAGGGCATCAGACCCCGGGCCAGGAACACAAGAATTAGAAACGAGAGGAGCTTTACATGAACAAGTCCACCTTGGCCCTGGCTGTGGCCGTAGGGGTTATGGCGCAGCAGGCAGGCGCCGCCGGTTTCATCGAAGACAGCAAAGCTACTTTGGGGCTGCGTAACTTCTATATCAACAACGATAACCGTGACTCCGGTGCTCACTCTACCCAGAGCAAAGCTGAAGAATGGGGTCAAGGCTTCGATCTGCGCTTCATCTCCGGTTACACCCAAGGCACCGTCGGCTTCGGTATCGATGCTATCGGCCTGTTGGGCGTGCGTCTGGATTCGGGCGGCGGCACCAACGGTGTAGGTAACTACGGCGGCACCATCTTCCCAAGCGAGCACAATGGTGATGCCGTTGACAGCTTCTCCAGCCTGGGCCTGACTGCAAAAGCCAAAATCTCTCAGACCGAGTTGAAGTTGGGCACTCTGCAGCCAAAACTGCCGGTTATCGTGACCAACGATGGCCGTCTGCTGCCGCAAACCTGGCAGGGTGGTCAGATCACCTCCGGCGAAATCAAGGACCTGACTCTTGTCGGCGGTCAGATCGAAGCCGTGAAAGGTCGTAACTCCAGCAACAACGAAAACCTGTCCATTGGCGGTGCATCTGCACGTGTTGCCAACAGCAACAAGTTCATCTACGCCGGTGGTGACTACAAAATCACCAAGGACCTGACTGCCCAGTATTACTACGGCAACCTTGAAGACTTCTACAAACAGCACTTCCTGGGTCTGGTTCACAACTGGGCAATCGGCCCAGGCGTGTTGAAATCTGATTTCCGTTACTTCAACAGCTCGGATGATGGTGCTAACTCCAACACTCCGGCTTACTACAGCAACGGTAATTACACTGGTCAGGCAAGCGGTAAAGGTAAGGTCGACAATAATCTGTACAGCGGCCTGTTCCTGTATACCGTTGCCGGGCACACCTTCGGTGGTGGCTATCAGGTTTCCAACGGCAGCAGCGACTTCCCTTGGCTGAACCAGGGTGACGGTTCGTCGAACTACACTATCACCGACATGCAGATCCAGAAGTTCGGCCGTGCAGGCGAGCGCACCTGGCAAGCACGCTACTCGTATGACTTCGCCAAAGTCGGCGTTCCTGGCCTGACAGCTGGTCTGGTTTACTTGCGTGGCGACAATATCGACACCGTGGGTTCCAATGGGCGTGAGAACGGCAACGGTAACTCCGAGTGGGAACGCGACCTGACCATCGGTTACGTCGTACCAGAAGGCCCGCTGAAAAACGTTGGCTTTATGTGGAAAAACGCTATGTGGCGCAACGACATCCCAGGTCAGCGTGACCAGGACGAAAACCGCCTGATCGTCAGCTACTCGATCCCGCTGCTGTAATAGCGCGCTTCGATTCGTTGATGTAAAAAAAGCCCCGTCCGGCATCGCGCCGGACGGGGCTTTTGCGTTTTCGAGTCAGGCTCACCCCCGTAAGCCCTCCCCGAAATTCCCCTCTTTACAGCAACTCAAGGCCTTCTCGAACCTTGCGACCGATGTTCGTCGGGATGCCGCCGGGCGTCCAGTGAACAGATGTTTAATATTCACTTATGATCTAGATGTCTCATTATTTATTCTTTTTCACGATGGCAAATCCCGGGCTACAGTTGAGGTCTCGAACAACTCATAAGGAGCAGCATCATGAGCCTCAGACTCGGCGACATCGCCCCCGATTTCGAACAGGATTCCAGCGCCGGCAAGATTCGTTTTCACGAATGGCTGGGCGATAGCTGGGGCGTGCTGTTTTCCCACCCGGCGGACTTCACCCCGGTGTGCACCACTGAGCTGGGTTTCACCGCCAAGCTCAAGGATGAGTTCAGCAAACGCGGCGTCAAAGCCATCGCGCTGTCGGTCGACCCGGTGGACTCGCACCACAAGTGGATCGAAGACATCAACGAAACCCAGAACACCATCGTCAACTTCCCGATCCTGGCCGATGCCGATCGCAAGGTCTCCGATCTGTATGACCTGATCCACCCGAACGCCAACGACACGCTGACCGTGCGTTCGCTGTTCGTGATCGATCCGAACAAGAAGATTCGCCTGACCATCACCTATCCAGCGAGCACCGGGCGCAACTTCCACGAGATTCTGCGGGTGATCGATTCGCTGCAGCTCACCGACAACTACAAGGTGGCCACCCCGGCCAACTGGCAGGACGGTGATGAGGTGGTGATCGTGCCTTCGTTGAAAGATGAGGAAGAGATCAAGCAGCGCTTTCCCAAGGGTTATCGCGCCGTGAAGCCTTACTTGCGCCTGACGCCGCAGCCGAACAAGTGATCTTCTTGGGCAGGTCGTTCCCACCCTCAGCGTGGGAATGCCGCCCGTGACGCTCTGCGTCACAGTGGACGCGGAGCGTCCATGGATTCATTCCCACGCAGAGCGTGGGAACGATCAGCGTGTAGCCACAAAGCAGGGGATTTCAGGCCGTTTCGACGGCCTTTTTTTTCGCCCGCAGTTTGTGGAAATGTATATCTCCAAAACGCATAACCAAATGAATAAATATGATTTATGGATATATAAATCAGCTGGTAAGGTCACTCCCATCGAAGCGAGATCGCAACCCGCGAATCGCCTGTAACGCTTAAGGAATTGTCTCGATGCTGGTCGTCTCACTCGGTGGCAGTCCCAGCCTGCGCTCCCGTTCCGGGGTGCTGCTGGAACGCTCGCAACGCTGGTTGCAGGCGCAAGGCGTGGAAGTGGTGAGTTATCAGGTGCGCGACTTTCCCGCTGAAGACCTGCTCCACGCCCGCTTCGACAGCCCGAAGGTGCTCGACCTGCTGCAACAGATTGAAAACGCCGACGGCCTGCTGATCGCCACACCGGTTTACAAAGCGTCGTTTTCCGGCGCGTTGAAGACCCTGCTCGATCTGCTCCCGGAGCGCGCCTTGAACCACAAGATTGTCTTGCCGATGGCCACGGGCGGCAGCATCGCCCACATGCTGGTGGTCGATTACGCCCTCAAACCGGTGCTGTCGGCATTGAAGGCCCAGGAAATGCTCCAGGGGATTTTCGCCGAGGACAGCCAGATCGCTTACGGCGAAGGCAGTGCTGCGGCGCAACTGGCTCCGGCGCTCGAGCAGCGTCTGCATGAAGCGCTGGATCAGTTTGTCGGCGCCATGGCCCGTCGGCCGAAACCGCTGGAACCGGGCCTGTTGAACGAACGTTTATTGAGTGCTCGCTGGAGCATTTAAGCCTCATCGAAATTTGAAGTACTCGCCTTACTCGCCCGCTAACGGGCAAGCAGGTGCAGCCAAAACCCAACAGCAAAAAGGAGAGCGCTATGCGCACTGTATTTTTGCGTCGTGGTCTGGTCGCTCTGTTTGCTGCGGCTGTCACCTTCGGCGCCATCACTCAAGCTCAAGCCGAGACTCTTCGGATCGGTTATCAGAAGTACGGCACGCTGGTGCTGCTCAAAGCCAAGGGCACGCTGGAAAAACGTCTGGCCGCCCAAGGCGTCGACGTGCAATGGACTGAATTCCCAGGCGGCCCGCAGCTGCTGGAAGGCCTGAACGTCGGCTCGATCGACTTCGGCGTCACCGGCGAAACCCCGCCAGTCTTCGCTCAGGCTGCTGGCGCTGATCTGCTCTACGTCGCCTACGAACCACCTGCGCCGAACAGCGAAGCGATCCTCGTGCCGAAAGACTCGCCGATCAAATCGGTGGCCGATCTCAAGGGCAAGAAAGTCGCCCTGAACAAAGGCTCCAACGTTCACTACCTGCTGGTGCGTGCGCTGGAAGATGCCGGCCTCAAATACACCGACATTCAAACCGTATTCCTGCCGCCGGCCGATGCCCGCGCCGCGTTCGAACGTGGCAGCGTCGACGCCTGGGTCATCTGGGATCCGTACCAGGCGGCCGCCGAGAAGCAACTGCAAGCGCACACCCTGCGCGACGGCAAAGGCATCGTCGACAACCACCAGTTCTATCTCGCGACCAAGCCATACGCAGAGAAAAATCCTCAGGTGATCAAGACCCTCGTTGAGGAAGTTCGCGCAGTCGGCGAATGGTCGAAAGCCAACCCTGAAGACGTGACCCAACAGGTTGCGCCACTGCTCGGCTTGCCAGCGGACATCACCCTGACCTCGGTGAAACGCCAGGGTTACGGCGCGCTATTCCTTTCCCCGGAAGTGGTCGCCGCGCAGCAGAAAATCGCTGACACGTTCTTCCAGCTCAAGCTGATTCCCAAGCCGCTGAGCATCAAGGACGTGATCTGGACACCACCGGCCGCTGTGGCTAAAGCGCAGTAATTCGAATTCCTAAGGAGACCACTCCATGAGCCTCAATATCTTCTGGTTCCTGCCCACCCACGGCGACGGCCATTACCTTGGCACCGCCGAAGGCGCGCGCGCCGTCGACCACGGTTATCTGCAACAGGTCGCGCAAGCTGCGGATCGTCTGGGCTTCGGCGGTGTGCTGATTCCTACTGGCCGCTCTTGCGAAGATTCGTGGCTGGTGGCGGCGTCGCTGATCCCGGTGACCCAGCGCCTGAAGTTCCTCGTTGCCCTGCGTCCCGGGATCATTTCCCCGACGGTCGCGGCGCGGCAGGCAGCCACGCTGGATCGTCTGTCCGGCGGTCGTGCGCTGTTCAATCTGGTGACTGGCGGTGACCCGGAAGAATTGGCCGGCGACGGTCTGTTCCTCAGCCACGAAGAGCGTTATCAGGCTTCGGTGGAATTCACCCGCATCTGGCGTCGTGTGCTGGAAGGCGAAACCGTTGATTACGACGGTCAGCACATCAGCGTGAAGGGCGCGAAATTGCTCTATCCGCCGATCCAGCAACCGCGTCCGCCGCTGTATTTCGGTGGCTCGTCGGAAGCGGCGCAGGACTTGGCTGCCGAACAAGTAGAAATGGTCCTGACCTGGGGCGAGCCGCCAGCAGCAGTGGCCGAGAAGATTGCCCAAGTCCGGGCCAAAGCCGCCAAGCTTGGCCGCACCGTACGCTTCGGTATTCGACTGCACGTTATCGTCCGTGAAACCAACGCTGAAGCGTGGCAAGCGGCGGATCGTTTGATCTCGCATCTGGATGACGACACCATCGCTCGTGCTCAAGCTTCGCTGGCGCGCTTCGATTCGGTTGGCCAGCAACGCATGGCCGCGCTGCATGGCGGCAGTCGTGACAACCTCGAAGTCAGCCCGAACCTCTGGGCCGGCGTCGGTCTGGTGCGCGGTGGTGCCGGTACGGCGCTGGTCGGCGATGGCCCAACCGTCGCGGCACGCGTTAAGGAATACGCCGATCTGGGCATCGACACCTTCATCTTCTCCGGCTATCCACACCTTGAAGAGTCGTATCGCGTCGCCGAATTGCTGTTCCCGCACCTCGACATCGAGCGTCCGGAACTGCCGAAAAGCGCCGGTTATGTCAGCCCGTTCGGCGAGATGGTCGCCAACGACATTCTTCCCAAAGCCGCGTCGCAGAGCTGAGGCGCGCCATGAAGAAAATCATCCACAGCCTCGCGCCCTGGGCGTTGCCGGTGTTGTTGCTGGCGGTGTGGCAGTTGTCGGTGTCGGCGGGTTGGTTGTCGACACGGATTCTGCCGGCACCGGTGGCGGTGATCGAAGCCGGCGTTAGCCTGGTGCGCAGCGGCGAAATCTGGACGCACCTAGCCATCAGCGGCTGGCGCGCGGCACTCGGTTTCACCATCGGCGGCAGCATCGGTCTGGTCTTGGGTTTCATCACCGGCCTGTCGAAATGGGGCGAACGCCTGCTCGACAGCTCGGTGCAGATGATCCGCAACGTGCCGCACCTGGCGCTGATTCCGCTGGTGATCCTGTGGTTCGGAATCGATGAGTCGGCGAAGATTTTTCTGGTGGCACTGGGTACGTTGTTCCCGATCTACCTCAACACGTATCACGGCATTCGCAACGTCGACCCGGCGCTGGTGGAGATGGCGCGCAGTTATGGCTTGAGCGGTTTCAGCCTGTTCTGGCAGGTGATTCTGCCGGGCGCGCTGCCTTCGATTCTGGTCGGCGTGCGCTTCGCCCTGGGCTTTATGTGGTTGACGCTGATCGTCGCCGAAACCATCTCGGCGAGCTCGGGCATCGGCTATCTGGCGATGAACGCTCGTGAGTTCTTGCAGACCGACGTGGTGGTGCTGGCGATCCTGCTTTACGCGGTGCTTGGCAAACTCGCCGACCTCGCGGCCCGTGGACTTGAACGTGTGTGGTTGCGCTGGCACCCGGCTTATCAGGTTGCCAAAGGAGGTGCGGCATGACTGCTCAACAACCTCCACGCCTGCTGCGCGGGATCCCGCTGGCGGTGCGCAACCTGCAGAAAACCTTCGGCGCGCGGCAGGTGCTGCGTGACATCGATCTGCATATTCCGGCGGGGCAATTCGTCGCGGTGGTCGGGCGCAGTGGCTGCGGCAAAAGTACTTTGCTGCGCTTGCTCGCCGGCCTCGATCAACCGACTGGCGGCGACTTGCTCGCAGGTTCGGCGCCGCTCAGCGATGCGCGGGAAGACACCCGGTTGATGTTCCAGGAAGCGCGGCTGCTGCCGTGGAAGAAGATCATCGACAACGTTGGCTTGGGCCTCAAAGGCAACTGGCGTCCCAAGGCGCTCGAAGCGCTGGACGCGGTGGGTCTGGCGGATCGTGCCAATGAGTGGCCGGCAGCGTTATCTGGCGGACAGAAGCAGCGTGTTGCGCTGGCACGGGCGCTGATCCACCAACCGCGTCTGCTGTTGCTCGACGAACCGCTCGGCGCGCTGGACGCGCTGACCCGCATTGAAATGCAGCAACTGATCGAACGTCTTTGGCAGCAACATGGCTTCACCGTGCTGTTGGTGACCCACGACGTCAGTGAAGCGGTGGCGATTGCCGACCGGGTGATTCTGATCGAGGACGGCGAAGTCGGCCTCGATCTGCATGTCGAACTGCCGCGGCCGCGAGTGCGTGGTTCGCACAGACTGGCAGCGCTGGAAACCGAAGTGCTTAACCGTGTTCTCTCCCTGCCCGGCGAACCGCCGGCGCCGGAACCTGTTTCACCACTGCCTACGCAACTGCGTTGGGCTCAATAACTCAAGCAAACGACAGGAATCATTGCCATGACTATCAAAGCCATCAACGTCCGTAACCAGTTCAAAGGCTCGATCAAGGAAATCGTCCTCGGCGACGTGCTGTCGGAAATCGACGTGCAGACCGCTTCGGGCATCGTCACTTCGGTGATCACCACCCGTTCGGTCAAGGAGCTGGAACTGGTCGTGGGCAGCGAAGTGATCGCCTTTGTGAAATCCACCGAGGTGTCGATCGCCAAGTTGTAAGCCAGTGAGTAAAAAACAACCCCGGAGGGCGTGAGCCCTTCGGGGTTTTTGTGCCTGGGTTGAAATCGGCGGCGCGGCCATCGCTGGCAAGCCAGCTCCCACAGGGTTATTTGTCGGTCACAAAACCCTTGTGGGAGCTGTCTTGCCAGCGATGAGGCCAGTCAGATCACCAATGATCTCTTGGGTAGATACGGCGGCAAATACAGCCCAATGTAAGCATCAAACACCCGCATCCCTTCCTCGGCCATGCGCGGCGTGATCTGCCCGTGCTGCTGTACCGAGCGCGCATACACCCGGTCACCCAGCTCCATCGCCAGGGCAAATACATCGACATCCTCCGGCAGCCTCGGCAACTCGAAATGATGATCGAACAGTTTGTGCATCAGGTCACCCAGTTCGATGTCGTGCTGACGGTCAGCCTGAGTGACTTCGGTCAGACCATGCTGCGCGAGGATCAGCTGCCGTGCGGCGGCGTCTTCGTCGTAGATCTCCAGCATCCGTTGTTCGACCAACCGCGACAGGTCGCGCCAGTCACGCAGCGCTTCATGGTCGATCGGCGCTTGCAGGCAGGCACGGAACGCAGCGTGTACATCCGCCGTCAGTGCTTCGAGCAATGCCGGGACGCTGGCGAAGAAGTGGTACACGGAGGAGGGCGGAATCTGCGCACGTTCGGCGACGCTGTAGATCGACAGGCTTGCCACACCCTCGGCGGCCAGCAGCGTGCGCGCGGCGTCGAGTATCGAGTCGATGCGCGCCTGGCTGCGGGCACGGGGTTTGCGGACGGGGGCGGGTCGCGTCATGGAAGTCTCCTGCGGGGCAGCGGGCATTGTACGAGCCGGTTCCTTTGTTGTCTTGTCGGCCGCCATCGCTGGCAGGCCAGCTCCCACACAGATCTGTGTCGAACACAAAACTGAGTGCACAACAGAAACCTCTGGGAGCTGGCCTGCCGGCGATCCGCCACAGGCGGCCATTAATTACGGTCTTGGATTTGTCCAAGTCATAAAAAAACGCCGCTGGCTGCAAGAGCCGACGGCGTTCTGTTTGGCGCTACAACCGCTTAAACGGTATGCAGATACCAGTTGTACTCAAGGTCGGAGATGGAGTGTTCGAACTCCTCCAGCTCACTTTCCTTGCAGGCGACGAAGATATCGATGTACTTCGGATCGATGTACTTGGCCATCACCTCGCTGTCGTCCAGCTCGCGCAGGGCATCGCGCAAGTTGTTCGGCAGGCTTTGCTCGTTCTGCTCGTAGCTGTTGCCTTCGACTGGCGCGCCCGGCTCGATCTTGTTGGTCAGACCGTGGTGCACGCCGGCCAGAACCGAAGCCATCAGCAGGTACGGGTTGGCGTCGGCACCGGCTACACGATGCTCGATACGCACGGCATCGGACGAGCCGGTCGGTACGCGAATCGCCACGGTGCGGTTGTCGAGGCCCCAGCACGGCGAGTTCGGCACGTAGAACTGTGCGCCGAAACGACGGTAGGAGTTGACGTTCGGGCAGAGGAAAGCCATCTGCGCGGGCAGGGTCTCGAGCACACCGCCGATCGCGTGACGCAGCGCGGCGTTCTGCTCGGGATCCTCGCTGGCAAAAATGTTTTTGCCTTCTTTATCCAGAATCGAAATGTGTACGTGCAGACCATTACCTGCCTGGCCCGGATAAGGCTTGGCCATGAAGGTGGTGTCCATTTCATGGTCGTAGGCAATGTTCTTGATCAGACGCTTGAGCAGTACCGCGTAGTCGCACGCCTTGATCGGGTCGGCGACGTGATGCAGGTTCACTTCGAACTGCGCCGGGGCACTGTCCTTGACCATGGCGTCGGCCGGGATGC
>NZ_JBITSX010000054.1:44457-44709 GCF_044541255.1 Pseudomonas sp. NPDC085632 | reverse complement strand
GTTCTACATCGACCTGGCAGACCGAGTTGATTATGGATTCAGCGGATAGCTTTCAGGTCGGCGTAACTCTTGAATATCCCCCAATCAGTTCCCTCTCCCTCTGGGAGAGGGCTAGGGTGAGGGGATTTTAGGGGCCGACCGAGCTGTCTGGCGTCATACATCGACCTGGCAGACCGAGTTGATTATGGATTCAGCGGATAGCTTTCAGGTCGGCGTAACTCTTGAATATCCCCCAATCAGTTCCCTCTCCCT
>NZ_JBITSX010000054.1:35782-44359 GCF_044541255.1 Pseudomonas sp. NPDC085632 | reverse complement strand
GAGAGGGCTAGGGTGAGGGGATTTTAGGGGCCGACCGAGCTGTCTGGCGTCATACATCGACCTGGCAGACCGAGTTGATTATGGATTCAGCGGATAACTTTCAGGTCGGCGTAACTCTTGAATATCCCCCAATCAGTTCCCTCTCCCTCCGGGAGAGGGCTAGGGTGAGGGGCTTTTGACTTTAGGCGATTACTTACGGTTAAGCATCACCGGCAACTGCCCGACTAATTTGGCATTATTCAACGGCGCCCGGATAAACCCGCGCTGCGTGCCATCCGGCCCGATCACCGCCAGATTCCCGCTGTGATCCACGGTGTAATTCGGCTTACTCGTATCCGCCGGAATAAACGGAATGCTCACCGCATTCGCCACCTTCTGCAGCTCTTCAATCGAGGTCGGTGTCAGGCCGATGAACTGCGGATCAAAGTAGCCCAGATACTGCTTCAACTGCTTCGGGTTATCGCGGTTCGGGTCAACGCTGACCAGCACGATCTGCAACTTGTCCACAGCGTCCTTGGGCAGTTCACTCTTGATCTGCCGCAACTGGGCGAGGGTGGTCGGGCAGATGTCCGGGCAGAAGGTGTAGCCAAAGAACAGCAGGCTCCACTTACCTTTGAGCTCGTTGATCGCCACCGGTTTGCCGTCCTGATCGGTCATCGTCACGTCCGGCAGATTGCGGCTCTGCGGCAGCAGGATGATGCCGGCGTCGATCAGCGCGGTGGGGTCGCCCTGGCCCTTGCCGCTCAGCACTTTGTTGACGGTCAGGCCGAGGATCAGCGCGATCACGGCGACGAGGATGAAGACGGTTTTCTGGGTTCGAGTCATAGGTTCAACAGTAAGTAGTGGTCTACGAGCAGGGCGATAAACAGCAGGAACAAGTAATAAATAGAGTACTTGAAGGTGTTGATCGCCGCGTGCGGCCGAGTGCCACGGTACAGCACCACGGCCCATTGCAGAAACCTTGCGCCCAGACCGAGGGCGCAGATCAGGTAGAGCACACCGCTCATGTGGATCACGTACGGCAACAGACTCACCGCCAGCAGCGCGAAGGTGTACAGCAGAATGTGCACTTTGGTGTAGTGCTCGCCGTGCGTGACCGGCAGCATCGGGATGTCGGCCTTGGCGTATTCCTCTTTGCGATGAATCGCCAGCGCCCAGAAGTGCGGCGGGGTCCAGGCGAAGATGATCAGCACCAGCAACAGCGGTTCGGCGCTGACGTGGCCGGTGGCGGCTGTCCAGCCGAGCAGCGGCGGGGCGGCGCCGGCGAGGCCACCGATGACGATGTTCTGCGGCGTCGCGCGTTTGAGGAAGCCGGTGTAGATCACGGCGTAACCGAGCAGCGAGGCCAAGGTCAGCCAAGCGGTCAGCGGATTGGTGAAGGTCAGCAACAATGCCTGACCGAGCAGCGCCAGCACCAGCGCAAAGGTCAGTGCCGCCGCCGGCGAAACTCGTCCTTCAGCGAGCGGCCGCTTGTGCGTGCGCGCCATCACCGCATCAATGCGCCGGTCCACCACATGATTGACCGCCGCCGCGCCACCGGCACATAACGCAACCCCCAGATTGCCGAACACCAGCACCGTCCACGGCACCCCGGCACGGGTCGCGAGGAACATGCCGACCAGCGAGGTGATCAGCATCAGCACCACGACTTTCGGTTTGGTCAGTTCCAGATAATCACGCCAGATCGCCTGATGCGGGCGTTCGCCAATCAGAATCGCCACGGCGTTTCTCCTTTTATTGTGATGGGCGCGGCCGAGTGTTTACGCGGACTCAGGCGCCAGCGCGCGAGCACCGGCTGCTTGACCCGGACCAGACTGGTGCGCGCGTGATAGTTGACCAGCACCATGGTCAGCAATAGCGCCGCGCCGCCCGCGTTATGCGCGACCGCTACCGGCAGCGGTAAATGGAACAGCACATTGCTGATGCCAAGGGTGATCTGTGCCGCGAGGGCAATCACCACCAACCCGGCCAATCGCGTCATGCCAACCACTTTCAATTGCCACGCCAGGCCGAGCAACACCAACGTCACCAGCAGCGCGCCGATACGGTGAGTCAGATGAATCGCCGTGCGTGCATCACTGTCGAGCTGCCCGCCCAGATAGTTCGGACCGATGTGTTGAGTCAGGTGAAACCCGTTGGCGAAATCCGCCGGTGGCAGCCATTGACCGTGGCAGGTCGGGAAGTCGATACACGCCACCGCCGCATAGTTGGAACTGACCCAGCCACCCAACGCGATCTGGCCAATCACCAGCAACAATCCCGCCGTCGCCCAATACTGCAAACGCCTGGGCACGGTCAGCGCCGGCAGCACCCCGGACAACCGCAACGTCAGTAAAAACAACAGGCTCAGCGTCGCAAAACCGCCGAGCAAATGCCCGGTGACCACCTGCGGCCAGAGCTTGAGCGTCACCGTCCACATACCGAACGCCGCTTGCGCGAACACCACCGCCAGCAAAAACAGTGGCAGCTTCAACGGCTGCCCCGGATGACGCCGATTGACCCACGCGCGCCCGGCCAGAATCGAAATCAGCAGGCCGAGGGTGCCGGCGAAGTAGCGGTGGATCATCTCGTTCCAGCCCTTGTGCGCCTCCACCGGCGAATCGGGGTAATGCAGTTCGGCATGGGCCAGTTGGGCTTCGCTTTTCGGCACGCTGATAAACCCGTAGCAGCCCGGCCAGTCCGGACAGCCGAGGCCGGCGTGGGTCAGGCGCGTATAGGCGCCGAGCAGCACCACAATCAGTGCCAGCAGGGTGGCAAACAGCGCGAGGCGAAATCCAGGTTTGGCCATGACGATGCCCTTATCCGATGTTCGACAGTTTCAGCAGATGACGCAGGTCGTTGAGCAGATCCTTGCCTTTCACATTCGGTTCGTAACGCAGCACGAGGTTGCCGTGCGGGTCGATGATCCACAGCTGCGGCGTGGCCTTGTCGCCCGTCGTCTTGCTGAACACACCGGCGTCCAGCGGATAGCGCTGCAGTTGCGGATATTCGCGGGTCAGCTTGGTTTCGTAATCGGCGCTGACGGGTTGCGCAACAGCGAGTGCATGGCTGGCGCGGCCGGCATCGCGGCCGAGGCCGATCTGGATCTGCCGCGCCAGATACACCAGTTGCTGGCAATCCACCGCGCAATCCTTCGGCGCGGTGACCAGCATCTGCCAGCGCTCCTCGTCGGCTTGCACGCCGAGGTCGGCGCGGGTCTGGCCGTTGCCGATCAGTTCGCCGTGATAGCTGCGACCCTCCGGTACCCAGAACTGCAATTTGTACATGCCGGTGGCGAGCACCATCGGCCCGATCACACCGAGCAGGATCAGCAGCAACTGAATGCGCCCGCGACGACGGGTAGCGGCAGGTTTCGCCTCAGACATGCTGGGTGGATTCATGGCCGTTCCCATGGTGGTTCTCCTTTGCGTTGTGCAAGCCCAAATAGACGTAGAGGCCGAGCAGGGCGGTGGCCATGGCGAACCACTGCACGGCGTAACCGAGGTGTTTTTCCGGGCCCATGGCGACCACCGGCCAATCGGCCTCGTAGCTGGCCGGGCCGGGTTCGGCGCGTAATTCGTAGGCGAAGCCGTCACGGTCGAGGGTTTGCCACAGCTTGGCGGGTTCGACGGCGGTGATGGTTTGCGGCCAGGTGCTGCTGACCGGATCAGCGTGCAACTGGAAGGTCGCGCCGGGGGCGACGTAGACCCAGGCATCGACATTCAACGCCTCAGTGGGCGTAGTGAATTGCGGCGGCACACGGCGATCCGGCCACGGCAACCAGCCACGATTGACCAACAGCCACAAACCGCTGCGTTGATCCTGAAACGGTTGCAGCAACTCGACGCCGACCTTGCCGTTACGTTGGCGGTTATCCAGCAGCAGACTGTGCGCAGCATCGAACTGGCCGTGCAGGTGCACGCGGCGATAGGCCGGATCGGCGCTGCTCAGCAATTCAGTGCTGGCCATCGGTTCGGCTGCGCGGCGTTCGGCGTAACTGGCGAGCAGTGCGCTTTTCTCGGCGCCACGGCTCAGTTGCCAGAAGCCCAAAGACACCAGCAGCGGCAGTAATAAAGCGACCACCACGGTCGGTATTACGCCCGGGCGAAAACGCTTCATGGCTGCGCCACAAAGTCAGTCGTTGCGATCGCTATACTCAACTGCATCGCCTGTCCCCCGGAGTTCTTCCCATGCTCAAAACAGCCATCGTCCTGATGCTGATTGCCACGGTGATCAGCCTGTTCAGCGGCCTGTTTTTCCTGGTCAAGGACGACAGCAGTTCCAATCGCCTGGTCATCGCCTTGAGTGTTCGGGTGGCATTGGCCGCTGCCACCGTCGGCTTGATCGCCTGGGGCTTTTACAGCGGCCAATTGGTCTCGCATGCGCCTTGGTAGGGTTGATCCTCAGAGTACGTAAACGAAGATAAACAGGCCGATCCACACCACGTCGACGAAGTGCCAATACCAGCTCGCCGCTTCGAAGCCGAACTGGTGCTCGTTGTCGAAATGGCCCTTCATGATCCGCATCAGCATCACAAACAGAATGATCGTGCCGATGGTCACGTGGGCACCGTGGAACCCGGTGAGCATGAAGAACGTCGCGCCATAAATGCCCGAACCGAGGGTCAGCCCCAGTTCGTGGTAGGCGTGCATGTATTCCTCGGCCTGGAAGCCGAGAAATGCGCAGCCCAGCAGCACGGTGATCGCCAGCCAGATTTTCAGCGCGCCGCGGTGGCCCTTCTTCAAGGCATGGTGGGCGATGGTGATGGTCACGCTGGAGCTGACCAGCAAAATCGTGTTGATCAGCGGCAGGCCCCACGGGCTGATGACTTCCTTCGGTGGCGGGAACAGTTTCGGGTCCGGCGTGTGCAGCAGCGGCCAGGTGAACTGGAAGTTCGGCCAGAGCATATGCGCGATGCCTTTTGTGCCTTCGCCGCCGAGTGCTGGTCCGGAAACGTGCCGCACATAAAACAGCGCACCGAAGAAGGCGACGAAGAACATCACCTCGGAAAAGATGAACCAACTCATGCCCCAGCGGAACGAGCGATCCAGCTGCGCGCTATAGAGCCCCGCGCGGCTTTCCTTGATCACCGTACCGAACCAGCCGAACAGCATGTACGCCAGCAACAGGCCACCGACGAAAAAGATGTACGGGCCGTGGGATTCCGGGCGCGCCGCTTTCAGATCGTTGAACCAGGTGGCGAGGCCGTACACGGTGATGGCCATGCCGAAGGTGGCGATGATCGGCCATTTGCTCTGGGCCGGAACGAAATAGTGCTCATGAGTTGCCATTTATTGTTCTCCTTATCGGGCACGCTCAACCGCCAGTGTTTACAGCCACCGGCGGATGTCGGGCGGTGATATCGAACAGCGTGTAGGACAGCGTCAGGTGCTTCACATCCTTGGGCATGTCGCGGTCAACAATGAAGCGCACCGGCATCTCGATCTGCTGACCGGGCTGCAGCACCTGCTGGGTAAAGCAAAAGCATTCGGTCTTGTGGAAATACGCCGCCGCATTGCTCGGCGCGATGCTCGGCACGGCTTGCGCACTCATCGGTTTGTCGGTGGGATTGCGCGCGATGAAGATCATCTCGTTGACCGCGCCGGGGTTGGCGGTGAGTTCGTCATGTTTGGGGTAGAAATCCCAGGGCATGTCGACGTTATTGGTCGACAGAAACTGCACACGCACCTGGCGGGAAGTGTCGACCACTTGCTCACCCTCGTACTGCCCGGCGGTCTTGCCGTTGATGCCGAAGGCTTTGCACATCACGTCGTAGATCGGCACCAGGGCAAAGCCGAAAACAAACATCGCCAGCACCACCCCGAGCAGGCGGGTGACGAGTTTTTTCATTGATACCGAGTCAGCCATGATTTTCAGCCTCCACACGAGTCCCTGTGGGAGCTGGCTTGCCAGCGATGGCTGCCTGCCTGACACACTGCGCTGGCCCTATCGCTGGCAAGCCAGCTCCCACAGGGTTTGTCACAGGACTGATGGTGTTCATTTCACTTCCGGCGGTGTGGTGAAGGTGTGATACGGCGCCGGTGACGGCACGCTCCACTCCAGACCTTCCGCACCGTCCCACGGTTTGGCCGGTGCTGGCGGGCCGCCGCGAATGGTCTTGATCACGATGAACAGGAAGAAGATCTGCGTGGCGCCGAACATGAACGCACCAATCGAGGAGACCATGTTGAAGTCGGCGAACTGCAGGTTGTAGTCCGGAATCCGTCGCGGCATTCCCGCCAGTCCCACAAAGTGCATCGGGAAGAAAGTCAGGTTCATGCCGACAAACGACAGCCAGAAATGCAGCTTGCCGAGGGTTTCGTCGTACATGTGGCCGGTCCATTTCGGCAGCCAGTAGTAGGTCGAGGCGAAGATCCCGAAGATCGCTCCCGGCACCAGCACGTAGTGGAAGTGCGCGACCACAAAGTAGGTGTCCTGATACTGGAAGTCCGCCGGGGCGATGGCCAGCATCAACCCGGAGAAACCGCCGATGGAAAACAGGATCACGAACGCCACGGCAAACAGCATCGGCGTCTCGAAGGTCAGCGAGCCTTGCCACATGGTGCTGGCCCAGTTGAACACCTTCACTCCGGTCGGCACCGCGATCAGCAGCGTGGCGTACATGAAGAACAGCTCGCCCACCAACGGGATGCCGACCACGAACATGTGGTGCGCCCAGACAATGAACGACAGGAAGGCGATGCTCGCCGTCGCGTAGACCATCGAGGTGTAGCCGAACAGCGGCTTGCGCGAGAACGTCGGGATGATCGAGCTGACGGCGCCGAACGCCGGCAGGATCATGATGTACACCTCGGGATGCCCGAAGAACCAGAACACGTGCTGGAACAACACCGGGTCACCGCCACCAGCGGCGCTGAAGAAACTGGTGCCGAAGTGGATGTCCATCAGCATCATCGTCACGCACCCGGCGAGTACCGGCATCACTGCGATCAGCAGGAACGCGGTGATCAGCCAGGTCCAGACGAACAGCGGCATTTTCATCAGCGTCATGCCGGGCGCGCGCAGATTGAGGATGGTCGCGATTACGTTGATCGCGCCCATGATCGAACTGATGCCCATCAAGTGGATGGCGAAGATGAAGAAGGTCACGCTTTCCGGCGCGTAGGTCGTCGACAGCGGCGCATAGAAGGTCCAGCCGAAGTTCGGCCCGCCACCGGGGGTGAACAGGGTCGAGACGAGGATCAGGAACGCCGCCGGCAACAGCCAGAAGCTGAAGTTGTTCATCCGGGGCAGGGCCATGTCCGGCGCGCCGATCATCAACGGGATCATCCAGTTGGCGAGGCCGACAAACGCCGGCATCACCGCCCCGAAGACCATCACCAGACCGTGCATGGTGGTCATCTGGTTGAAGAACGCCGGCTCGACGATTTGCAGCCCCGGCTGGAACAGTTCGGCGCGAATCACCATCGCGAACGTACCGCCGAGCAGGAACATGGAAAACGCAAACCACAGGTACAGCGTGCCGATGTCCTTGTGGTTGGTGGTCAGCACCCAGCGCATCAGGCCTTTGGCGGGGCCGTGGGCGTGGTCGGCATGACCGTGGTCATCGATGACAGCGCTCATGGCCGGTCTCCTTTACGTGAGTGGATAGGGCAGGCCGGGGCGCGCGGCCCCGACCGGTTCACGAGGTACGCGATAGACCGGCTCATTTGCTTTCCGCCTGTTTCAGCTCCAGCACTTCTTTTGGCGTGACCATGTCGCCCTTGTTGTTGCCCCAGGCGTTACGTTCGTAGGTCACGACCGCTGCGATATCGACTTCCGACAGTTGCTTGCCGAACGCCGCCATGGCGGTGCCGGGCTTGCCGTGGAACACCAGACTCAGGTGCGCTTCTTTCGGTCCGGTGGCGATTTTCGAGCCCTTGAGTGCCGGGAACATCGGCGGCAGGCCCTGGCCTTCGGCCTGGTGACAGGCGACGCAAGTGGTGTGGTAGATCTTGTCGCCACGTTCCTTGAGTTCGTCGAGGGTCCATTCCTTGCTGGTCAGCTCTTTGAGCTGCGCGGCCTCGGCTTTGCGGTCGGCGAGCCACTTGTCGTAGTCGGCCTTCTCCTTGACCTCGACCACGATCGGCATAAAGCCGTGATCCTTGCCGCACAGTTCGGCGCATTGACCGCGGTAAATGCCAGGCTTGTCGATGCGCGTCCACGCCTCGTTGACGAACCCCGGAATCGCATCGCGTTTCACCGCGAAGGCCGGCACCCACCAGGAGTGAATAACGTCGGCGGAAGTCACAAGGAAGCGTACTTTGGCGCCGGTCGGCAGCACCAACGGCTTGTCGACCTCAAGCAAGTAGTGCTCGCCCTTGGTTTCCTTGTTGTGGATCTGCTCGGCGGGGGTGGCCAGGTTGCTGAAGAACTCGACGTCCTGGCCCAGGTATTTGTAATGCCATTTCCACTGATAACCGGTGATCTGGATATCGATATCCGGCTCACTGGTGTCGTACATCTTGATCAGGGTGGCGGTCGCCGGCACGGCCATCGCCACCAGAATCAGGAACGGTACGACGGTCCAGAGAATTTCGACGGTGGTGCTTTCGTGGACTTTTGCGTCGACATGCCCGGTAGAAAGGCGGTGCACCA
>NZ_JBITSX010000054.1:0-35772 GCF_044541255.1 Pseudomonas sp. NPDC085632 | reverse complement strand
TCATCGACCAGAACATGGCGCCGAAGACGATGATCCCGATCCCCACACAGATCCAGAAAATGGTCATGTGCAGGTCGAATACTGCGTGACTGATTTCAGTCGCGCCAGGCGCCATATTCACAGTCCAGGCGGCGTGCGCCGGACTGATAATCGACCACACCAGGAGGCCCATCCAGACGTGTGGATGTCGCATCATTGCGGGTTCCCCTTATCGTTCTTGTTATCCCGCCGGCTTTCGCCTGCGGCAAGGGAGCGGCTGCATCAGACTACGAACTTGAATCGCCGGGCCTTGCTGCGGGTGCAGTCGGGCGTCATCAGCTAACTCCATTCACTGGCGAGTATAGACAGCGACTGAGAATTGCAATGTGTGGACGTAAATGATCTGAAACAGCGGGTACTTGCATTCGAGGGCACGAATGGAGAAGGATGCAGACGAGTGGTGGCAAATCGATATAACGCAGGTGCATCAAGGATGAAATAATTATGACAAATGCGTCTTAGCATTTTTCGTAAGCCAGCTAAGTTATGTCTTCCCTATTTCATTGCCTTGTTTCCTGGAGTTTTCATGAACACCGCCGCATTGCGCGAGCAGATCCAAAAAGCCCGACAACACGAAAACGAAACCGGACGGCTGACCCGTCAGCTGGAAGAACAACTGCCTCACCTGCACCCGTCAATCCAATTGCCGGAGACCGATGCCAAGGCCGTATTGACGCGTTTTGTCGAAGCCTACATCGATGAAGTACCTGACCTGCTGGACGCAGCCAATGAAGTTGCCAGGGAAGCGGGAATCGAATCGCAGATCAAACCGGTGCTGAAAATCGCCGAGCAGTATTTCCTCCAGCCTCCCGTTGGCCTGGAACATCTGCTGGACGAAGCCTATCTGGCGCACCGCTTTGTCGAAGAGGTCAACGACCTGTACATCAAGCATTTCGGCCAGCCACTGATCCCCTTGGACATGACGGTCGCCAATCTGATTGCTCACCAGTTACTCGGTGAGAAATTTGCCAACCAACTGGATGAAGTCGTGCACCACGCGGTGGACAGCATGCTCGACGATGACAGCTTTGCGCTGGAGTCGGTCGAAGCCTACCGCGAAAAACTCAGCAGCCCAGACACCGGCGCCGCGTGGAAACGCTGGCCGTGCATGGGCCGCCGACTGGGTGTGGGCCTGGAACTCGACCAGCCTGCTGCGTAACCCGGAAACACTTCAACACCTGTGGGAGCTGGCTTGCCAGCGATAGCGGTGGATCAGTCAGCACGGTCAGTGACTGACACTCCGTCATCGCTGGCAAGCCAGCTCCCACAGGGTTTGTGTCCAGGCGGGGAGATTTAGCCGGCCGCGCCGATCCCGGTCGTGGTCCGAACCCGCCCCTCAAGCCTGCGCTTCAACCCCCGCGACTCGATCAACAGTTTCGACCCCTTCGCCGCATTCGCCCGGCCCCACTCCTCCAGCAACTCCAGACACGAATGGTCGATGTAGCTCAGGTTATTGAGCGGCACATGCACCGTCGTGCCCAGCGGAATGCTGCCCAGCACTTGCGTCAGTGCCGGCACCTTGAGGAAGGTCGCCGCACCGACCAGACGCAACTCCATTTCGCCTTGCTGCGGCAGATCGATCAGGCTGATCTTCAACCGCGAAGCCTTGAACGCCAGTTTCAGCAGGGTCATACCGAAACCGATCAGCACACCGGTCAGCAGGTCTGTGAAGATGATCGCCAGCGCCGTCGCCGCGTAAGTGAACATCGGCATCCGTCCGTAACGACCCAGACCACGAAATGCCTTGAGGTCGACCAGTTTGAAACCGGTATACACCAGCACCCCCGCCAGACTCGCCACCGGAATGCTTTGCAGCACGCTCGACAGCAACAGCACGAACGCCAGCAGCCACAGGCCATGAAAGATCGTCGAATAGCGAGTGGTCGCACCGGCCTGGACGTTGGCCGAACTGCGCACGATCACCCCGGTCATCGGCAACGCGCCGACCAGACCGCAGAGCATGTTGCCGACCCCTTGCGCCGACAGTTCACGGTCGAAGTCCGAACGTACGCCGCTGTGCATGCGATCCACTGCTGCGGCAGACAACAGGGTTTCCGCACTGGCGATAAACGCCACCGCGAAGGCGGCGATCAGTAGCGTCGGGTCGGCCAGGCTAAGCAAATCTGCAGGTTTCAGCCAATCAATGGCTTCCGCCAGATTCGCCGGCACTTCAACGCGTTTTACCTGTAACGCCAGCAGCAGACTGGCGCCTGTTGCCAGACCGACGCCGAGCAACGCCCCGGGCACGAAGCGCAGCGAATGCGGGCGAAATTTCTCCCACAGCCACATCACCGCAATCGTCGACAGCCCGAGCAGTCCGGCCTGCCAGCCGAACGACGGCAGCGCTTGTGCCACCGCCGCCGGGAACGCCGTGAGGTTATCCAGCCCCGAAGGCTTGGGTGATGCATCAAGCATCACATGCACCTGCGACAGCACGATCAACACGCCAATCCCGGCGAGCATTCCGTAGACCACCGCAGGCGCCGTGACCCGAAACCAGCAACCCAGTTTCAAGCGCCCGGCGACCAGTTGCAGAAAACCGGCGAGCAACAGAATCGGCCCGAGCATCTCGATGCCGTGCTGGCGCACCAGTTCGAACACCAACACCGCCAGCCCCGCCGCCGGCCCGCTGACCTGCAACGGCGAACCCGCCAGCCAACCGACCACCAGACCACCGATGATCCCGGTGATCAGGCCTTTGGCCGGTGGCAACCCTGAGGCGATCGCAATACCCATGCACAGCGGCAGGGCGACCAGAAACACAACCACTGAAGCGAGCAACTCCCGTGGCAACACCGCTTTCAATTGAGCCGCACGCATGGCGATTCTCCCGAAGTTTTCTTCAGGCATGGCTTCGCCGAACCGCTGAAACAGCGGCCGGCGTCAAACCACACAGATGTTTAGGAAGATTTAGAAGCGCGCTTTGGGCGTCGCCACCGGAATCGGATGGCTACCGTCGAGCGGCAGGAAACGTCCCTGATCCGCGTCGTAAGCTTTGATTTCGCTGGTTTCGATGTCGTAGACCCAACCATGGATGAACAAATGACCGTTCGCCATGCGCGAGGCTACCGAAGGATGGGTACGCAAGTGCTGCAATTGGGCGATGACGTTTTCCTCGGTGAGGATCGGCATGCTTTCTTTTTCGTCGGCGCAGTTACAGTTCTCATGCACCATGGTTTTCGCGACTTCAGCGTGGCGCAGCCAGGCTTTGACTGTCGGCATCTTTTCCAGGCTGTCCGGATTGAGCACTGCACGCATGGCGCCGCAATCGGAGTGGCCGCAGATGATGATGTGCTGCACGCCGAGCGCCAGTACCGCGTATTCGATTGCGGTGGAAACGCCGCCGTTCATCTGCCCGTAAGGCGGCACGACGTTGCCGACGTTACGGGTTACGAACAGATCGCCGGGCGAGCTGTGGGTAATCAGCTCGGGGACGATGCGTGAGTCGGCGCAGGTGATGAACATCGCCTTGGGCGCCTGGGCCGTGGCGAGTTTCTTGAAGAGTTCTTCCTGCTGCGGAAAGACCTCATGATGAAAATGCAAAAAGCCGTCTACGATCTGTCGCAGCGCTGCATCGGCGGATTCCGCTTCAGGGGTTTGCGCCGACGCAGCCAACGGCTGTTTATCCTTGTCACTCATGATTCATCCTCTTTGGCGGATTAGGGGAGTCGTTCCCATGTATTCCGGTATGAAGCCAGTGGCTGTTTAAACATCCGGGTCATCCCGACCCGTCAGTCACTCGATGAACAAGGTAGCCGCCGAAACTTAACTCAAACTGAATCAAACGCTCTAGCACGTGTGTTCCAGGTCACAAAAAACGTGACTGGGTGATTTCGGCGGAAGGATTCCAACCCCTCAACCATAGGCCAATTGTCGCTAAATCAAAGACATCTGGCGACCCGGCGGACAGAAGGCGGTGCAATCGAGGTTATAGCCCTCGCGGTGATTCATACCAAGACGCTTGATCGCTTTGGCGAAACGTTGCGCGAGCAGATCGGCAAACACCCCTTCGCCGCGCATGCGTGCACCAAAACGGCTGTCGTAGAGCTCGCCGCCACGGCTCTGACGGATCAGGCTCAGCACGTGTGCGGCGCGTTGCGGATAGTGCGCCTGAAGCCATTCTTCAAACAGCGGCGCTACTTCCAGCGGCAGACGCAACATCATGTAGGCGGCGCTTTGCGCTCCGGCGCCATGGGCTTCGGTGAGCAGGTTTTCGATCTCGCTGTCGTTGATCATCGGGATCATCGGCGAACACAGCACACCGACCGGAATGCCTGCTTCGCGCATTACCCGAATAGCGCGCAACCGCGCTTTGGGTGCAGCGGCGCGCGGCTCGAGGATGCGTTTGAGTTCGTCGTCCAGCGTGGTCAGGCTGATCATCACCGCGACCAGCCGTTGCTGCGCCAATTCTGTCAGCAAGTCGAGATCGCGCAGGATCAGCGAGCCCTTGGTAATGATGGTTACCGGATGCCGGTAGCGCAGCAGCACTTCGAGGGTCTGGCGGGTGATTTTGTGTTCGCGCTCGATTGGTTGATACGGATCGGTGTTGGAGCCCAGATTGATCGGCGCGCATTGATAACCGCGCTTGCTCAGCTGTTCTTCCAGTACCTGAGCGGCGTTGGTCTTGGCGATCAACCGGGTTTCGAAATCCAGCCCTGGCGACATGTCCCAATAGGCATGGCTGGGCCGCGCGTAACAATAGATACAGCCATGCTCGCAGCCGCGATAGGGATTGATCGAACGATCAAAGGGCAGGTCCGGCGAGGTGTTACGGGTAATGATGGTTTTCGCGGTTTCGATCATCACCTCGGTGTTCTGCGTCTCGGGCACTTCCTGATACCAGCCGTCGTCCTCGGCCACCGAGCGATTCGGTGCGAAGCGGTTGTGCGGGTTGGTCGCAGTGCCGCGACCGCGAGGTGGTAATGCAGTAGACATGAAAACGCCCCGATACTGTATATGCACACAGTATCGGGGCGTTGCGCATCTGGCTAGTGCCGTTGGGCGACTGGTCAGTTGTGCTGTGTTACCTGACCGAGGTCATCGCTGGAGGTGTGTTTCATATCCTCCTTGCGCAACTCGGCAACATCAGCAGCCTTCACCGGCGCACCCTTGTTGCCCCAACTGCCACGAATAAAACTCACCACATCCGCCACTTCCTGATCCGACAGGCGCCAGGCGAAACCCGGCATGGTGAAGGCAGAAGGCGCGGTGTGCGTCGCCGGCAACGTACCGCCCTTGAGCACGATGTGGATCAGCGAAGTCGGGTCTTCCGATTGCAGCACCGGATTGCCCGCCAGCGCCGGGAACACTCGCGTGTAACCGTGGCCGTCGGTGCGGTGGCAGGCCGCGCAGTTGTCGATATACACCGAGGCACCGCGCTGGCTGTCGTCGCCATTCCACAGCGCCTTTGCGACTTTCTCGTCGTACTGATGCGGTTGATCGTTTGGATCATTGGCCGGCAGCGACTTGAGGTAGCGGGCGATGGCGGTCAGGTCGGCGTCGGTCATGTATTGCATGCTGTGGGTGACCACATCACTCATGCCGCCGAACACGGCGCTGCGATCGCTGCGCCCGGTTTTGAGGAACTGCACCAGTTGCTCTTCGCTCCAGCCGCCGAGGCCGTCCTTGTGATCGCCGCGCAGGCTTTTGGCGATCCAGCCTTCCAGCGGCGCGCTGCCGGCGAGGAAATTTTTGCCGTCAGCGACGCTGAGGGATTTTTCCTGCATGGTCAGGGCGCGCGGCGTATGGCAGGCGCCGCAATGGCCGAGGCCTTCGACCAGATACGCGCCACGATCGATCACCGGGTCGGTACTCGTCGCTTTGTAGTCCTCGACCTTCGGCGCAAACATCCAGCGCCAGCCCATCAGCGGCCAGCGCATGCTGAGTGGCCACGGAATGTCACTGGCCTTGTTCTCTTGCGCCACCGGTTCTACGCCGTGCATGAAGTACGCGTACAACGCTTGCATGTCGGTTTCGCTGACACGCGCGTAGGACGGATACGGCATCGCCGGGTACAACGTACTACCGTTTTTGGCGACGCCATGACGCACGGCCTGATCGAAGTCTTCGAAGCTGTATTCACCGACGCCGGACTTGTCCGGGGTGATGTTGGTCGAGTAGATCGTGCCGATCGGGGTTTCCATCGGCAGGCCACCGGCGAACGGTTTGCCGCCCTTGGCGGTGTGGCACGCCACGCAATCACCGGCGCGGGCGAGGTATTCGCCTTGTTTGATCAACGCTTGATCAATTTCAGCCGCATGAATTGAGGCGCTGCCGAGCAGCGCCAGGGTCGCGATAACGAAATTCTTCATGGTCATCGCTCCTTAAGCCTGAACCAGCGGGCCGGGGTTTTTCAGGTACTGCTCGCGGATCGCTTTCGCCGACCAGTAGGTCAGTGCAGCAACCAACCCCGTCGGGTTGTAACCCAGGCCTTGCGGGAACGCCGAGGCGCCCGGCACGAACACGTTGTGCACGTCCCAGCTCTGCAGATAACGGTTCAGCGCGCTCTTCTTCGGATCGGTGCCCATGATCGCGCCACCGTTAAGGTGGGTGGTCTGGTACGACGCCGTATTGAAGTGGTCGCCGACTTTCTTGCCGATCACCGCAATGGCTTTCGGGCCCATCGCTTCGGCGACCTTGCCCATTTTCTCGACCATGAAGCGGTTCATCTTGATGTCGTTTTCCTGCCAGTCGAAGGTCATCCGCAGCAGTGGCAAACCGTAGGCATCGCGGTACACCGGATCGAGATCGAGGTAGTTGCCACGGTAGGACTGATGCGCGCCGTGGGCGTCCATCGACACCTGGTGGGTGTAGTAATCGGCGGTCGCGCGTTTCCAGTCACTGCCCCACGCGGGTGTGCCCGGCGGGTTCGAGGTGCCGGCGATCGGGCGGCTGCCGGCCTGGTTGACCCACATCGGCGAGCCGCCGACGAAGCCGTGCGGGCCGTGGTCGAAGTTGTCGGCGTTGAAATCGTCCAGCGCCACGCCGTTGCCGCCGGCGCCGATGAAGTTGTTGGTGTGGGTGTCCTTGTCGAAGAACGCCTTGATGGTCGCCATGTTCTGGTAGGCGAAGTTACGCCCGACCACGCCTTCGCCAGTGATCGGGTCGTACGGTTTGCCGATGCCCGAAAGCAGCATCAGACGCACGTTGTGCAGCTGGAACGCGCCGAGAATCACCAGATCCGCCGGTTGCTCGATCTCGCGACCCTGAGCATCGACGTAGGTGACGCCGGTGGCTTTGCTCTTGGTGCTGTCGAGGTTGATCCGCAGCACGTGGGCGTTGGCGCGCAACTCGAAATTCGGCAGCGGTTTCAGCGCCGGCAGAATGTTCACGTTCGGCGACGCCTTGGAGTACATGTAGCAAACATAACCGCTGCAGAAACCGCAGAAGTTGCACGGGCCCATCTGTGCGCCGTAAGGGTTGGTGTACGGCCCCGACGTATTCGCGGACGGCAGGTTATAGGGTTTGTACCCGACTTCTGTAGCCGCTTTGCCGAACAGCTGTGCGGACACGGTGTTCTTCTGCGCTTCCAGCGGGAACGGATTGGAACGGTCCGGCGCGTACGGGTTGCCGCCCTTGCCCTGACCGACCAGTTGGCCTTTCACGGTCCACGCCTGGCCGGAGGTGCCGAAGACTTTTTCGGCGAAATCGAAGAACGGCTCCAGCTCTTCGTAGCTGACGCCGAAGTCCTGGATGGTCATGTCTTTGGGGATAAAGCTTTTGCCGTAGCGCTCTTCGTAGTGGCTGCGCATGCGCAACTCGATCGGGTCGACCCGGAAGTGCACGCCCGACCAATGCAAACCGGCGCCACCGACACCATTGCCCGGCAGGAACGCGCCCAACTGGCGGTTCGGCAGAGCAATGTCGTTGACGCTATGACGGATGGTGACGGTCTCTTTGGAGATGTCCTGAAAGAGTTTTTTCCGCACGCTGTAAGTGAGTTCGTCGATCACCTGCGGATAGTTGCCGTCGGGGTAGGTGTCCTGCATCGGCCCGCGCTCCAGCGCCAGCACGTTGAGGCCCGCTTCGGTCAGCTCCTTGGCCATGATCGCGCCAGTCCAGCCGAAACCGACGATGACTGCGTCAACCTTCTTCATTACCGTTGCCATGCTTACGCCCTCTCGCCGCGAATCGAAACTGCCGGGAAGGGGTATTGCTCGTTGCGTTCCACCCAATCCATGAAATCGGCGCGGGCGCCGGGGAAGCCGATCATGGTCCAGCCGACCATGCCTTTGTTACCGCCGTGGATCGGGTCGCAGAAGAACCCTTCCTTGGTGTTTTGCAGCAGCAGGTTGAAGAAAATCTTCGCCGGAACGGCGTCAAACTGAGGTTTGCCGGCTTCGAGTTGCTTGAGCAAATCGTCTCGGGTAGCGCTGTCTTGCTCAGCAAATACTTTACCGTTGAGGGATTTTGCCCACTGATCCGTGGCGGCGATGCCGAGGCGATAGATCTCTTTAGGCACCAGTTTGCTCTGCCAGCCCATTTCCGGCGCGGCGTCGGCATTGAACGGGCCTTGCATGTACCAAAGGGCACCGGCGGCGTACGGCGTGTTCATCTGCCGGTCGATGTATTCCGGCACGCCGGCTTCGAGCGCACCCGGGCCTTGGGCATCGTTGGGGATCAACTGCGCGACGGCGGCATTGATGAACGCCCATTCTTCGGCGGTGAAATAGTTCGGTTGATAAACGCCGGTGTCAGCGCGAGGAGGTTGCGCGGCCGGTGCAGCAGGCGCGGCTTCGGGAGCGGCTTGCAGGACGCTGCTGCCCAGACCGGTGCCGGCCAGGGTGACGACCGGGATCAGGGTCAGGGATTTGCGCAAAAAATCACGCCGCGGGTTGTCTCGACTTTCATCAGACATGGGGTGCACCTCATCAGACATCAGGGGATAACCGTTTCTGCGAACGGCTTGAGGATTTTTTCGTCGCGACGTGGCCGGATGACCCGGGAAAGGGGGACGCGTCTGCAACATCGTGTGACAAATGGTAGCAGGCTAAGCTTCGAGGTGAACCGATTCAGTGGAAAAAGACCGGTTTTTCTTGGCCGAACTCAATGAAACAGCGCTGATTCACGATTCTTTTACAAATGGCTCACGGGGCTTTGACCGCCGAACATCGAAGCTGCGGCTCCTCTCATCGATGAATCCCGACACGGTCACCCCAGCATGTCCCGAGTGCGTTTGTTCCCTGCTTTGTGTTTATCGCTAGTAGCGCTGTTGCATTGGCTGCCGGCCCAGGCTGCAGCGGCAACGACTGTCCGCCCGAGTGATTGGGCACAACCGGTCGAAGTGCAATACAACCTGTTCCAGATGTCGCCGACGCTCTATCGCAGCGCGTTGCCGGATGGCGGCGCCGTGCCGTTGCTGAAAAATCTCAAAGTCACCACGGTGATCAACTTCCTGCCGGAAGCCGATAGCAACTGGTTGTCGGAGCCGGGCATCAATCAGGTGCAACTGCCGTATCGCACCAATCACGTTGACGACGCCGATGTGCTCAAGACTTTGCGGGCTATTCAGTCTGCCGAAGCCAATGGCCCGGTGTTGATGCATTGCAAGCATGGCTCGGACCGCACGGGCCTGATGGCGGCGATGTATCGTGTGGTGGTGCAGGGCTGGAGCAAAGAGGACGCTTTGAGCGAGATGACCCAGGGCGGTTTTGGCGAGAGCGGTCACTTCCGCGACAGCGTGCGCTACGTCATGCAGGCCGATGTCGACAAGCTGCGCACGGCACTGGCCAATGGTGATTGCAGCACCAGCGCGTTCGCCACCTGCTCGATGAAGAGCTGGTTTCAGTCAGTCAATCTGAAGTAATCCGCAACCTTCCACGACATTGCATCGTGGAAGGTTTTCAAACCTCCGCTCAGTCCTCGGACTTTTTCTTCAGTTTCGGATTCGGAAAGAACTGCACCGCCTGCACGGTCTTGTCCGGCGCAGGTTTGTTCAGCGCGCTGGTGTTGACCCGCGTGCCCAATTCTTTCGGCACCGACAGCCCTTGCTCGTTGAGCGTGTCGGAGTAACCGCAGGCCACGCATTCACGGTGCGGAACGCTGTCCTCGTTCCACATCATCAACTTGTCCGGCTCGCTGCACGCCGGGCAGACCGCCCCGGCGATAAAGCGTTTCTTGGTAATCACAGGCCCCTCACTCATGCTGCCGCGTCCTCACTCAGGCCGCTGTGGCGCAACAGTGCGTCAATCGACGGCTCACGGCCACGGAAGTCGACGAACAGCACCATCGGTGCCTGCGAACCGCCGCGCGCCAGAATCGCTTCGCGGAAGGCACGACCGGTTTCTGCGTTGAGCACGCCGTCTTCTTCAAACTTCGAGAAGGCATCCGCCGACAGCACTTCAGCCCACTTGTAGCTGTAGTAACCCGCCGCGTAACCGCCGGCGAAGATGTGTGCGAAGCTGTTCGGAAAGCGGTTGTAG
Source organism: Pseudomonas sp. NPDC085632 (assembly GCF_044541255.1). Taxonomy (NCBI): domain Bacteria; kingdom Pseudomonadati; phylum Pseudomonadota; class Gammaproteobacteria; order Pseudomonadales; family Pseudomonadaceae; genus Pseudomonas; species Pseudomonas sp. NPDC085632. The sequence goes on along the minus strand of NZ_JBITSX010000054.1, from coordinate 25,312 downwards.
GCCGGCGGACGCATCACCGACACCTCGTCACGCACGCCTTCGAGGACTTGCAGTGGACTGCGGCCATCACCGTGAGTGGCGTGCAGTTCGAAGTCGAACAGCGAGAATTCGAGCTGACGGACCATCATCAGGCCGGACTGGAAGTTCTTCGCCGCGAGCATTTTTTCCAGCAGGTCCTGTGGCAGCGGCTCGCCGCTTTCGTAATGACCGGAAATCAGCGCGAGGCCTTCCGGCTCCCAGCACCAGTTTTCCATGAACTGGCTCGGCAGCTCGACCGCGTCCCAGGCCACGCCGTTGATCCCCGAAACGCCGGCATGATCAACGCGGGTCAGCAGATGATGCAGGCCATGACCGAACTCGTGGAACAGCGTGGTCACTTCATCGTGGGTCAGCAGCGCAGGCTTGCCGCTGTCGGCCGGGGTGAAGTTGCACACCAGATTGGCCACCGGGCTTTGCAGCACGCCGTCGACGGTGCGGCGACGGTCGCGGGCGCCGTCCATCCACGCACCGCCACGTTTGTTGGCGCGGGCATAGAGGTCGAAGAAGAAGCGGCCGACGTGCTGGCCGTTTTCCTTGATTTCGAACAGGCGAACATCCGGGTGCCAGGTGTCGAAGCCTTTCTGCTCGGCGATTTCGATGCCGTACAGACGCTGGACGATGGCGAACAGACCGCCCAGCACTTTATCGATCGGGAAGTAGGCGCGCAGGGTTTCCTGAGCAACGCTGTAGCGTTGTTCACGGAGTTTTTCACCGTAGAAACCGCTGTCCCAGCTTTGCAGATCGGCGCAGCCCTGTTCGGCGGCGTAAGCGCGCAGCTGTTGCAGATCCTGGGCGGCAAACGGCTTGCTGCGCTTGGCCAGATCGCGCAGGAAGCTCAGCACCTGATCGCTGGACTCGGCCATTTTCGTCGCCAGGCTCAGCTCGGAGAAGCTGGCGAAACCCAAGAGTTTGGCCAGTTCCTGACGCAGGTCGAGGATCTCTTCCATCACCGGGCCGTTGTCGTTCTGGCCGGCGTTCGGGCCTTGGTCCGAGGCGCGGGTGCAGTAGGCGGCGTAGACTTCTTCACGCAATGCACGGTCTTGCGCGTAGGTCATTACCGCGTAGTAGCTCGGGAATTCCAGGGTGATCAGCCAGCCATCGAGGCCTTTGGCCTGTGCGGCGGCCGCCATTTGCGCCTTGGCCGAGTCGGTCAGGCCGGCGAGGGCGGCTTCGTCGCTGACGTGTTTGGTCCACGCCTGAGTGGCGTCGAGCAGTTGATTGGAGAAGCGGCTGCCCAGCTCGGACAGTTTGCTTTGCACTTCGGCGTAGCGTTTCTGTTCGGCTTCCGGCAAGTCGATACCCGACAGACGGAAGTCGCGCAGGGCGTGTTCCAGAATAGTCTTTTGCGCCACGTCGAAACCGGCGGCTTCCGGGCTGTTGGCCAGTGCTTCATAAGCCTGGAACAGCTCGCGGTTCTGGCCCATCTCGGTGGAGTAGGCGCTCAAGGCTGGCAGGCACGACTCGTAGGCTTCGCGCAGTTCGGCACTGTTGCACACGGCATTGAGGTGGCTGACCGGGCTCCAGGCAGCGCCGAGGCGATCATTGAGTTCGTCCATCGCCAATACCAGGCCGGCCCAGGTAGGGTTCTGAACCTGAGTCTTGAGGATTTCGGCAATGGCGGCGCGGTTGTCGGCCAGGATCGTTTCGATGGCGGGCAGGACGTGTTCGGCACGGATCGTGGAGAACGGTGGCAGGTCGTAGGACTGCAGCAGAGGGTTGTTCACGCTCACGGTTGGCACCTTGGCTGGGGAAACATGCAACCATCTTAATTACAATCGGCATTCACCGCAGCTATCGGCGACAGAGAGAGAAATTATCGTGTCCGTTCGCAAGTACCAGAATCACACCCCAAGCCTCTGCAAAGGCGCGTTTGTCGACGGCTCGGCGGTGGTTATCGGCGACGTCGAAATCGGTGAAGACAGCTCGGTCTGGCCGCTGACCGTGATCCGCGGCGACATGCACCGCATCCGCATCGGTGCGCGCACCAGCGTGCAGGACGGCTGCGTGTTGCACATCACCCACGCCGGCCCGTTCAACCCGGACGGCTTCCCGCTGCTGATCGGCGATGACGTGACCATCGCCCACAAAGTCATGTTGCACGGCTGCAGCGTTGGCAGCCGCGTGTTGATCGGCATGGGCAGCATTGTCATGGACGGTGCGGTGGTCGAGGACGACGTGATCATCGGCGCCGGCAGCCTGGTACCGCCGGGCAAGCGACTGCAAAGCGGCTTCCTCTATGTGGGTAGCCCGGTGAAACAGGTGCGAGAACTCACCGACAAGGAAAAAGCCTTCTTCACCTACAGCGCCGCCAACTACGTGAAGCTCAAGGACCTGCATCTGGCCGAAGGCTACGACACACTCTGATTCGAATTGGCGACTGCCCAGGAATTCCCATGCATTACCAAACCGTACTGTTCGACCTTGATGGCACCCTGACAGACCCACGTGAGGGCATCACCCGCTCCATTCAGTTTGCCCTCGCCAAGCTCGGCATTGATGAGCCGGACCTGACCAAACTCGAACACTTCATTGGCCCGCCGTTGTTGCAGGCGTTCATGCAGTTCTACGATTTTGATGAAGCCAAGGCGTGGCAGGCGGTGAATTTCTACCGCGAGCGTTTCAAGGTCACTGGCCTGTACGAGAACCGCGTGTTCGATGGCGTCACGCCGTTGCTGGAAACCCTCAGTGGCCAAGGCCGGCAGCTGTATATCGCCACGTCGAAGCCATGGGAATTCGCCCGCGAGATTGCCCGGCATTTTGATTTTGCCCGGCACTTCAAGGTGATCTACGGCAGTGAGCTGGATGGCACGCGGACCAACAAGGTTGAGCTGATTGCTCACTTGATGGCTGAAGAAGGGCTGGACCCGGCGAATACGCTGATGATCGGCGACCGTAAGCACGACCTGATCGGCGCGCGCAGTAATGGCCTGGATGCGGCGGCGGTCGGTTATGGGTTTGGCAGTTTTGAAGAGTTGAATGCTGAGGCGCCGGCTTATCACTTTGAAACACTGGACGCGTTGCATCAGGCGTTTCTGCGGCGCTGATCACTACGCCATCGCTGGCAAGCCAGCTCCCACAGGTGAGCGATGTACTCAGGTTCATCGCTGTCCCTGTGGGAGCTGGCTTGCCAGCGATGAGGCCAGTTCAGTCATTGAAGGCCTGAAAATCTGCCAACGCTTTCAGCGCCGCCTTACGCTCAGCCACCGGCAGCTCTCCCAACTTCTCAACCTCTGCATAAAACCTCAGCCAATCCCCCCCGACCTTTTTGAACAACGCCGCAAACGCCGGCACCCATTGGTCATACAGGCCAAACGGCAACAACCGCGCATTGTTTAGCGGCGCATTCACCCAAGCGTCATAACGCTTGTCCCCGGCCCACTGACTGTCCTTCATTACCCGATAATCCCGGCGAAACCGCTCGAATTCGGCCGCTTTGCGTTCGCGCATTTGCTCAACCGGCAATGACTGCGCGTAGAGCTTTTCCAGCCGTGAGCGGGTATCGAGCACCAACTCAATAAACTGATCGCGCTGCTTCAGCCGTGAATCGGTGTCCGCCGGCAAGCCACGAAACGCTCGCCAATGCCGCGTACCTTCCTGCTCGACAAAGGTGGCAAAGGACTCGTTGAACTCGGTGTCGTCCTTCACATAGAAACGTTGATGGGCCAGCTCATGAAAGATCAGCGTGGCCAGGCGCTCATCGCCCCAGCCCATCATTGAATTGAGGATCGGGTCGTTGAACCAGCCGAGCGTCGAATAGGCCTCGACGCCGCCAATCGAAACGTCCATGCCCTGCAAGCGCTGAATTGCCGCCTCGCCACGAGCCGCGCTCTGGCTGTAGTAGCCGCGATAGGCCACACACCCGGCAATCGGGAAGCAATGGTTCTGCGGCGTCAGGGAGAACTCCTGAGTGGCGAACACATTCCACACCACATACGGGCGATGGATATCGGCGTAAAGACGATAACTCTGGTTGTCCGGCAGGTGCAGATGCTCGCTGGCAAAGGCGCGGGCCTTCTGCGATTGCGCCAGATGGGCGCGCAGTGTCGCGTCGCGGCTCGGGTCATTGATCACCTTTTCCACTGGCTCGCGTGCCCGCAGCAATTGCAACTGACCGCTGGCCAACTGAGCGTAATAGCTGACGCTGGCGCAACCGTTGAGCAACAAAAACAACACACCCGGAAACAAAACCCGAAAAACGCGATCAAGTAACCCAAGGCTTGGAAGCGGCCTGATCAAAATAAGAAATCCCCCGGAGAGTCTGCCCGCAAGACTATCCCGCCTTAAGGAGCACCGCTATGCGCATGTTGATGCTGTCAGGGGGCCTGCTGACGTTGGCCGGTTGTGCCAATTTCGGAATGCCTGATCCTGACCCTTCACAGGCCTGGATCGACCTCGATGCCCGGCAACAGGACACAACCTTGCAAGCGCTGAAGGTCGACAGCAGCGTGACCGACGACAAACGCTACTTCGAAGTGCAGCCCGGCAGCCATGAATTGAAGGTGCGCTATCAGTTTCCGGTGGCGGCGACCAACATCGGTCCCGATGCAGAGCCGCTGTGGCGCGATTGCCAGTTGAGCGTGAAATTCACGGACTTCAATGCCGGCCAGCGCTACCAGTTGCAGGCTGGCAGTATCGGTTTCCGGCCATGGGCCAAGCTCTATGACGAGCAGCGCAAAGTGGTAGGCCAGGGCACGCCGGCAGGCTGTCAGAGCAGCTGATCGGCGCTATGCTGAATATTCAGATCTGTGGATATCCATCATGCGCCATTTGCTGTTGTTGCTTGTTGCCAGTCTTGTGGCCGGTTGTCAGACGCCGTTGCCACCGGTCGATCCGCAGATGGCCTGGGTCGATTTTTCTACACCGACACCGGGCGGTAAAGTGCTGATGGCCGAGCGCCTCGACAAACAACGACTGAATGACGGACGCTTCTTTCAGGTCACCCCCGGCAGTCACGAATTGCGCGTGCGCTTCGATTTCGAAGTGTTTGGCGGCGGCGGCAGTTTGATGAACGGCCCGGTAGAGCGGCTGTGTTATCTGTACATCCGCTATGACCATTTCGAGGCCGGCCAGCGTTATGTGCTGGAGGGGCGTTCGCTGGCGTTCACCCCGAGTGCCCGGCTGTACAACGCCAAGCGCGAAATCGTCGCCGAGGATTACGACTACGACTGCATTATTTGAGACAACTTAGCTGTCGTTCTTTTGATAAATGATGGCTTTGGTGCCGTTCTCACATGAACCGACCACCATGGCGATGTCATGTTTTGCGGCTTCTTCCTTGCTGACGATTTCCAGCGTGTAGGACGGCACTGCTTTAGCCTGAATCTTTACTTCGATTTCTTTTTTCAGTTCTTCGCAACTTTTGGGTGCCGCAATTACCGAAGTGGCCAGTGCACTGCAGAGGATCGCCAAGCCAATACGTTTCATGAGTGAAGCTCCCTGAGGCAGCGCGCACGGGCGTGCGCTGAAGCTGCTGTCACTTATTCGACCATATTTTTACAGCGAGGGTTCTGACTTCGCTCACAACTTGTGCTTAAGGTTTCAGACCTGTGTCGATTTAGAAATCGCCTTCGCGAGCAGGCTCGCTCCCACATTGGAACTGTGTGCCACACGAATCCCTGTGGGAGCGAGCCTGCTCGCGAGGGCGTCAGATCAGCCAGAGACAAATTAGCTGACCAACGAAGCCTCAAGCGTAATCTTCGCATTAAGTACTTTGGAAACCGGACACCCTTCCTTGGCCTTGTTGCTCAGCTCCTCGAACTGCGCCTGCGTCGCCCCCGGGATTTTAGCCTTGAGGATCAGCTTCACTGCGGTGATCGCGAACCCGCCCTCTACCTGATCGAGGGTCACTTCAGCCTGAGTGTCGATACTGTCGGCTTTGAGTCCCGCATCGCCCAAAATCATCGAAAACGCCATGGAGAAACAGCCGGCATGTGCAGCGCCGATCAGTTCTTCCGGGTTGGTGCCCTTACCGCCCTCAAAGCGCGCCTTGAAACCATAGGGGGCTTCTCTGAGGACACCGGTTTCGGTGGAGATCGAGCCGATGCCCGTTTTCAGATCGCCTGCCCAATGTGCGGATGCTTTCTTCACGATAGCCATGTCTGCCTCCTCAAGATCTGGCGCGGAAACGCCGCGCCGTCGTGGTTTTACTTGCAAGGCTTCTGAGGATAGACGCCGCAGCAAAGTTCAGCGCGACTGAATCGTTGACTTTTTTAGTAGGAAATTTCATCGCTGCTATTGAAACTCGGGTATATGCCCTCATTGCATCAAACACGCTTATGAATTCGGCAGGTTTTCGTTCGCATAAATAACCTGCCTCCCGACTCGGAGACGCAGGTTTATGAAACAACTGTCCGACGTAAAATTTTCCACCCTCGATCTGGTGCCGGTGCGCGAGAACGGCAGCCCGGCGCAGTCGCTGCGCAATTCGCTGGATCTGGCGCAGCACGTCGAGAAATTCGGCTACACGCGGTTCTGGGTGGCAGAACACCACAACATGGACGGCATCGCCAGTTCCGCGACGTCTGTATTACTCGGTTATCTGGCTGGCGGGACGTCGACCATTCGTGTCGGCTCCGGCGGTGTGATGCTGCCCAATCATGCGCCGCTGGTGATTGCCGAGCAGTTCGGCACCCTCGAAAGTCTGTATCCGGGCCGGATCGACCTCGGCCTGGGCCGTGCGCCGGGTTCCGATCAGATGACCGCTCGTGCTCTGCGTCGCGAGCGCTCCGGCAGCGCTGATGACTTCCCCGAGGACGTCGCCGAACTGGTGCGCTACCTCGGCCCGCGTACCCCGGATCAGCGCGTGATTGCCATGCCGGGCACCGGCACCAACGTGCCGATCTGGCTGCTCGGTTCCAGTCTGTTCAGTGCGCAACTGGCCGGTGAGCGCGGGTTGCCTTACGCCTTCGCCTCGCATTTCGCCCCGCGCTTCATGCACGAGGCTATTCGCGTTTATCGCAATCACTTCAAGCCGTCGGCGGTGCTCGACAAGCCATACGTGATGCTGGGTGTGCCGCTGGTGGCGGCGGATACCGATGAACAAGCCGATTACCTGGCGACCTCGGTGTATCAGCGCATTCTCGCCTTGATGCGTGGGCAGAGCCTGGTGCAGCGTCCGCCAGTGAAAACCATGGATGGCTTGTGGCTGCCGCATGAGCGTGAGGCGGTGGGGGATTTCCTTGGGCTGGCGATGGTTGGCAGCCCGCAGAAGATTCGCGCCAAGCTTGAGGTGTTGGTTGAACAGACGCAGGCGGATGAGCTGATTTTTACCAGTGATTTGTATGAACACGCTGATCGTGTGCATTCGTACGAGTTGCTGGCGCAGGTGATGAAGGGCTGAAAAGCCGAAAGGCACCCTCACCCTAGCCCTCTCCCCGAGGGAGAGGGGACTGACCGGGTTGAATGTTCGAGATACATCGAACTGAAAAATCGAGTCGAACTCACGGTCTGAACAGCCCCCGATCTGCTCCCTCTCCCCCTCGCCCCCCTTGGGGGAGAGGGCTGGGGTGAGGGGGTTCGATTTCAAATCCACAAAAATCTCAAATCCCGGACACAAAAAAGCCGACGCCTTCACGTCGGCTTTTGCATTTCAGGCCCGTTCAACCGCGCTTGTAGACGATTTCCTTGGAGCCAGCTTCGCAGGTGCCAACGACCTTGGCGCCTGCATCTGCACCCTTATCAACAATCTCCAGCGAATACCCGGAAACGCCCTTGGCATCAATCTTCGCCGCAATTTCGCTTTTCAAATCTTCACAAGGCTTACCGGCAGCAAACGCACCACCCGCAAGGCTCAACAAACCTACTGCCAACATGAACTTCTTCATCGGTCGCACTCCCTGGTCGGATTAAAAGAGGCGGGCATCGAGGTTTCACCCGATGCACTCACCCTGTAGCGCTTTGCCATTCCTATGGCACTCGGCCAGCGCGCAAGTTCAGAAGACTAGACCAAACTCAGCTGCTGGCAATCCTGAAGCCGACTTTCAGCGTCACTTGAAAGTGCGCAGCCTTGCCGTCCTTGATGTGGCCACGGGTGTCGACCACTTCAAACCACTCAAGATGCTTGATGCTCTTGTTGGCTTCGGCCAGCGCGTTGTTGATGGCATCTTCGATGCTGCTGGCGGACGAACCGACCAGCTCGACTTTCTTGTACGTGTGATGGTCACTCATAACGATCTCCTTGGCGTGTGGATTTGAGACTAGCAGTGAATCTGCACTGTTGATTTCGGTGGCGGCGCGCAAGCGAAGTTCAGATTTTCTGCACTTTCTCAAACCGCTGAAGTCCCAACCAACACACGCCACTCATCACCAATGCAGGAGAGCCACCATGGCCAACACCTCTTTACGTAAAGCCTCGTTGCAAAGCATGGAAGCCGAGATCGAGAGTCTGCTCAAGTCGTTGGAAAGCCTGAAGGACGACGCTTCGGACGAGTCGCGCAAGACCCTCAAGGCGCTGAAAAGCAATGCCGAAAGCGCGCTGAAACATTCGCGTCACCTGCTCAGCGATGCCTATGAAGAAGTCAAAGTGAAAACCCGCGAAACCGGGATCGCCACCCGTGATTACGCGCAGGAACATCCGTGGACGACGGCCGGTGTGGCCGTGGGTGCGATCGGCTTGCTCGCCGCTTACTTGCTGTTCAAGCGCGGCGAGTGATCGCTCTGGCGCAGCTCATTCTTGAGCCATTGCGCCAGTTGCCGGGCGCGCCCGTCTGCGGCGCGCTTGGGTAGCCACAACGCCAGTTGCGCCGGGGTTTCACAGAAACCCCACGGCGCAACCAGGCGACCGGCCTTCAAATCTTCTGTTACCAGCGGTTCGGGCGCGATAGCCACGCCAAGCCCAGCAACTGCTGCTTCCAGCAAATAATACAAATGCTCGAAACCCTGCCCCAACCTCAGCGCTTTGGCGTCGAGGTGGTTTTGCTGTGCCCAACTCGGCCACGCCTGTGGACGAGAAGTAGTGTGCAGCAGCGGTTCATCCAACAGCTCTGAGGCTGGCGCCGTTTGCAGGCGTTGATAGCCGCTGAACAACGGACTCATGACCGGGCCGATGCGTTCTGCCGCCAGTTCATAAACTTGCATATCCGCAGGCCACGGTGGTTCGGCGAACAGCAGCAAAGCGTCCAGTCCCGGGCGACGAGGGTCGAGATCGCCTTCACCCGCTGACAGATGCAGGCGCAAATCCGGCAGATCAGCATTCAATCGCCCCAAACGCGGAATAAACCAGCGCGCCAGCAGGCTCCCCGAGCAACCTAAGACGAACGGCGCATCCGCCGTGCTTTGCGTCAATTCAGCACAAACACTGCGCAACCGATCAAACGCCTCGCCGCTGGCATCGCGCAACCGCACGCCAGAATCTGTGAGTTTCAAGCCGCGTCCATCCTTGACGAACAGACTGACGCCGAGATGTTCTTCAAGCGCTTTGAGCTGTCGACTGACCGCGCCATGGGTGACGTGCAGCTGTTCGGCGGCCTGACTGACGCTATTCAATCGGGCCGTGGCTTCGAACGCACGCAAGGCGTTCAGCGGAGGAAGATCGTGGCTCATGGTATCTGTGAGTTTTCCTGACAGGTTGTGGCGATCTTATCGGTTTTCAGCGTAGTAGGTCAGGGGTAGAGTGGTCGTCATTGTCTTTTGACCCGAATTCACCTGGAGCGAATCATGACCCAGACTTCGAACACCTCTGATCTGCGTAATGGCCCGGACGATAACGGCCTGTTCGGCTCGTTCGGTGGCCGCTACGTGGCAGAAACCCTGATGCCGTTGATCCTCGATCTGGCCCGCGAATACGAAGCGGCCAAGGAAGATCCGGCGTTCAAAGAAGAATTGGCCTACTTCCAGCGCGACTACGTCGGACGTCCGAGCCCACTGTATTTCGCCGAACGCCTGACCGAGTTCTGCGGCGGCGCGAAGATTTATCTCAAGCGCGAAGAGCTCAACCACACCGGCGCGCACAAGATCAACAACTGCATCGGCCAGATCCTGCTGGCGCGGCGCATGGGCAAAAAACGCATCATCGCCGAGACCGGCGCCGGCATGCACGGCGTGGCCACGGCCACCGTCGCTGCGCGTTTCGGTCTGGATTGCGTGATCTACATGGGCACCACTGACATCGAACGTCAGCAGGCCAACGTGTTCCGCATGAAACTGCTGGGCGCTGAAGTGATTCCAGTGGTTGCCGGCACCGGTACTCTGAAAGACGCGATGAACGAAGCGCTGCGTGACTGGGTAACCAACGTCGACAACACCTTCTACCTGATCGGCACTGTGGCCGGCCCGCACCCGTATCCAGCGATGGTTCGCGACTTCCAGGCCGTGATCGGCAAGGAAACCCGCGATCAGTTGCAGGCTCAGGAAGGTCGCCTGCCGGACAGCCTGGTGGCGTGCATCGGTGGCGGTTCCAACGCAATGGGCCTGTTCCACCCGTTCCTCGACGACAAGAGCGTTGAGATCATCGGCGTTGAAGCGGCGGGTTACGGCATCGAAACCGGCAAGCACGCGGCGAGCCTGAACGGCGGCGTTCCGGGTGTGTTGCACGGCAACCGCACCTTCCTGCTGCAGGACGACGACGGCCAGATCATCGACGCCCACTCGATTTCCGCCGGCCTCGACTACCCGGGCATCGGCCCGGAACACGCGTGGTTGCATGACATCGGTCGTGTTCAGTACACCTCGGTGACTGACGACGAGGCCCTCGACGCGTTCCACAAATGCTGCCGTCTGGAAGGGATCATTCCTGCCCTGGAAAGCGCTCACGCTCTGGCTGAAGTGTTCAAACGCGCACCGCAGCTGCCGAAGGATCACCTGATGGTGGTCAACCTGTCCGGCCGTGGCGACAAAGACATGCAGACCGTCATGCATCACATGGAAAACTCAAAGCAGGAGAAACACTGATGAGCCGCCTGCAAAGCCGTTTTGCCGACCTCAAAGAACAGAACCGCGCCGCGCTGGTGACCTTCGTCACCGCCGGTGATCCGGACTACGACACTTCGCTGGCGATCCTCAAAGGTTTGCCGGGTGCTGGCGCCGACGTGATCGAGCTGGGCATGCCGTTCACCGACCCGATGGCCGACGGCCCGGCGATTCAGCTGGCGAACATCCGTGCTTTGGGCGCCAAGCAGAACCTGGTGAAAACCCTGCAGATGGTTAGCGAGTTCCGCGAAGGCAACAGCGACACGCCTTTGGTGCTGATGGGCTACTTCAACCCGATCCACATGTATGGCGTTGAACGCTTCATCGCTGACGCGAAAGAGGCGGGCGTCGACGGTCTGATCGTGGTCGACATGCCGCCTGAGCACAACGCTGAACTGTGCGATCCGGCGCAGGCTGCGGGTCTCGACTTTATTCGTCTGACCACGCCGACTACTGACGATGCGCGTCTGCCGAAAGTGCTCAATGGCAGCTCCGGTTTCGTTTATTACGTGTCGGTGGCCGGTGTGACCGGTGCTGGCGCTGCAACGCTGGAGCACGTTGAAGAGGCGGTCACCCGTCTGCGTCGTCATACCGATCTGCCAATCAGCATCGGTTTCGGTATCCGAACCCCGGAGCAAGCGGCGGCCATCGCGCGTCTGGCTGATGGTGTTGTGGTGGGCTCGGCGTTGATCGATCACATCGCCAACGCGACCACGCCAGCGCAAGCCGTCGACGGTGTACTGAGCTTGTGCTCGGCACTCTCCGAAGGCGTGCGTAAGGCCCGCGTCAGCTGAAGGTAAAGTTCCTGATACAGAGGAATTAGCGCCTCGCGGCACAGACTAATCCAGCAAGACCGAGGGATTCAGAACCACGTTCTGAATCCCTTTTTGCTGTTCGTGCCGTGAGGAAAGACCCGATGAAAATGCCGAAACGTCTGATGGCCGGATTGGGCGTACTGATGATCAGCGCGACACCGCTGCTGGCCAGCGCCGATCAGCGCGATGATCACGACCACGGCGGCCCGCAGCAGGGCCAGTACGACAACCACGGTAATGACCATCGCGATGATCATCGTGGTCCGTCAAACGATCACCGTGGCGGGCCGCCGCCGCGCGACTTTGGACCGGTGCGCCAGACCATTCGTGATAATCATGGCTATTTCGTGCGCGGTGCGCCGCCACCTCCGGGGATTCATCTGGAACGTGGCCGACCGTTGCCACACGGGTATTACGGTGAACGTCTGGACGGTCGCGCGTTGGGTCGTTTGCCGGTGTATCCGGGTTACGAATGGCGTCGGGCGGGGGGCGATATTGTGCTGATCGCAGTGGGCACCGGGATCGTTTACGAAATTCTGGATGGGGTTTTGTATTAATCGTTAGTCAGTCAAAAGATCGCAGCCTGCGGCAGCTTCTACAGGGATATTCACAAATCCATGTAGGAGCTGCCGCAGGCTGCGATCTTTTGCTGTCAAGGCAGTTCCAGGCCGCCAGAGGCCTTGTGCAATTTGCGCAAATGCGCGCCAATCTGCTTCACATTCTCCTCGCTGGCCGCAATCTCGGCAGCGCGCTTGGGCTCCAGCAACTTGCGCACTTCGGCGTCGAGATCGCCGGACAGTGCCAGCAGCTTCTTCTGCCGCTGACTGCTCTCCGCTTCCAGTCGAGTGAACTCGGTCGGCTGCGGTAATCCGTACCCCTTGGCGTCGAGCAATTCTGCCGGACGGCTGAGGAACCCGCTATTGGCGAGGATTTCCTGCAAGGTCGCATTGGCCTTGTCCATGCCGCCGTTTTCCAGCTCGCGCGCACCGAGGTAACGCTGCTTGACCTCGTCCTGAGCCAGCAGCAACTGGCGCCGATAACTGGCCTGCTCTAACAGCAGCAGTGCGGCGCTGGTGCGCAAATCGGCGCGCTCGAACCACTCACGACGTTCTTCGGCGGTGAGCGACAGCCATTCCTCGACGGTGGTCTGTTTGATCGGCAGTTGCTTCTTCAGCACATCGAACATCGCCTGATAGCGATCGCGGAATGAGTCGAAGCGGTAACCCAGACGCAGCGCTTCTTTCGGATCATCCAGCACGCTGGTGTCCGCCAGACCGCGGCCCTTCATCACCTCCAGCAAGCCGTTGGGCATGATGCTGTCCAGGCCGACGAACTGATTGTTGTTGCTGCCGCTGCGCAACAGCTTCAGACCTTCTACCGCGCAGTTGTTGGAGAGGAAGAAGTAGTTGCCGTCGTAGCTCCAGTGCATTTCGGCGGCGTGTTCGACCACGCCTTCGATCTCGTTGCGGGAGAGGTTCAGCGGCACCGAGGCGAGGCTGCGAAGTTCGGTCTTGGTGTATTCGTCGATGACCTGAGCCAATGGCAGGACGAACAGCCGCGACGGGTATTTGCCGACCAGTCCGTCCCAGCTCGACAGTTGTACATCACCGACAAAGGCGCGGTAGGACAACACCAGATGCTGATCCAGGTCGAGTCGGCAATCCGGCCCACGCGGGCGGCCCGGTGCGCAAATCACCAGGCGCAACATACTGTGGCCCCAGCGGCTGACCCAGTTCTGATTGGCCTCGGCCAACAGGTAATCAACGGCGTAGACCCGCTCGGGATCGACCTGTCCCAAGGGTTGCTTGGCGAAGTCGTTGCCGGCATTGAGAAACGCGAAAGTCTTGCTGCAAGTGTCCTTGGCCGGCGGCGCCCAGCCGAAGTGTTCCTGGTAATAGCGATACAGCGCCGGGCGGCGGCAGGCGTAGCTCGGGTCGAGGAGGAAATACTCCATGTTGACCGCGACGAACTCCTTGGGACTGGAGATTTCGTACAGGTCCGGGCTGCGGGCGATCTGGCGGTTGTGCTGTTCACGTTCACCCCGCCGACCGACGTATTGCTGCCAACCGGCGAGGTCGAGCAGACGCGGGTCATCGCTGAGGGTGAAGCGACGGCCGTTCTGGCCGCGACACTCGTCGGGAATGCCGATCAGCCCGGCGCTGTTGAAGCGGCGCGTACAGCGCTGAATCAGCGTGCGCTCGGCATCCGGCCATAAGCGGGCGCGGTCATAGATATGGGTAATTTCGTGCAGCACCGTGGCGAGCAGTTCCTGGCGCACAGTGCCGTGGGGGCGATTGGTTTTTGCTTTAGCGGCGCTGCCATCGGTGAGACCGGCGAGCAGTTTTCGATTCAGATCGAGCTCGGCCACCAGCGTGGCCTGGCCATAGGCATTGCCGGGCATGTCGTCAGTCCAGCCGACATCGATGCGCCGATCCAGCCGCTCGATAAAGCTCGGCGGCAGCTTTTGCATGGCCTCATCGATCAACGCCTGGCTGGCCTGTTGTTGGGCAGGGCTCAGACCGTCGGTCTTGAGCCGCAGTTGCAGGCCGGCGTGAGCGCTGTTGCCAAGCAGCAACAACGCCCCGGCCAGCAGCCAGGTGCCGAGTGACTTCACAGTGCGAGAATGGCTTCGGCGAGAACCTGATCGCTGGCGTCACGCGCTTCCGGAACACGAGTGCGCAGGGTGTTCAGCGCGGCTTCCAGATGCGCGCCACGGATATCACCGTTGGTGGCGACGAAACTGGCAGCATCGTCGTGGGCTTCGCGGATGATTTTCGAATCGCGGATCGACGTGGTGGTGTCGGAGGTGAAATCGATGGTGCGCTGGGAGGCACGAACGATGATGTTACTGGTGGCTACCAGGGTGTGCGCCTGGGCCACTTCGGCCAACAAAAACAGGCCAAGGGCGGCAGCAATCAGCGGGCTACGCATGGAACGACTCCGGAAGGGCAAGGATAACTGGGGTAAAGGATAACTATTGGACGAGAATTGCTTCTGCCAGTTCAAGGTCGCTGACATGAAGTTTCGGCCGGGTTTTGCGCAAGTAATGCAACGCAGATTCCAGACGAGCGCCTCGCCATTCACCGTCACTGGCAACAAACGCGGCCGCGTCATCGTGGGCGGCGAGCAGTAGTTTACGGTCGAAAGGTGCGGAAGACACCATGCTGGTGGCGTAACCGCTGACGACAGTGCCTTGCGTCGACGCATTGAAAGCATCAAAGGCATTGACCGGCGTCGCCCAGCAGGCGGTGAACAATACGGAGGGGATCAATAGATTTGGAAGAAAGCGCATCGGACTCGGTAACTGTTGGCGAGCCCAAAGGCTAGCGCAATGCCCGGGCCAGAGCCAGCGCGGAAACATCGGGACACGCCCGGCGTGTCCCGATGGGTACCTGGCGCTTAGATCGTCAGGATGGCCTGAGCCAGTTGTGCGTCAGTAACTTGCAGCTGTGGCGCCTGGTGACGGATGTGATCCAGTGCGCTTTCCAGTTTCACCCCACGGATTTCGCCTTCGCTGGCCACGAAGCTGGCAGCGTCGTCACGGGCGGCAAGAACGATCTTGTCGTCACGGAAGGACGAGGTGACGTCGGAAGTCGCGTCAGATGAAGACTTCAGTGCACCGACAACGGCGTCGGTGGTGACGATGAAGCTGGTGGCGCTGGCGTTGGCAGCCACGGCCAGCAGGGCGGCAGCGCTGAGCAGTCGAAGACGGGACATGGTGTAACTCCTGTGGATAAACCGTAATGAGAGGTGGCTCGGTATCTGAGGAGTCAGACGCCAGTGACACAGCATTCGCCACGTTCTGCGTGGATATTAGGCCTGCTTTGCGAGGTTCGCACAGTGGGCAAAATGCTAGCGCCAGAACGGTTTATCCAGTTCATTCAGGCGATCGGCGTGGCTGAGGCCTAAATCGGCTAGATCTCGACTGTCGAGTTGAAACAGCAGACGCCGCGATCTGGCGCGCTCCAGGGACTCCCACAGGCCGCGGAACAAGCGTCGCAAGGCGTTGGGGCGAGCAACCGGCAGGCTCGAAGTTTCCGAAACATCCTGTAAGTCTTTCATGGCGTATTCCTTTTACCGGTGAAGGTGGAAGGTCATGTTGAGCCTGTGAGAGACAAAGATGCAGATACACTCGAGTAAAATTGTACTGGTTCAGATTGTGGTTTTTTGAAACTGTACATGTCTACTGGATCAGCAGGTGTACCGGAATTTTCTAACCCCGAAAACGACAAAACCCGTCGTGGTTTCCCACGACGGGTTTCGTTTGTTCAATTCGGGTTGCTGGCGGTGGGTCTAACGACCAGAGCCAGCGACGCTACTTAGCGCCAGAACGGCTTGCTCAGCTCTTCGTAGCGTTGTGCTTCGCTGATACCGGCGTCAGCCAGCAGACGCGAATCCAGGCGAGCCAGTTGATGGCGGCTGGAGATGCGGCGCTGCCACAACATCAGGTTGGCGATAACGCGCAGAGGCAGGGAAGCCTGGGTGTTTACAGCTTTGTCTTCGAAGAACAGTTCGGAACTGAGTGTACGTTCCATGGTTGACATCCTTCCGCTTGTGGCGGGATCAGGTAGTGGTTTGACTGGTGCCCATGATCCTCTCGTTTGCCAAGTCTCTCTAGATACAGTTCAACTGTATTGTGAGTGACCAGTTAACTGTTTATAGGGGGTGTACGGGTCAAAATTGAGCAAACTGTACCTGTCCGCACTCAAGTGGTGCATTTTTACTCACTTAAGCTGAAAAGGTAGGCAAATGCTGTAGGAAATGACCGGTACAGTAGTACAGTTTTTTCCAGGTGGGAGGCTTGCGAACGTTCGCTGACGCAAACTGTATTTGCGTCAGCGGTTTATCTGTGTGAATCAGACAGCGAGCATGCGCCCGGTTTCTTCCAGGTTAATGTGCCAGCTCAAGGCTTCCCGCAGGATGTGCGGGGTGTGACCACCGATTGCACAAGCCGCCGTGAAGTAATCATTCAGCGCCTGACGGAAGTCCGGGTGCACACAGTTGTCGATGATTACCCGTGCGCGTTCCCGTGGTGCCAAGCCACGCAGGTCGGCCAGACCCACCTCTGTCACCAGAATGTCAACGTCGTGCTCGGTGTGGTCGACGTGGCTGACCATTGGCACCACGCTGGAAATCGCGCCACCCTTGGCGATCGACTTGGTCACGAACACTGCCAGATGCGCATTACGCGCGAAGTCGCCGGAACCGCCAATGCCATTCATCATCCGCGTGCCGCAGACGTGCGTGGAATTGACGTTGCCGTAGATATCGAACTCCAGCGCCGTGTTGATCCCGATGATGCCCAGCCGGCGCACCACTTCCGGGTGGTTGGAGATCTCCTGCGGACGCAGCACCAGTTTGTCCTTGTACTTCTCCAGATTGCCAAACACGTCGCTGTTGCGCCGTTCCGACAGGGTGATCGAGCTGCCCGAAGCAAAACTCAGCTTGCCGGCGTCGATCAGGTCGAAGGTCGAATCCTGCAGCACTTCGGAGTACATCGTCAGGTCTTCGAACGGCGAGTCGATCAGACCGCACATCACCGCGTTGGCAATGTTGCCGATCCCGGCCTGCAGCGGGCCGAGCTTGTTGGTCATGCGCCCGGCGTCGACTTCCTGCTTGAAGAAGGTGATCAGGTGATCGGCGATGGCATTGGTGTCGACATCTGGCGACGACACAGTGGACGGCGAATCCGCCTGCTGGGTGATGACGATGGCGACAATCTTCTCCGGCGGGATCGGAATCGCCGTGCTGCCGATGCGGTCGTCGACCTTTACCAGCGGGATCGGCGTGCGCGTCGGGCGATAGGTCGGGATATAGATGTCATGCAGGCCTTCGAGGTTGGCGTTGTGCGCCAGATTGATCTCGACGATCACCTGTTTGGCGAAAATCGCGAAGCTCGCTGAGTTGCCCACTGAAGTGGTCGGCACGATGTGGCCTTGCTCGGTGATGGCTACAGCTTCGATGACCGCGATATCCGGCAGCTTCAGTTGCTGGTTGCGCAGTTGCTCGACGGTTTCCGACAGGTGCTGGTCGATGAACATCACTTGGCCGGCGTTGATTGCCTTGCGCAAGGTGCTGTCGACCTGGAATGGCATGCGTCGCGACAGTACGCCGGCTTCGGTCAGTTGCTTGTCGAGGTCGTTGCCCAGGCTGGCACCGGTCATCAGGCTGATCTTCAGCGGCGTGACCTTGGCCCGCTCGGCCAATGCGTGGGGAACGGCTTTGGCTTCGCCGGCGCGGGTGAAACCGCTCATGCCGACGGTCATGCCGTCTTCAATCAGAGCGGCGGCGTCGGCAGCGCTCATCACTTTATCCAACAACGAAGGCAGGCGAATACGGTCACGGTACATGGATTATTATCTCGGGCAACGAGTAGCAGGATGCGCAGTCTAGTGAATTTGACGGGCGCCTGTCCCGCTACCAAGGTCGCAAACGAGGCGTCTATTTAGCGGGTTTCAAGTAAAACACCGTTACCGGATCTGCAACAACGCGGCATATTGTCCGACTGTTTGTGCAAACAAAAACGCCCCGACAAGTCGGGGCGTTCGGTATTGCAGCGGGAAATTACTCGACCGCTTTGACCATGTCTTCGATGACTTTCTTCGCGTCGCCGAACACCATCATGGTTTTGTCCAGGTAGAACAGTTCGTTGTCCAGACCGGCGTAGCCGCTGGCCATCGAGCGCTTGTTGACGATGATGGTCTTGGCCTTGAACGCTTCGAGAATCGGCATGCCGGCAATCGGTGATTTCGGATCGTTCTTCGCGGCCGGGTTGACCACGTCGTTCGCGCCGAGCACCAGCACCACGTCGGCCTGGCCGAACTCGGAGTTGATGTCTTCCATCTCGAACACCTGGTCGTAAGGCACTTCGGCCTCGGCGAGCAGAACGTTCATGTGCCCCGGCATCCGCCCGGCAACCGGGTGGATCGCGTACTTCACGGTCACGCCACGGTGGGTCAGTTTCTCGGTCAGCTCTTTCAGCGCATGTTGTGCACGCGCTACAGCCAAGCCGTAACCCGGCACGATGATCACGGTGTCGGCGTTGGTCAGCAGGAAAGTCGCGTCGTCTGCCGAACCGGATTTCACCGGCCGCGCTTCTTTCGCGCCCGCCGGGCCAGCGTCTGCCGTATTGCCGAAACCGCCGAGCAGTACATTAAAGAAGGAACGGTTCATCGCCTTGCACATGATGTACGAGAGGATCGCACCGCTCGAACCCACCAACGAGCCTGCAATGATCAGCATCGAGTTGTTCAGCGAGAAACCGATACCTGCCGCCGCCCAGCCCGAATAGCTGTTGAGCATCGACACCACGACCGGCATGTCGGCGCCGCCGATCGGGATGATGATCAGCACGCCCATCACGAACGCCAGCGCCAGCATCAGCGCGAACGCAGTGAGGTTGCCGGTGAACATGAAGGTCAGGCCGAGTGCCAGCGTCGCCAGACCCAGCACGGCGTTCAGCTTGTGCTGACCGGAGAACTGTACCGGTGCGCCCTGGAACAGACGGAACTTGTACTTGCCCGACAGTTTGCCGAACGCGATTACCGAACCAGAGAAGGTAATCGCACCGATCGCCGCACCGAGGAACAGCTCCAGGCGGTTACCCGTCGGAATCGAATCGCCTAGCTGTTTAACGATACCCAGCGATTGCGGTTCAACCACGGCGGCAATCGCGATGAACACTGCTGCCAGACCAATCATGCTGTGCATGAAGGCGACCAGTTCCGGCATCTTGGTCATTTCAACGCGCTTGGCCATGATCGAACCGGCGGTGCCACCGATCAGCAGGCCGACGATCACGTAACCGATACCGGCAGTGGCCAGCTCAGCTCCGAGCTTATAGATGAGGCCGACGGTGGTCAGGATGGCCAGCGCCATGCCGAGCATGCCAAACAGATTGCCGCGCCGCGATGTAGTCGGGTGCGACAGGCCTTTAAGGGCCTGGATAAAGCAGATCGACGCGATCAGGTAGAGCGTCGTGACGAGATTCATGCTCATTACTTCGGCGCCTCTTCTTTTACTTTCGGGGCTTTCTTCTTGAACATCTCAAGCATGCGGCGGGTGACCAGGAAGCCACCGAACACATTGACCGCTGCCAATGCCACGGCGAGGGTGCCCATGGTTTTGCCCAGCGGCGTTACGGTCAGTGCGGCCGCCAGCATGGCGCCAACGATCACGATCGCGGAGATGGCGTTGGTCACCGCCATCAATGGCGTGTGCAGCGCAGGTGTAACGTTCCAGACCACGTGGTAACCGACATAAATCGCCAGCACGAAGATGATCAGGTTGTAGATACCGGGGGAGATAAGCTCTTCCATCGTCTGAATCCCTGCTTAGGCGTTTTTGCGGATGACTTGGCCGTCGCGGCACATCAGGCACGCGGCGACGATATCGTCTTCGAGGTTGACGTCGAACTGGCCTTCTTTGGTGAAAACCAGCTTGAGGAAGTCCAGCAGGTTGCGTGCGTACAGCGCCGAAGCGTCTGCAGCGACTTCGCCGGCCAGATTGGTCGGGCCACAAATGGTCACGCCATTTTCGACCACGACCTGATCAGCCACGGTCAGCGGGCAGTTGCCACCCTGAGCCGCCGCGAGGTCGATGACCACCGAACCCGGTTTCATCTGCGCCACGGTGTCCGCGCTCAACAGCGTCGGTGCCTTGCGGCCCGGAATCAGTGCGGTGGTGATGACGATGTCAGCCTGCTTGGCGCGTTCGTGCACGGCCTGCGCCTGACGTTGCATCCAGCTCGCCGGCATTGGGCGCGCGTAACCGCCGACACCGACGGCGCATTCGCGCTCTTCATCGGTCTCGTACGGCACGTCGACGAACTTCGCGCCGAGGGATTCGATCTGCTCTTTTACCGCCGGACGCACATCGGACGCTTCGATCACCGCCCCCAGACGTTTCGCCGTGGCAATCGCCTGCAACCCGGCTACACCGGCGCCGAGAATCAGCACGCGCGCCGCTTTCACGGTGCCCGCAGCGGTCATCAGCATCGGCATGAAGCGTGGATAGTGGTGAGCGGCCAGCAACACAGCCTTGTAGCCGGCAATGTTCGCCTGCGACGACAACACATCGAGACTCTGCGCGCGCGAGGTGCGCGGCGCCGCTTCGAGGGCGAACGCGGTAATGCCGCACTCGGCCATCTTCGCGATGGTTTCGTTGTTGAACGGGTTGAGCATGCCCACCAGCACCGTACCGCGCTTGATCAGCGTCAGTTCGGCATCGCTTGGGGCGACCACTTTGAGAATCAGCTCGGCGCCAAACGCGTCATTGGCACTGCCAATGGTTGCGCCTGCCGCTTCATAGGCACTGTCGACCACACTGGCTTTTACGCCGGCGCCGGTTTGCACCGGGACGGGATGACCTTGGCGGATCAGCTTTTTTATGGTTTCCGGGGTTGCAGCAACCCGTGTTTCACCGGGCTGGGGTTCGAGAGGAACACCAATGTGCACGTCAAATCTCCTGCGTGATCGTATTGAGGACACCCATGCACTACGGATGGTGCGACTGGGGCGGCCGATCAGCACGATCCCGCCAAATCAGGGCGGGGCGCGGCATTTTGCAGGCGAACTTTATGCCCTTCAAGGGATTATGACGGGTGACGGAAAATTAACTACAAGTCATGCCGTGACCGAATGTCGCAGATGGCCAGCTGAATCCCTTGCAGACCGTGCCTTGTAAGGATTCTGGCCGAATATGGAAAAATTTCTCATCGGTGACGTGAATAGGCAGTAATGCGTCGTTGATGAAGGCTCAAAGCCACGTCGTCAGGCGCTTGTGGGACGTCTGTACGACTTTCGGATACAGTCAGTGAAATTGCGACAAATACTTATATCTGTAGGGCTTTGTATTTCCTGACTACGGGGTTAGCTATCCCTGTAAGCCCTTATCCTTCTAGGCTGTAGCTGTTTGCCTGGCTCACCAGCCAGTCGCGAAATGCCTTGAGGGACGCTGATTCGACCTTTCGCTCGGGAATCATCAAGTAATACGCCTTGATGCTGGAGAGCGCCTGCGGGTTGGCAATCACCAAGCGCTTCTCGGCCAGTTCACGCTGGATCAGGAACGGTGGAATCAGCGCGATCCCCATGTCGTGCATGGCCGCCTGGGCGAGCATGGAGAATAGCTCGTAGCGCGGACCTGTCATGTCGCGGGGGATATTCAGGTGCTGCGAGTTGAACCATTGGCGCCAGGCATAGGGGCGCGTGGTTTGCTGCAGCAGCGGTAGCTCGACAATCTCATCGGCTGTCAGATGGGTCTTGTTGCCGAGTAGGGCAGGGCTGCACACCGGCATCGGATTCTCGCCCATCAGCCTGTGGGATTCGGTACCGGACCAATCGGCATCGCCGAAGTAAATCGCAGCATCGAATTCGGTATCGGCAAACAGAAAGGGCCGGGTGCGGTTGGTCAGGTTGACCGTGACTTCCGGGTGCTTGAGCTGGAAATCCTTGAGACGCGGCAGTAGCCATTGCGTGCCGAACGTCGGCACCACCGCGAGTTCGATCACATTGGTGCCTTGCTGGCCCATCACTGAGAGAGTGTCGCGCTCAACCGCATCGAGTTGCGTCGCGACCCGGCGGCTGTAGGAGAGTCCCGCTTCGGTCAGCTTCACTCCGCGTCGCGAGCGTCGGAACAGTTCCACGCTGAGGAACTCCTCAAGGCTGGCAATCTGTCGGCAAATGGCGCCTTGGGTGAGGGAAAGTTCTTCGGCAGCGCGGGTAAAGCTCTCGTGGCGCGCGGCGGCTTCGAAGCTGATCAGGGCGGTAGTGCTGGGGATTTTCCTGCGCATGTACGTCAACCTCACTAATGCGCCGCATAAAAGGCATTTCGCGACGTTTCGGAGTGAGAAATTAGCACAACAGAATGCGAAATCCTCGTTTGCCGCGACGGCGAACCGCGCCTAGGATCAATGCCACGTTAATTCAGCCGATTTACGAGGACACACTCATGGGCGCCAAAGCTAGCTTCAACTGGATCGATCCCCTGCTGCTGGATCAACAGCTCACCGAAGAAGAGCGCATGATCCGCGACACCGCCGAGCAGTTCGCTCAACAGAGCCTCGCGCCGCGTGTCCTCGAAGCTTTCCGTCATGAGAAGACTGACCCGGCGATCTTCCGCGAAATGGGCGAAGTTGGTCTGTTGGGCGCGACCATCCCCGAGCAGTACGGTGGCAGTGGCCTCAACTATGTCAGCTACGGCCTGATTGCTCGCGAAGTGGAGCGTGTCGACTCCGGCTATCGCTCGATGATGAGCGTGCAGTCGTCGCTGGTCATGGTGCCGATCAATGAATTCGGTACCGAAGCACAGAAACAGAAATACCTGCCGAAACTGGCCTCCGGCGAATGGATCGGCTGTTTCGGCCTGACCGAGCCTAATCACGGTTCCGACCCAGGTGCGATGATTACTCGTGCACGCAAAGTCGAGGGCGGGTACAGCCTGACTGGCGCGAAGATGTGGATCACCAACAGCCCGATCGCTGATGTGTTCGTGGTCTGGGGCAAGGACGACGCCGGCGACATCCGTGGTTTCGTGTTGGAGAAGGGCTGGAAAGGCCTGAGCGCTCCGGCGATTCACGGCAAGGTTGGTCTGCGTGCATCGATCACTGGTGAAATCGTCATGGATAACGTGTTCGTGCCGGAAGAGAACATCTTCCCGGATGTGCGTGGCTTGAAAGGTCCGTTCACCTGCCTGAACTCTGCGCGCTACGGCATTTCCTGGGGCGCACTGGGCGCTGCCGAATTCTGCTGGCACACCGCTCGCCAGTACACGCTGGATCGTCAGCAATTCGGTCGTCCATTGGCCGCTACTCAGCTGATCCAGAAGAAACTGGCCGACATGCAGACCGAGATCACGCTGGCGCTGCAAGGTTGTCTGCGTCTGGGTCGTATGAAGGACGAAGGCACGGCTGCGGTCGAAATCACTTCGATCATGAAGCGTAACTCCTGCGGTAAGTCGCTGGACATCGCCCGTATGGCGCGCGACATGTTGGGTGGTAACGGTATCTCCGACGAGTTTGGCGTGGCGCGTCATCTGGTTAACCTGGAAGTGGTGAATACCTATGAAGGCACTCACGACGTCCACGCGCTGATCCTTGGGCGTGCGCAAACCGGTCTGCAGGCGTTCTATTAATAGGAGAGCGACCATGGGCGCGCTGTCGCATCTGCGGGTACTGGATTTATCGCGAGTGTTGGCCGGGCCTTGGGCCGGGCAGATCCTCGCCGACCTTGGTGCGGAGGTGATCAAGGTCGAGCGCCCTGGCAATGGTGACGACACTCGCGCCTGGGGGCCCCCCTTCCTTAAGGACGCTTATGGCGAGAACACGTCAGAGGCAGCTTATTACCTGTCAGCCAACCGCAACAAGCAATCGGTGACCATCGACTTCACGCGTCCCGAGGGGCAGAAGCTGGTGCGCGATCTGGCGGTCAAGTCGGACATCCTTATCGAAAACTTCAAGGTCGGTGGCCTTGCGGCTTATGGGCTGGACTATGCGTCGCTGAAGGCGCTCAACCCGAATCTGATCTATTGCTCGATTACTGGCTTCGGTCAGACCGGGCCTTATGCCAAGCGTGCCGGCTATGACTTCATGATTCAGGGACTGGGTGGGCTGATGAGCCTGACCGGTCGTCCCGAGAGCGATGAAGGCGCCGGGCCGGTGAAGGTCGGTGTGGCACTGACGGATATCCTTACGGGGCTTTATTCGACTGTCGCGATACTGGCGGCGTTGGCTCATCGCGATCACGACGGAGGTGGTCAGCACATCGATATGGCGTTGCTGGATGTTCAGGTAGCGTGTCTGGCCAACCAGGCGATGAATTATCTGACCACGGGCAATGCGCCTAAGCGTCTGGGCAATGCGCATCCAAACATCGTGCCTTATCAGGACTTTCCTACGGCCGACGGCGACTTCATTCTTACCGTGGGTAACGACGGGCAGTTCCGCAAGTTTGCCGAAGTGGCGGGGCAACCGCAGTGGGCTGACGATCCGCGGTTTGCTACTAATAAGCTGCGAGTAGCGAATCGGGCGGTGTTGATTCCATTGATTCGCCAGGCGACGGTATTCAAGACTACCGCTGAATGGGTGGTTCAATTGGAGCAGGCCGGCGTGCCGTGTGGGCCGATCAATGATCTGTCGCAGGTGTTTGAAGATCCGCAGGTGAAAGCCCGCGGCCTGGCGATAGAGCTGCCGCATGCGTTGGCGGGGATGGTGCCCCAAGTCGCCAGCCCGATCCGTTTGTCGCAGACGCCGGTTGAGTACCGCCTCGCGCCGCCTTTATTGGGTGAGCATACGCTGGAGGTTCTGCAGAGTGTGCTGGGCTTGGGCGCGGGTGCGGTGGCTGAGTTGAAGGCGGCTGGGGTGCTCTGATGATCCCTCTATATAGAGGGAGTAGTGTTTCCTTCCTATATAGAGAGGCGTTTGGTCGTTTTTTAACCAATCTGCAAGTGATTGAAAGAAAAGCGAAATTAACGGTTGACGGCAGATTTCAGATGTCTATAATTCGCCCCACTTCCGGCGCAGTCGAAACGGAAAACTCCTTGAGATTCAAAGAGTTATG